>DDXO01000117.1 GCA_002347155.1 Caldifarciminota bacterium UBA2258
GGCGGGTCTCTGACCCGCCCCTGCCTGTTATGGGGACAAGAAGACCAGACAAGAAGCCTGGTGCTTTCCGGCGGCGTGACCAGCCCGACAGGCTCCCATGATTCGGTGGTCCGAAACAAATGCCCGGTGGTGTGCATAAACTGCACGCATGCGTCGGGCCGCTCATTACTTCTCCAGGCCGCTGTCGGCTTCGCTCCCTCAAAACCGGGGCATGATCCCTCTGGCATGCATGTTGCAGCCAATCGACGTTGGTGACACATCTGAATTCCACTATGTTCAAGACAGCAGGTCTGTTTCGATGCTGCAGTCTTGCGGGGCTGTGCGTTCTGGCAATCGCCGTTGCGGGCAGCCTGTCGCCAGTGGCGGCCTCGCTGCCGATACAGCCGCTCGGTGTCGAGCGCCTGCCCAACGGCAATACGTTGATTACCGACGGCGGGCTCGGCGGTTTGGACTCAACCGCGCGCGCTCTCGAGGTGGACAGCCTGGGCCGGCTGGTCTGGGCCTACGTCAAGTCCGACGTGCCGTTCGTTCACACCGCGCGCCGGCTGGTGAACGGCAACACGCTGATGTCAGTGAGCAACGGGAACAGGGTGGTCGAGGTGAACCGGAACGGCGACACGGTCTGGACAGCGGCGGCGAGCCTCGCCTATCCGAACGAGGCGATACGCCTGGAGAACGGCAATACGCTCATCACCGACCGGGATAACAACCGAATTGTCGAAGTCTCGCCCGAGCGCTCGATTGTCTGGAGCTACCGGAGTCTCTCCGGTCCGCACAACGGCAACCGCCTGAGCAACGGCAGCACGCTGGTGTGCGACGGGGGCAATAACCGGGTGATCGAGGTCGACGCGGCGGGCAACATCGTCTGGCAGTATTCAACCGGGCTGCGCTGGCCGCGCAGCGTGCAGCGGCTCAGCAGCGGCAATACGCTGATTACCGACACCCAGCATGGCCGGGTAATCGAGGTGGACCAGTTCGGGACAATCGTCTGGAGTGCTGGCGACCTGACGATGCCATTCGCGGCAGTGCGGCTGACCGGCGGCAATACCCTGGTCTCGGCCGGCGACCACGTGGTCGAGCTGACGCCGGCCGGCGACACCGCGTGGCAGTATCCGAATACCGTGGCCGTGGTGGTTGAGACACTGCAGGTCGTCAATCCCACCTCCGGGTGTACGTTGTATGTGCAAGTTCACCGGCCGGCCAATGCCGGGCCGGGCAACCGCGTACCCGGCGCGGTCTTCGTGCCGGGCGGAACCGGGTTCGGCAGTTCGCTGGACACGACCTGCCTGCCGGAAGTAATCGCGTCGGACGGATTCGCGTTCCTGCATTTCGACCCGGACGGCAGGGGCCGGAGCAGCGCATGTCCGGAGGACTACAACGGGTACGTGAATCAGGACGGTTTGCACGCCTGCCTGTCATTGCTCGCGAGCCGCGACTACGTGGACACGAGCCGGCTGGGCGTCTGCTCCTGGGGCTACGGCATCACGATGGCAGCGGGCGCCATCGCAAGGTATCCTGAGCCGCGCGTCAAGTTCCTGCTCGACTTCGAGGGTCCGGCCGACCGGTCGCAGACCTGCCAGGATTCGGGTGGGTTTGTGCCGGTGCCGGCCGACTCCGAGGCATTCTGGCAGGAGCGGGAGGCAGCCCGGTTCATGAAGCAGGTGTCTTGTGCGTACCTGCGGATTCAGACCGAGGTGGACCACAACCCGACTATTGCCGAGAACCGGCACTGCATTGAGCTGATTAACAGCGCTACGGATGCCGCCTACGGCGGAGAGGGGATCAGCGTGTGGACCCGGGTCAATGATTCGGTGATGAATGCGGCGAACCAGGTCTACGCGCTGCCGAGCATCTCGGGCACACCGGTCTGGATTCCGGAGTCGGAGGCCTCCCAGAACATCGTGCGCGTTCTCCTGTATCTGCACGAGCTGGCCGACATGGATTTGTCCGGAGTCGTCTCCGGGCCTCGCGAAGTCGGCCCGGCCGGAACCCTGCAGGCGATGCCGCGGCCCTGCCGGGGTGTGCTGGAACTAACGCTCCCGGCCGCAACCACGCCGCGTGGATTCCAGGTGCACGATGTCTGCGGCAGGCTGGTCAGGAGTGGCGTAATACCCGCAGGGATTACCCGGGCTGGTCTCGACCTGCGCGACCTGGGACCGGGGGCGTACTACGTTTCGGCGACCCGTGCGGGCACCGTGCCCGTCGTGATCGTGCGCTAGCGCATCGATTGCCGGCCCCGGGCCGCTCCGGAGCACTTGACTTGGGAGCATGCCAGCGTTAACTTGGCCTAAGGCTCAATCGTGTGCGGAGTACGCCATTCGCTCGTGAATTCCCTCTGCTGGACAAGGCTGTCCGTTGTGCTCTTCACGCTCGCTGGCAGTCTGTCATCAGTGGCGGCATCGGTGCCGGTGCAGCCGCTCGGCATTGAGCGCCTGCCTGACGGCAATACGCTGATTGCTGACGGCGGGTTCGCCGGGGCGGCCGCGGCGGCGCGCGCGCTGGAGGTGGACAGTCTGGGCCGGCTGGTCTGGGCCTACATCGCGTGCGACGTGCCGTTTCTCCACACCGCGCGCCGTTTGTCAACCGATAACACGCTTATGACATCGAGCGAGGGCAACCACGTCATCGAGGTGAACCTGCGGGGCGACGCGGTCTGGACAATGACCGAGAGCCTCGACTACCCGAACGAGGCCTTTCGCCTGGCTAACGGCAACACACTCATCACCGACCGGAACCACAATCGGGTCATTGAGGTGACGCCGCAGCGCCAGATTGCCTGGAGTTACTCGGACCTCTTCGCTCCGCACAACGGCCGCCGGCTGGCGAGCGGTAACACCCTCATCTGCGATTCGGAGCACAACCGGGTCATCGAGGTGGACTCTTCGGGCACGGTCGTCTGGGAGGACACGGCCGGCCTCTCCTGGGCCCGCTGCGCCCAGCGGCTCGACAACGGTAACACCTTGATCGCGGATACCAAGGGCAACCGGGTCATCGAAGTAGACAGCTCGAGCGCCATCGTCTGGAGCGCAGCAGGCCTGACCATGCCCTTTGCGGCAGTCCGTTTGGCCAGCGGCAATACCCTGGTCTCAGCCGGTGACTTCGTGGTCGAGCTGATGCCGGATGGTGATACCGTATGGCAGTATCCGAACACCGTGGCTGTGGTGGTTGAAACCCTGCAGGTCGTCAACCCGTCTTCAGGTTGCAGCCTGTACGTCCATATCCACCGGCCGGCCTATGCCGGGCCGGACAACCGCGTGCCGGGAGTCGTGTTCGTGCCGGACGGGACCGGGTGCGGCAGTTCGCAGGACGCGACCGGTCTGCCCGACGACATCGCGTCGGACGGGTTTGCGTTTCTGCACTTCGACCCGGACGGCCGCGGCCAAAGCGGTGCGTACCCGGAGAACTATGGCGGCTATGTGCATCAGGACGGGATGCATGCCTGCCTGTGGGTGCTCGCGAGCCGCGACTACGTGGACACGAGCCGGTTGGGTGTGTACACAAGGGGCTACGGTATCACGATGGGTTCGGGTACGATTGCGCGCTACTCCGAGCCGAGCGTGGCGTTTCTGCTCGACTTCGAGGGTCCGGCCGACCGGTCGCAGACCTGCCAGGATTCGGGCGGTTTCGTGCCGGTGCCTGCCGACTCCGAGGCCTTCTGGCAGGAACGGGAGGCGGCACGATTCATGAAGCAGGTACCGGGCGCGTACCTGCGCGTCCAGACAGAGGTAGACAGCAATCCCGCCATTCCGGATAACCGGCACTGCATCCAGTTGATAGACAGTGCTACTGCAGCCGTCTACGGCGGAGCCGGAATCAGTGTGTGGACCCGCGTCAACGACTCGGTGATGAACCAGCCGAACAAGGTCTACTCCCGGTACTATCCGCCGGTCTGGATTCCAGAGGCGCAGGAGGCGCAGAATGAGGTCCGTACGCTGCTGTACCTGCATGAGCTGGCCGGCATTAGTCTGACTGACGTTGCGGAGGACCGAGTCGCGAATCCGGCCGCTTCCCTGCGAATATCGCCCCGGCCCTGTCCGGGCGTGTTGCGGATTGACCTGCAGCCTACGACAGGCGCGCGCGACATTCGGGTTCACGATGTCTGCGGCAGGCTGGTGAAGCGCGGTGTCCTCACGGCCGGGAGTCAGCGGACCGAGCTGGACCTGGGCGACCTGCGACCCGGAGCGTACTACGTCTCAGTGACCGGCGCGGGCAGCGCACCGGTCGTGATCGTGCGGTAGTTCCCGGCGCATCAGCCGGGCTTGCCTGAGCCGATTTGCCCGGCATAATCCCAAGTTGTGACTGACCTGCAGCTCAAGGCGTTCCGGGAGCTCTTCCCGGTCACGCGCCGATACATCTATCTGAACCATGCGTCGAACGGCCCGCTGGCGACACCGGTTGTCCAGGCAATGAACGGCTACATCGAACAGTGCCGGCAGCACGGCGAGGTGCCGTACTCCGAAGCCGAGGCCGGAGTCGAAGAGGGCCGCGCGCTGGCCGCGCGGTTGATGGGCGTACGCTGCGAGGAGATAGCGTTCATCAAGAACACGTCGGCGGGCGCGATCGTCGCCATCGGTTCCATCCCATGGGAGCACGGCGACAACCTGGTGATGATGAAAGACGCGTTCCCGAGCAATGTCTATCCGTTCCATTACCTGCTGCCGCACGTGGAGAAGCGCTACGTTACGAGCGCCGAGCTTGTCAACGGGGCAGACTGCGTATTCCGACTTGTGGACCGGCACACGCGGGCTATCGTGATTGACTGGGTTCACTTCCTGTCCGGCGTGCGGGCCGACGTCGCGGCGATCGCCGCGTTCTGCCGCACGCGCGCCATCCACATCCTGGTTGACGCGATGCAGGGACTCGGTGCGGTCGACCAGAACTTCGCGGACCTGAGCGTGGACTTCGTCTATGCGGGCGGCGGCAAGTGGCTGCTCGGGCCCCAGGGCAGCGGTATCCTCTACGTCAACTCGGCGATTCTGCCCAAGCTCAAGCCCGCGAACCTCGGCTGGCTCTCGGCCCAGTGGGAGGAGTTCAACGACATCTATACGCAGAAGCCGATGAAGCCGGGCGCGAATCGGTTCGAAGAGGGTACCAAGAACTACATCGGCATCTACGGTCTGCGCGAGTCATTGCGCATCCTGCTCGACGTCGGGATGAGCGAAGTCGCCGAGCGGGTGCGGATGCTGGTGCAACTGCTGCGGCGGCGGCTGGAGGAGAGGGGATTCGAGGTCATCACACCGGCGGACCCGCAGCGTCATGCCGGAATAGTCACGGCCAGCCGGCCTGACATCGATACGTCGGTGCTCCACGCACGGCTCAAGCAGCAGGGGTTCATCTGTTCTCTGCGCGAGAACCGGCTGCGTATCTCCCCGCATTTCTACAACACCGAGGAAGAGATCGAGAAGTTCTGCGCGGCGCTGCCGGTCAGAGGCGGGCCGGTAGCCTGATGGTCGGGATTGACCTTTCCGGCCGCGTCGGCCTCGTGACCGGCGGCAGCCGGGGACTGGGCAGGGCCGCGGCGCTGGCACTTGCGCGGGCCGGCGCGGACGTGGCAATCAACTACCGGCGTAACGCGCGGGCGGCCGTCGACGTGGCGGCCGAGTGTGCGGGGCTTGGAGTCCGTTCATTAGCGCTCCGGGCAGACGTGGCGTCACCGGTCGAGGTCAAGGACATGGTCGAGGGTGTCGCCGACAGCCTCGGCCGGCTCGATGTCCTCGTTGCCAACGCCGGGATCTGGAAAGGCGCTGCCATCGAGAAGATGACCGACCGGCAGCTTGCCGAGACGCTCGACATCAATGTCCGCGGTGTCTTCTACTGCTGCCGGGAGGCGGTGCCGCTGATGCGGAAAGCCGGCGGCGGCCGCATCATCCTCGTCGCCTCGACCGCAGGCCAGCGAGGCGAAGCACTCCACTCGCATTATGCCGCCAGCAAGGGCGCAGTCATCAGCCTGACCAAGTCGCTGGCACCGGAGCTGGCCGCGGACCGCATCCTTGTCAATTGCATCGCGCCGGGCTGGTTCGACACCGACATGTCGCGTGCGACGTTGAGCAAACCCGATGCCCGCGACGCGGTCGTCGCGACGATTCCACTGGGCCGCGTCGGCCGGCCCGAGGAGTTCGCCGGCGCCGTGCTCTTTCTTGCTTCCGAGCTTTCGACCTTTGTCACCGGCGAGATACTGAACGTCAACGGTGGAGCCGTCCTCGTCGGGTAGTCCTAAGCCGGTCGAGCGACGGAGCCGTCCGGCGCCGCCGCCGCACACAGTCGGGCAGAGGGTAGCGATGGTCCTGACCATCGTCGCGCTAATCGGCATGGCGGTCGCGCTGGTTTTCGCCGGCGGCCGGGTCTGGCACCTGTTCCGCCATCCCGAGGAACTGCGTCTGCTGGTGCGGAGCTGGGGCGCGTGGGCGCCGGTCGGCATCGTCCTGTTTCAGGTCATCCAGATTGCGGTTGCCCCTTTGCCGGGCAATGCGATGTCGTTCGCGGCCGGCTACGCGCTGGGGCTCTGGCCGACTGTTATCTGGCTGATGATCGGGGTGATGCTGGGAGCTGCTCTGGACTTCCTGCTCATCAGGCTCCTTGGACGCAGGCTACTTAAGTACTTCCTCTCTCCTGAGCGGCTGGCGAAGCTGGACGCTCTCGTCCTGCGGCGCGGCACGTTCTACATCTTCCTGCTGCTGCTTGTGCCCAACCCGGTCGGCGACTGGGTCTACTACCTTGCCGGACTCACGGCGATGCCGCTGCCGCTCTTTCTCGGCCTTGTCCTGGTTGCGCGACTCCCGTCGAACCTGCTCGAGTGCGCGGTCGGGGCAAGCGCGGCCCACTTCGGCTGGCGCGAGTGGGCGATGGTCGGGCTGGTCGCGGCGATTCTCGGCCTGCTCTACTACCAGAACCGGCACCGCATCGAGGCGGCGCTTGACCGCATCAGCGCCGGGCGTTCGCCGGTGGCGCGCTCCTGATTCTCCCGCCGGCTTTTCCGCGCCAAAGCACAGCGCCGCCAGGCGGGTGTGACCGTGGGCATGGCAAGTTGGACGTGCCTCTGTATAAGGCACTGAAAAGCAGTATCTTATCCGTTGCAGATGATGTCCGAACCAAGGCCGTGCGAATCACCCCGGGAACCGTTCCGGGAACGGTTCCCAAGGTGGTACCGGGGCTCTATTCCATGGCCTCTTGGGCCGCGATTGCCGACGTGAGCCAGGCTTAGTCTCAGACACCCGTCAGGAGAGTCATCTGCGGGTCTATCTCTACGGCGAATCTGCCGCTGACTTGCGGGACCACGTTCGGGTTGATTCCGGTCGTGAATCGCACCGTGATTGCGACCGCGACTCGCAACGTGGTCTGCGGGCTGATTCTCGGGGCCGCTTGCGCGGCGACACCGAGAGTCCTGTCCGGTCGCAAGTTACGGGTTGAGAGTGAAACTCATCTGAATCCGGTGTCGACCGGCGTGTCGGCGGCCTCGGCCCACTCGCTGAAGCTCCCATCATAGACCGCGACGTTCGGGTAGCCGAGTATGTGCCTCAAAGTTACATAGGTGGTCGTTGAGCGGTAACCACGGGTGCAGTAGGTGATGATCCGTTTGTCCGGAGTGACGCCGAGCGCCTTGTATTCCTTCGCGAGCTCGGATGAGTCGCGCCAGGTGTAGTCGCCGGTCAGGTCGCGCAGCCAGGGGCGGTTGACGGCGCCGGGGATATGGCCGCGGCGCTTCGTGTAGCCCGCCTCGCCGCTGAACATCACCGGCGACCGCACGTCGAGCAGGACCGTCTTCTTGTCACCGAGCGCGGCCTTGACGTCGGCCAGCCTCGCCCTGACGTTCTCGTTCAGCTTCGGAGGGAGTTGATAGACCAGAGGCTGGATTGCGGGGAAGTCGGGCGTCAGCGGCCTTCCTTCGAAACGCCACCGGTCAAGTTCGCCGGCAATCAGCGCCTGCCGTTTGTGGCCTATGTAGTCGAGCAGCCAGGTGAAGTACGGAGACAGCGAATCGACGACCTCCGAATAGGCCACCACCGTCGTGGTGTCAGTGATACCCATGTTGCCGAGCAACTCCGCGAACGCCTCCGGCGACATCGGTTTTGACGGAATGCCGTTGTTCGGCCATGTCAGTACGTCGGGATAGATGTGGACGGCGCCCGGTACGTGCGCCTCCCAGTAGTACTCGATTCCGTAGCGCAGGTCGACGATTCTGACATCAGGCCGCGTCATGTTGGCCGCAAGCCAGTCAGTCGTCCTTGCGAGGCTGGAGGGTGACGCTTCTGCGGTTTCCATCCGCAGCAGTGTGAGAATGACCAAGGCCGGCAGCCAGGCACGGCCGCAGCCGCGCTGGGGCGACGACCATGTGGTCTGCTGGTCGTTGTGCTTCATGGAAAGATGATAGACGTCGAGTCCCCGGCAGTCAAGCCGGCGGCAGAAGGACTCAGTTCCGCTTGACAAGAGGTGACGTTCGTGCTATCACTAATTGGCAGCAATGGCGGTCCGGCGCGGGTCGATTCGCAAGCCAGAGTCGGCCCGTTGTGCCGGCGACCGGCGAATTTATGGAGTGCGTTCTCTGACCGAGGAGGTGACCGTATTCGGACGTCGATTGTGCGCAGTATGTTCGCGATTCTCCTGAAGCCGCGGGCCGGCCGCGGCCGGCCGCGCTCGAAGGTCGGAGCCGGGGCAACGTGCAGCATCGTTCTTGCCGCAGTCTTTCTGTCGTTCGCGGCGGCGCGGAAGCTCCCCAGCGCGACGGTTTCCTTTGATATCGTTTCGCCGCAACCGGACCAAGAGAGTTTCAAGAACCTCTGGAGTATCACAATGCGGAATTCGACCGCCAAGTCATGCTCCGTGTCCTTCCGGGTTGAGGCACGCGAGGCCGAGGTTGGATCGGTGTTCTCCGCCAGCACTCCACCGGTCGAGCTCGCCCCCGGCGAACGCCGAATCACGGCGGCGGACATCAAGCTGACCGACGTGTCGTGCAAGAAGGGCTACGAGGCATTCATCAGGTCGAAGAAGGTGCTGCCTGCCGGTGACTACACCTATCTCGTTACGCTGGCTCCGAAGATGACGCAGAGGGTGTTCTTCTTCCGCGTACGAGTGCCCAAACGAATCAGGCTGGCCTGGCCACCCAATGGTTCTGCAGTCGGCGACACGCAGCCTGTTCTTGCTTGGGACCCGCCGGAGTTGTCAGGTCCATTTGTCGATTTCAACTACGCCTTGCGCGTCGTGGAAGTACAGCGCGGCCAGAACGGTTTGGCGGCGGTCCGGGGCAACCCGTCCGTCTTCGAATCCCACCAAGTGCCGACGACGGCGTTACGGATGCCTGCCGGGAGTACGCTCGTGGCCGGTCGGACCTATGCCTGGCGCGTGGCGGTCGTGGATACCGCCGGCACGCCTAAGGATACCACGCGCACCCAGAGTCTTGCAGGTACGTTCGTGTACAAGCCGGGCCCGAATCAGACTGAGGCACTCACTAACTTCACCTACCCCCGTGCCGGTCGATCGGTAACCGGTAACGCATCATTCGTGGTCGCGTCCGACCTACCCGATGCCGAGCTGTGTATCGGGGAGTACTTGCTGGGGAGCGACTCGACGGGCCGGGACTGGCAAGTGATCGGACCGTTCCGCCGCGACCGGGGTTTCTTTGTAGGGGCTTGGGCTTCCGATTCCGCCGTGATTCGAGCCGGGCAGACCTTTCCCAGCCCCTGCATCGTGCGGGCCACAGTCCTCGGCAGCAAGGGGCAGCGCGGTGAGCCGGCACTGCTCTCGTTGGTCGTCAACGAGCCACCTCCGGCTGACCGGCGAGGGTGCGGCGGCTGCAACCAGATTCCGGACGAGTAGGCCGCGTTCCAGACCCTGGCGGGCACAGAGTCCCAACTGCGGCTGGCGTTCGGAGTCGGATGGTGGCGATGGCTGCCAGCGCCAGGACTTGAGCCGGACCACCAGGCGTTGAATCCGAACTCCCTGGACTGCCGGGGCGGGCAGTATCATGCCAGTCGAGGCTTCTCTGTTTTGACACTCTCCGGTTCGCCTCTATAATAGCCACTCATGCAAGACGCAAACGCAGGCGATTTCTCCTCCCGGTATGACCCCCGGCCGGTTGAGGGCAAATGGTACCGGTTCTGGGAGGAGAGCGGGTTCTTCACGGCCGATGCGCAGTCGAAGAAGCCGAAGTTCTCAATCGTAATCCCGCCACCGAACATCACCGGCTCGCTGCACGTCGGCCATGCCCTGAACAATTCCCTGCAGGACGCGCAGATCCGGTTCAAGAAACTGCAGGGGTTTGAGACGCTCTGGCTGCCCGGCACCGACCACGCGAGCATCGGGACCCACACCCACATCGACCGGGCACTGGCCGCCGAAGGGACTGACCGGTTCCAGCTTGGTCGCGAGGAGTTCCTGAAACGCGCCTGGGCGTGGAAGGAGAAGTACGGGACGCGCATCATCGAGCAGCTCAAGCTCCTGGGCTGTGCCTGCGACTGGACCCGGACCCGCTTCACGATGGACGAGGTGTGTTCGCGCGCGGTGCGCGAGGCTTTCGTGCGCTACTACGAGGAAGGGCTCATCTACCGCGGCACGCGCATCGTGAACTGGTGCCCGCGCTGCCATACTGCGGTCTCGGACCTGGAGGTGAAGCACCAGGACCAGAACAGCCATTGGTGGTACATACGATATCCGATAGCCAAGTCCGAAGCACGAAGTCCGAATGACGAAGGGCCGGACTACGTCGTCGTTGCCACGACCCGTCCGGAGACGATGCTCGGCGACACGGCTGTGGCGGTGAACCCGAAGGACGAGCGGTACAAGCACCTGGCGGGCAGGAACCTCGTGCTGCCGCTGGTGGGACGCGTGATTCCCCTCGTCACCGATGAACTCGTGCTCGCCGAGTTCGGCACCGGCGCCGTGAAGGTGACGCCGGCGCACGACGCCTCCGATTTCGAGATGGGGAAGAAACACGGCCTCGAGTTCATCACGGTCATTGACGACAAGGCGCGGATGACCGACGAGGTGCCGGAGAAGTACCGGAACTTGTCGCGCGAGGAGTGCCGCAAGCGCGTGGTCGAGGACCTCGAAGCTCAAGGGCTGATGGAGAAGATTGAGCCGTACAAATTGAGCGCGAGCATCTGCGAGCGGTGCGGTACCGTGGTCGAGCCGCTGATTTCCGAGCAGTGGTTCGTCCGGATGCAGGAGCTGGCCCGGCCGGCAATCGAGGTCGTGGAGTCGGGCCGGGTGAAGCTCATTCCCGAACGCTGGAACAAGGTCTACCTTGAGTGGATGTACAATATCCGCGACTGGTGCATATCGCGCCAGCTCTGGTGGGGTCACCGCATCCCGGTCTGGTACTGCGACTGCGGGGAGATAACCGTCGCGCGGCAGGACCCGACCGAGTGCCCGAAGTGCCATTCAAAGAACCTGCGGCAGGACGAGGACATCCTCGATACGTGGTTTTCGTCCGCGCTCTGGCCTTTCTCGACCATGGGCTGGCCGGAGAAGACGCCGGATCTGGCCAAGTTCTATCCGACCGACTTCCTCTCGACCGCGCCGGACATCATCTTCCTCTGGGTCGCCCGGATGATATTCTCCGGCCTCAGGTTTATGGGCGACATCCCGTTCTCACGGGTCTACTTTCACTCGTTCATACTCGTCGAGACGGGCGAGCGGATGAGCCGGTCCAAGGGCATCGGCATCGACCCGGTGGACATGTTCCAGAAGTACGGCACCGACGCGGTGCGCTTCACGCTTGCTTACCTTGAGAGCCAGTCACAGAGCTACCGGCTGAGCGAGAAACGCTTCGAGTTCGGCCGGAACTTCACTAACAAGGTGTGGAACGCGTGTCGACTGATCGCGCCGCACGTCGCGGGCGCGGCCCCGGACAAGGATAATCCGGCGCTCGCTCCCGAGGACCGGTGGATAATGAGCCGGTATGGCCGTACGGTTGAATTGGTCACCGGCGGGCTCGACGCATGCTCCTATGCGGCGGTGGCGTCACGGCTGCATGAGTTCTTCTGGCATGAGCTCTGCGACTGGTACCTGGAATTCGCCAAGCTGCGCCTGCGGGCGGACGATGCGGCCTGCCGCTGGACGCTCCACCACGTCCTGCGCGGCACCCTGCAGCTCCTCCACCCGTTCATGCCTTTCATCACCGAGGAGTTGTGGCAGCGGATGCGATTCGGCGGCAGCATCATGCGGTCAAAGTGGCCGGAGCCGATTGCCGTCGGCGAGGGCGGCATTGGGCTGGTCGAGACGATGCGCGAGCTGATTGTCGCGGTTCGGAACATCCGGGCCGAAATGGAGGTGCCGGCCAAGAGCGAGGTGCGCTGTATCGTCAACTCAACCGACGCCGGACTCACCGGGTTTCTCCGGAACAGCGCGGGCCTGATCCGGGAACTGGCCGGCGTGTCGGCGCTTGAGTTCGGGGCCCTGCGCCCCGAGAAATCGTCGGTCGCGGTGCTGCCCGGCTGCGAGGCATACGTTCCTCTGGCGGGTGTGGTCGACGTCGAGAAGGAACTCGAACGGATGAAGAAGGAGATTGCGAATCTGACAAGGCTCGTCGCCGGCATCGACGCGAAGTTCGCCAATCCTGACTTTGCCGCGCGCGCAAAGCCGGATGTGGTCGAGGCCGAGCGCAACCGAAGAGCTGAGCTCGCGAGCAAGCTCGAACGGCTAGAGAAGCAGCATGACGCGTGGCAGTGAGGCGGAATGGGACGCGCGCCTGTCCACTTGTATCTTCACCGGCATTGTGCTAGGATACTAGCATGAAGTCGTTCATCTCGAGCTTCGGCTGGATCATGTTCCTGGCGCTTGCCGTCGGCTTTCTTCTGTTCTACAACTTTGCCTACGCACCGCGCGCGGACCGGATCGTCCGGCAGCAGAATGAGATAAACATGTGGATCGGTCAGTTGCAGCAGGTGAACGACAGCATCAAGCGGGTCGGGACAGAGCGGGACACCTTGTTCAGCGTCTCGTACTCGTTTGACGAGCTGTTCGGCGGCGCGACCGACCTGAAGTTCGTGCCCTCGGCCGATTCGCTGCTGCGAACGTGCGTTACCTCACTGCAATCGTACGCCGGCCCGGTCGAGGTCATCGGCCACGCCGGAATCGGCCAGGTGCCGCTGGCGGCAAGGACTCGGTACCCGGGCGGTTGGGACTATGCGGCTGCCGCGGCCGGAGTCGTCGCGACCCGCCTTGCCGCGTGGGGCGTGGCCCCGGATCGAATCCGGGTCCTGAGTCTCCTGGGTTCGCGTGCAACCGGGCCAGCTCCCGGTACCGCCAGCCAACGAGTTGAAATAGTCGTAAGGCATAAGTGACCAGTCGCGCGCTACCGGGCCTGGCGCTGCTGGCCGGATTCGTCCTGGCGCAGACTCCCGACACACTGAAGCCCTCGCTGGAACCGGCCAAAGGCACACTCAAGGCGGACACGGTCAGTCACTACCGTCCGGCCAAGTCCCCGGGCACCGCGGTCCTGCTTTCTTTCCTCCTGCCCGGCGGCGGCCAGGTCTATACCGGCAACTGGTGGAAGGCTGCGCTGATTGCCCCGGCCGAAGTGACGCTCGGGTACTTCACGGTCAGGGAGCACCTTGCGGCCTCGAAATCCCTGGGTCTTTACCGAGAGCATCGCAACAGCATCGATAGCACAGACTATGTTCGGCACCGCGACCGGCGGACGGTGCTGTTCTGGTGGACCGGGGCGGTGATGGCTTTCTCGATGGCCGATGCCTACGTTTCGGCCCAGATGTACGGGTTCGACCGGGAGATGCATCTCGCCCTCGGCCCGTATGAACTCCGAACGCCGAACTTCGAGCTTCGAACTTCGGACCTCGGACTTGTGCTGCGAGCCGGGATCGCCATGGAGTTCTAGCCTTGAGTACTCTGGTGGCAGTGGCGGGCAAGTTCCAGATGGACATCGTGATTCGCGCAACACGTGCGGTGGCGGGCGTCGACTGCGACTCGGGGGGGTGGGGAGTCGCGCATTGCTACGGCAACCGGCTTGAGACCATCAGGTCCGCCCAGCCCTGCGCGCAGGACCCGGAATTCGGCAGACTGGACGAGCTTCGTACCGACATGGTTCTGGTCAGCATCGGCGGCGCGGCTCCGGCTTCGCCGCGCGAATTCAGGCCCTATATCAGGCGCGAGGCCGGTCACGTCTGGGCATTCTGCCATCCCGGACTGGTGAAGCACGAGGACCGGCTTGGAACCGGCGGCCGCATAACCGATTCCAGGAATCCGAGCGAGCGGTACTTCCTCCACCTGCTGAGCAAGCTTGACGAACAGTCCCCGGTCGAGTCTCTGACAAACGCGATCGCCGCACTGGAGGATGAAGGGTCGCTCTCATTCTGCATGATGTGCGCCGAGATGGCGCTGGTCGGATGCTGGTACGGAGCCGCGCACGAAGCGGGCGGACCGCTGTGGCTGGGAGAGGGTGGATTGGCGCGGTACTTCAGCACCAAACCACTCGTTTCGCTGCCCGAAATCCGCTGGCAGGTGATGCCGAACCGGACCGTGCTGGCAATCACCCGGACGCGACGCGAGTTGCCCTAGCGTTCCGCGGCCGCGAGTCCCTTCTCTTTACTGAAGCCTGCTGGTACCGAAAAAGAAAACGGCCGCTGGGGCCGTATGTATCGCCTGGTATAGCGCTAGCAGCTACTTCCTGCCGGCGGCCGTGCGCTGGCCGAATTCCACAAGCTCGCGGAATCCCTTGGGGTCAGCAGCCGAGGCGATGGCCGTCTCGTAGGTGACCTTGCCGGCGCGGTACAACTCGGCCAGGTAGGCATCAAATGAGATACTGCCCTCGGCCGAACTTGTCTGGATTGCCGAAGCAAGGTGCTCGGTCTTGCGCTCGCGGATCAGGTTACGTACTGCCGGCGTGGCCATCATTACCTCGTAACAGCCAACTCGACCTTTGCCTCCCGCCTTCAGCAGGAGGCGCTGGGAAATGACGGCGAGCAGAGACAGCGAGAACTGGATTCGAATCTGGTCACGGATTTCAGGCGGGAAGATGTCGATGAACCGGGTAATGGTTTCCGGCGCGTTGGTGGTATGCAGGGTGCCGATGACCAAGTGACCAGATTCTGCTGCCCAGATGGTTGCTTCCGACGTCGCCAGGTCTCGGATCTCAGCGATGAGGATGACGTTCGGGTTGGAGCGCAAGCCCTTCATGACCGCCTCACGGAAGGATGAAACGTCAACGCCGACCTCGCGCTGAGTGATAAGGCCATTCTTGTGGTCGTGGTTGAACTCGATGGGGTCCTCGATGGTCAGGACGTGGCGCGGGCTCTCCAGGATGTAGTCGACGAAAGTCGCCTGCGTTGTCGTCTTGCCCATACCGGTAGGACCGGTCACTAGAATAAGGCCGTGCGGGCGGTCGAGCAGGCTCTTGAGACGCGGGATCAGGTGCGTTGTTACAAAGAGCTCTTCGAACGAGAGGATGCGCCGCGGAATGAGCCGGAGGGCCATGCCGAAGTACCCCTTCTGCTTGTACACAGCCACCCGGAACCGGGCCATGTTGCGGAAGTTAAGGGCGAAGTCGCCGCCGCCACCGTTGTCAATCTGAGCGCGCAGATGTCGCAGGTCCTTGGTGGCTATGTTCTTGAAGCTCTCGGTCATCTCGGGTATGAGGACCGGGCAGCCCTCAATCGGATGGAGGTAGCCGTCGATGCGAAGCGTCGGCGGCCGCCCTACGGTCATGTGCAGGTCGGATGCGTTCCGCTTGATGCACTCAGACAGGAGTGTATCGAAGAACTCTTCGTCGGTCATAACCTGCATTAATATACGCCCCCACCGCGGCAAGTCAAGTTTTGATCGGTTTGACGTCCATGATTCTTGACAGCGCGGGCCGGCGGATTTATGCTCTTTGTCCACCAATGGCGACATCTCATTCGTCGGCCGAGCTGCTTGAGCAGATAGAAGCGCTCAGTGGTCAGATCGTGAGCGACTGCTATCAGTGTGGCTGTTGTACCTCAGGATGTCCGATTGGCGAGGCTATGGACCCGCCGCCGAGCAAGGCAATCAGGCTGCTGCAGTTGGGCAGAGCCGATGAACTGGTGGGCTCGGACGGAATATGGATGTGCGCGAGCTGTCTGGTTTGCGGGACACGCTGTCCAAGGGGGGTGGACTACGCCCGAATCGCAGAGGCCTGTCGCGCACTGGTTCTCAGGTCCAAGCTGAGTAAGGTGGACCCTGATACCGTGACTCCCCCAGAGCTTGAGGAGATACCGCAGCAGGCATTTATCGCCGCCTTCCGCAAATCCTCGGTATGACGAAGTACGTATACTATCCCGGTTGTACGCTCTACACGAAGGCGCGGAGCCTGGACCTTTGCGCGCGCAAGGCTGCCGAGAAGGTCGGGTTCGAACTGGTTGAGATGCCGTCGTGGAACTGCTGCGGGGCGATCTACAATGCCACGAGCGATGACCTCGCGGCCCAGGTCGGACCGGTGCGCAACCTGGCCAAGGCCAGCCAGTTGGGCGAGAAGCTGGTGACCCTGTGCGCCGCCTGTCACAACGTCCTCAAGCGCGTGCAGAACCGTCTGGGTCAGCCCGGCAACGAGGTCGAGAGCGAACGCCTCAGGACGTTCGTGGATGAGAAGTTCGAACGGCCGGTCAAGGTGCTGCACTACCTTGAAGTCCTGAAGAACGACATCGGCTGGGATGCCGTTAAGGCCAAGGTAGTCAAGTCTCTGTCCAAGCTGAAGGTCGCATCCTACTACGGGTGCTTGATGGTCAGGCCGAAGGAAGTGCTGGAGTTCGATGATCCGGAGAACCCTCGGGTAATGGACGACCTGATGCGCGTGCTCGGAGCTGAGCCGACGCGGTTCGACTTCAAAGCCGAGTGCTGCGGCGGGTATCTGGTTGTGAACCGGCGGGACGTCGCGAAGGGGGCGTCACAGAAGATACTGGACAACGCCAAGGCGTGGGGTGCAGAGGCGATCGTGACGACATGCCCGTTGTGCCAGTACAACCTGGACAAGCTGAGAGCAACCACCGAAGGTGCGCTGCCTGTGTTCTACTTCACGCAGCTTCTCGGGGTCACCGTCGGACTGCGGCAGGATGAGCTGGGGTTCGAGCACAACTCCGGTGACCCTATAGGTCTTCTGAAGTCGAAGGGACTGCTCTAGCATGGACGAAGCAGTTCGCCCGGCTGAGAACAGGCGGCCACGAGTCGGCGTGTTTGTCTGCCACTGCGGCATCAATATCGCCGGGGTGGTGAAGATACCGGAGTTGCTGGAGCGGGTCGGCAGGATGCGGGACGTGGTCGTCGCCAAGGACTACAAGTACTGCTGCTCAGATCCGGGGCAGCAGATGGTCCGCGACTCGGTGAAGGCCGACAGGCTCGATCGTGTCATCGTCGCCTGCTGCTCGCCGACCCTGCACGAGACTACTTTCCGCAACGCCTGTGCTGAGGCCGGTTTGAACTCCTACCAGTGCGAGATTGCCAACATCCGCGAGCAGTGTTCGTGGGTTACTGAGGACAAGGACGAGGCAACCGCGAAGGCGACCGAAATCATCCGCACGACCATGGCCAAGACGGTCCTTGACCAGCCGCTGGAACCCATCACCGTTTCCATCAACAAGCGTGCCCTCGTGGTCGGCGCCGGCATCGCCGGCATTCAGGCTGCCCTGGACATCGCCAATGCGGGGTACGAAGTCGTGCTGGTCGAGAAGGAGCCTTCCATCGGCGGGCACATGGCCCAGCTTTCCGAGACATTCCCGACTCTTGATTGCTCGCAGTGTATCCTCACTCCGCGTACGGTTGAGACCGGCCGGCATCCCAATATCAGGCTGATGACCTATTCGGAGATTGACAGCGTCTCCGGCTACGTCGGCAACTTCAAGGTGAGGATAAGGCAGAAGGCGCGGTACGTCGATTTCAAGGCCTGCACCGGCTGCGGCGTGTGCCTTGAGAAGTGCCCGGGCCGGAACGAGTCGTGGTTCGAACGCGGGCTGGTCCGCGGTAAGGCGATCTATCGTCTGCTGCCGCAGGCAGTGCCGAATCGCCCGGTGATTGACGCCAAATCCTGTCTTTACCTGACCAAGGGGAAATGCGGCATCTGCGCCAAGGTCTGTCCGACCGGCGCCATCCGCTACGACGACACCGACAAGTATGTCGAAGAGGAAGTCGGTGCCATCGTGCTTGCGACCGGGTACGAGTTGCTCGACGCGACGACGCTCGGTTCCTATGGCGTCGGGTTGGTGCCGGATGTAGTCGACGGGCTGGCGTTCGAACGGCTGCTATCGGCCTCGGGGCCGACGTCGGGCGAGGTGAAGCGGCCGTCAGACGGCAAGGTGCCGAAGAAGGTTGTCTTCGTGCAGTGCGCGGGTTCGCGCGACTCGACCAGCGGAATGCCTTACTGCTCGAAGATCTGCTGCATGTACACGGCCAAGCAGGCCATCCTGTACAAGCACCGTGTGCATGACGGTGAGGCGACAATCTGCTACATCGACGTGCGGACCCCGGGCAAGGGGTTCGAGGAGTTCTACAAGCGGGCGACCGACGACGGCATCCAGTACCTGCGTGGTAAGGTGTCCAAGATATTCAGGCAGGGCGACAAGGTGAAGGTCTGGGCCTCGGATACTCTGGCAGGCCGCAAGGTTGAACTCGATGCGGACCTGGTTGTGCTCGCCACTGCAGTAGTCGCCAACCCCGATGGTGTGGCCCTTGCACGCAAGCTGAAGACCCAGATTGACACCCACGGCTTCATGACCGAGGCGCATCCCAAGCTCAGGCCGGTAGAGACGCTGACCGCGGGGTTCTTCCTTGCCGGCTGTGGACAAGGTCCGAAGGACATCCCTGAAACCGTAGCTCAAGCTTCGGCCGCGGCTGCCAAGGTGCTGGCTATGTTCGGCAACACGCGGCTCACGCACTCGCCGACGACAGCTCAGGTCGATGAGGAGATCTGCGTCGGCTGCGGATACTGCGAGCACACCTGCGCTTACGAGGCGGTCAAGGTCGACCCTGCGAAGAAGAAGGCGGTCGTGAACGCCGCGCTCTGCGAGGGGTGCGGTGCGTGCGCGGTGGCCTGTCCCTCGGGCGCAATGACGCACAAGAACGCAACCAAGAAGGCCATCTTCGAGATGGCGGATTCGTTCTAGGGCAGAATGACCAGTGACCAGGTGCCAGTGACCAACTCCAAACCGCCGAGCGGGCCGGTCGGAGCGGTATTGGTAGTCGGTTCAGGCATCGGGGGAATCCAATCGGCGCTGGAACTGGGTGAGGCCGGGTTCAAGGTCTATCTGCTCGATGAAGGACCGGCCATCGGCGGCGTGATGGCGATGCTCGACAAGACTTTCCCGACCAACGATTGCTCGATGTGCATCCTTTCGCCCAAACTCGTGGGCACTGGGAGGCATCAGAATATCGAACTCGTGAACTACAGCGAGCTGTTGAGCCTGGAAGGCGAGCCGGGGCACTTCAAGGCGAGGATTCGCCGCAAGCCGCGCTTCGTCCTGCTCGACAAGTGCACGGGCTGCATGGACTGCACCAAGGTCTGCCCGGTTGCCGTTCCGGACGAGTACAACCAGAAGCTTGCCACGCGGCGCGCGACCTACAAGCTCTACCCGCAGGCGATTCCCAACGCCGTCGCCATCGAGAAGAACGAAGGCAAGGCACCGTGCCGGATCGCCTGCCCGTCCGGCGTCAACGCTCAGGGCTACGTCGCGCTCATCTCGCAGCGCAAGTTCAAGGAGGCCTACGAACTGGTGCGCGAGCGGCTGCCGTTCGTCGGCATCTGCGGTCGCGTCTGCCACCATCCCTGCGAGCAGGAGTGCAACCGCAAGGACTACGAGTCACCGGTATCCATCCGGGCTCTGAAGCGCTTCGTTGCCGACTATGTGTACTCGAACATGGTCGAGTACCCAGTCATCAAGGAGCCGGCCGCGGAACGTACGGAGAAGGTTGCGGTCGTCGGCGCTGGCCCGGCTGGTCTGACCTGTGCCCTCGATTTGCGGGCCAAGGGCTACAAGGTCACCGTTCTCGACGCGGCGGAACAGCCGGGCGGGATGATGCGCTGGGGCATTCCGGCCTACCGCCTGCCGCGCGAGATGCTCGACCGCGAAATCAAGGATATCCTCGACGCTGGAGTCGAATTGAAGCTCGAGAGCCCGGTCAACGGGACTACCGGTGTCCAGCAGTTGCTCGGGCAGGGGTATTCTGCAGCGTTTGTCGCCCTCGGCTGCGGGAAGAGCCGGACCCTCAAGATTGACGGGATAGGTCTCGACGGCGTGTTGCACGGCATTGAGTTTCTGCACGACGTGAACGCGGGGAAGAAGCCGAAGGTCGGCAAGCGGGTCGTGGTCATCGGCGGCGGAAACGTTGCGGTGGATGTCGCGCTCTGCGCCCGGAGGATGGGCGCTGACGACGTGACCATGGTCTGCCTTGAGTGCCGCGACGAGATGCCCGCGCACGAATGGGAAATCGCCGACGCGGTGGCCGAGGGCGTGAAGCTCAATCCGTCGTGGGGACCGCAGGCGATTGCCGGCGAGAACGGCAGGGTCACAGGTCTGTGGACCATCGAATGCACGCGGGTCTTCGATGACGCGCACCGATTCAACCCGGAATTCGGCTGCGCCGAGGGGTTTGTGCCTGCCGACACGGTGATCCTCTCCATCGGCCAGGCGGTCGATGCCGACGGGTTTGACGGGTTCGAACGGGGGCCGGGCGGGACCTTCAAGGTGAATCCGCTGACGTTTGAGACGTCGATGCCGGGCGTGTTCGCCGGAGGCGACATGGTGTCGGGGCCGGCCTCGGTCATCGAGGCGGTGAATGCCGGACACGAAGCCGCGATTTCCATCGACCGGTTCATCAACCGGCAGGATATGGCGGCGGGGCGCGAGAAGCCGAAGCCGGTGGCGGCAAAGGCTGAGGAATCGGCTGCAGCGCGGGCGAAGATTGAGCGGCGGGAACGGATGCTCGAGCCGTCTCTGCCGGCGGGCGAGCGTGAAGGTAACTTCCGCGAGGTAGCGCAGGGCTTCACCGAGGAACAGGCCGTGGCCGAGGCGCAGCGCTGTCTGAATTGCGGCATCTGCTCTGAGTGCATGCAGTGTGTTGCCGCCTGCGAAGCGAAGGCAATCGACCACACGCAGGTTGCGTCCGAAGATGAGATCGAGGTGGGCGCGGTTGTGCTCTCGGCCGGGTTCAAGGAGTACAAGCCGACCGGTGAATACGGCTACGGCTACGGCCGGTATCCAAACGTCGTGACGAGCCTCGAATTCGAGCGGATCCTCTCTGCCTCCGGACCGTACGAAGGCCACGTCAAGCGGCCGAGTGACCTGAAACAGCCGAGGAAGGTAGCTTGGATTCAGTGTGTGGGCTCGCGCAACGCTGAGCACTACTACTGTTCGTCGGTCTGCTGTATGTACGCGACCAAGGAAGCGGTCATCGCCCGTGAGCACTGCGGCGGCAACCTCGACTGCCACGTCTACTACATGGACATGCGCTGCTTCGGCAAGGACTTCGAGAAGTACTACGACCGGGCAAAGGACGAGTACGGCATCCAGTTCCGGCGCTGCAAGGTGAGCGCGGTGCAGAGGAAGGGACAAAGGGACAAAGGGATCGAGGGATCGAGTGATGCGGATGCCGAGAACCTCTTGATATCCTACGAGGACGAAGCGGGAGCGCTGCGCGAGGAGGAGTACGACATGGTCGTGGTCTCCACTGCGCTTGCTGCCAACCCGCGCGTAGCCGAGATGGCCCGTCGCATCGGCGTCGCCGTTGACGAGCAGGGGTTCGTGAAGACCGACCGGTTCGAACCGGTCCTGACCGAACGGCCGGGTGTCTACGCCTGCGGTGCGATGGTCGAGCCCAAGGATATCCCCGAGACCGTAACCGAGGCGACCGGCGCGGCCGGCGCGGTCGCGGCCCTGCTTGCCCCGGCGCGCAACACGCTGGTCCGGCCCAAGGAGTACCCACCGTTCCGCGACGTGTCGGGTGAGGAGCCGAGAATAGGCGTTTTCATCTGCAACTGTGGAATCAACATCGGCGGCGTCGTGAAGGTACCGAGCGTAGTGGATTACGCCCGGACCCTGCCAAACGTCGTGCTGGCTGACGACAACCTTTTCACCTGTTCACAGGACACGCAGCAGAAGATTCGCAAGGCCATCGATGAGCACAAGCTCAACCGGGTCATAGTTGCTTCCTGCACGCCGCGGACCCACGAGCCGCTGTTCCAGGAGACATTGGCTGAGGCCGGGCTGAATCCGTACCTCTTCACGATGGCCAATATCCGGGACCAGTGCTCGTGGGTGCACATGCAGGAGCCGGAGGTGGCGACCGAGAAGTCGAAGGAGCTCGTACGGATGGCGGTGGCCAATTCCCGACTACTCCGTCCGCTCACAACCTCGCCGCAGGCGATCGTCCAGAAGGCACTGGTCATCGGCGGCGGGCTGGCCGGGATGACTGCGGCGATCGCGGTTGCCGACCAGGGATTCGAGACGTTCCTGGTGGAGAAGAGCGACCGGCTCGGCGGCAACTTACTGCGGCTCAAGTACACCGAGACCGGTGAGGACCTTGCCGGCTACGCCGCACGGCTTGAGCATAGGCTCCGGTCGCACCCAAAGGTCCACGTGTTGGCGGGCTCGGAGCTTGCTGCCGTGACCGGATACGTCGGGAACTACAGGACTACGATACGGCCGACAGGCGACGGCAGACAGCCCACCACCATTGAGCACGGCGTCTTCATCGTTGCCACCGGCGCGGAAGAGTACCACCCGACCGAGTTCCTCTACGGCAAGGACCCACGAGTCCTCACGCAGACGGAGCTCGAGCAAGTTCTCTCCGGTTCTCCTTCACTTGATTCCTCGAATCCTCGATCCCTTGATCCCTCTTCTCTCAAGCACGTCGTCATGGTTCAGTGCGTCGGGTCGCGCGAGAAGGGGCACCCTTGGTGCTCGCGCATCTGCTGTACTGAGGCGGTGAAGAATGCGCTCAAACTGAAGAGTCTCAACCCGAAGGTGAACGTCTACGTTCTGTATCGGGATATGCGCACCTACGGGTTCAAAGAGAAGTTCTACCGTGACGCGCGCGAGGCCGGCGTGATGTTCGTCCGCTTCGACCCCGAGACGAAGCCGGAGGTCAAGCCCGGAGACAAAGGGCTGCACGTAACGGTGTACGACCCCGTGCTGCAGCGCCGGCTCGGTATCAACGCCGACTTGCTGGTGCTTTCCGCCGGCGTGGTCCCGGCCAGGTCGAACCTCGAGATTGGGCAACTGCTCAAGGTACCGCTCAACGAGGACGGCTTCTTCCTTGAGGCGCACATGAAGCTTAGGCCGGTCGACTTCACGACGCGCGGTGTGTTCATGGCGGGAATGGCGCACAGCCCGCGCCGGATTCCGGAGACGGTGGCGCAGGCGTACGCGGCGGCGGCGCGGGCCTGCTCGATTATATCCCGGAAGGAACTGATGACCGAGGCGGTCGTGGCCGAGGTTAATCCGCGCTGGTGCACCGGCTGCGGCATGTGCGAGGAGATATGCCAGTACGAAGCGGCGCGGCTTAACCCCGCGAGCGGCAAGTCCGAGGTGACCGCGGTGCTGTGCCAGGGCTGCGGCGCGTGCGCGGCCGCCTGTCCGTCCGAGGCGATCAAGCTCAAGGGCTTTGAGGCGAAGAACGTGATTTCAATGGTCGACGCGGCTCTCTGATGGAGGCGCAATAGATGGCTAACTACGAACCGAAGATAGTCGGGTTTCTCTGCAACTGGTGTACCTATGCCGGTGCCGACCTGGCCGGGACGTCGCGCATGCAGTATCCGCCGAACATGCGGCCGATACGCGTGATGTGTTCGGGTGCGGTTGACTCGGTCTACATACTGCGGGCGCTGCTCGAGGGAGCGGATGGGGTGTTTATGGGCGGATGCCACCCGGGTGACTGCCATTACGTCTCGGGCAACTACAAGGCGCGCCGCCGGATGGTGCTGTTCAACTCGGTGATGAATTCGCTGGGACTCGACACTGAACGTGTCTGGCTACGCTGGATTTCCGCGGCCGAGGGACGCAAATTCGCGGACACCGTTACCGAGATGACCGAGCACCTGCGCAAGAAGGGTCCGAGCGCCTTCAAAGACAAGTGGGAAGTGTGAGGCGGCGATGAAGGGCACTCTCAAGGTAGACGGAAAGAACCCCGAGGCGACGATTCGCAGCCTTTTCGCCAGGTGGCTGAAGGAGAGCAAGCTCTCCGCGGTCCTTGCGCCGGCCTACTCCACTGCCGGTACAGCAACGGTGGCGCTCGTCTCAGACCCCGAGAAGCTGTCCGAGGCCGCGCCGCTTTTGCCGGCGATGGGCGTGAACTCCGCCTCGATCGTGGCCGAGATCGCCCGCGAGGCCTCCCCGAACGCCAAGGTCGGGCTGTTCCTGCGGCCCTGCGAACTGCGGGCCGTTGTCGAGCTGATGAAGTTGAAGCAGGTGGCGCCCGAGAGTCTGTTGCTCATCGGTGTCGACTGCCCGGGCACTTACAAGGCAGCGGGCTTTCGCAACGTCCGCGGCAAAGACGCTGACTTCGACAACAGGCACGTGCGTGAGCAGTCGGGCTACGCGGAGAACGTCAACTTCCGGACTGCCTGCCAGATGTGCGAGTATCCGAAGCCGCTCGTGTTCGACCTCAACGTCGGATTCGTCGGCATGGACCCGGACAAGGAGCTCTGGATCGAGGCAGCGACTGACAAAGGCAAGGCGCTGCTCGAAGGCGTTGAGCTTGACGCGCAAGATGAACCGCAGAAGCGGAAGCAGGCGCTGGAGAAGCTGAGCGCTGCCCGCAAGGCCAGGACCGCCGCCCGCATCGAAGAACTCGACAAGGCGATGATGGGGCCGGAGAAGCTGGTCGAGTACTTCGCCGACTGCCTCAACTGCCACAACTGCATGAAGGTCTGCCCGGTCTGCTACTGCCGCGAGTGCTTCTTTGATTCCGACACGTTCCAGCGCGACATCGCGGAACATGTGCGCGTTTCCTTGCGTAAGGGTGCGACCCGGATGCCGTCCGAGACCTTGCTCTTCCACCTGACGCGCATGAACCACATGATGGCGTCGTGTGTTCAGTGCGGCATCTGCGAGGATTCGTGTCCCGTGACCATCGGTCTCGCCACGCTGTTCAAGAAGGTCTCGCAGAACGCGCAGAAGGAGTTCGACTACGTGTCCGGACGCAGCCTCGACGAGCCACTGCCGCTCGTGACTTTCCGCGAGTCGGAGTTCCTAAAGATAGGAGAGGGATGAGAATGGAAGAGATAGAGGGACAAAGGGACAAGGTGGTGGAACGTCCGAATCCTGCACTTGATCCCTCTATCCCTCAATCCTTCAATCCCTCCTCTTCGGAACTTCTCGTCAACGACCTCGACACCGAATTCAAGCATCGGCTGGCCGAGAAGTACGGTGACACCAAGTTCATGCACTGCCTTTCATGCGGGTCGTGCTCGGCTTCGTGCCCGGTGCGGAAGCTGGAAGATAAGTACAACCCGAGGCGTATCATCCGGATGGCGATCCTCGGCATGAAAGACGAGGTGTACAGGTCCGAGTTCGTCTGGATGTGTTCCTACCACACGACCTGCCTGAACCGCTGCCCGCAGGGCGTGAACATCGGCGAGGTCGCAGATGCGGTGTCGCGCATCGCCGAAGAAGAGCGAAAGCGAACGGCGGGCCGCACAGACAAGGTGACGCAGGCGGAGATGGACAGGGGCTTCAGGCAGCAGGTGATGAAGGCAGCCGCGAGCGTATCGGCCTGTTTCACGTGCGGCTCCTGTACTGCGGTCTGTCCGGAAGCGTTGCTCGATCCCTCGAAGGACGCCCGCCGGTTCATCCGCAAGGTCAACCTCGGGCTGCGCGACGAGGCGCTGGCCGACGAGTTCAAGGACATCTGCGCTACTCATTACCGTTGTATCTCCCGGTGCCCGCAGGGCGTGCAGATCAGCAAGACAATGAACGCGATCAAGCAGTGTGCAGTGGAAGATGGCTACAGCTACCCGGCGTCACTCGCAGCGCTGGAGAAAGCAGACCAGTCGAAGTCAGATGGCAGAAGCTAGAGCACAGAAGCTAGAGCGACCGGTCCCGGCAACGTTGAAGCGTGGGAGTCTGGGCGACAGGCTGCTGGTACTTGCCACCGGCTGCATCAAGCTGACCGACCGAATGGCGCGGACGCAGTCGGCGCGGCACATCGGCGGGCAGGTCATGCGTTCCGCCACCTCGGCCGGTGCCAATTACCAGGAAGCACGCGGTGCTGAAAGCCGGGCTGACTTCGTGCACAAACTCCAGGTCGTCCTCAAGGAACTGCGCGAGACCCAGTATTGGCTCATGTTGGCCGAACGTGCGAGCCTGGCACCGGCAAGCGCCTTCGAACCGCTGCTGTCCGAGGTCGAGGAACTCATTCGGATGATCGTGAAGTCTATACTCACTGCGAAGTCCAACGCCGCGAGGAGCGAGTAGTCCTGCCATGATTCTAGCTTCTGCAATCTCGCTTCTAGGTTCTGACTTCGACCGGTGTCTGTCGTCGCAGGAGTCGTGATGGGCCAAACCAAGACTTCGACTCCCAAGGTGGGTGCCGTGCTGGTAGTCGGCGGCGGCATCGGCGGCGTTCAGTCCGCGCTCGACCTGGCTGATTCCGGGTACAAAGTCTACCTGGTTGATCGCGCGCCGGCTATCGGTGGCATCATGGCGATGCTCGACAAGACGTTCCCGACCAACGACTGCTCGATGTGCATCCTTTCCCCGAAGTTGGTCGCGGCGGGCAGGCACAAGGATATCGAGCTGATGACACTGACCGAGGTGCTGGGCGTAGAAGGCGAGCCCGGAGCTTTCAAGGTCAGACTGAAGCGCCATGCCCGTTCGGTGGACCTGTCGAAGTGCACCGGTTGCGGCGACTGCCTTACCAAGTGCCCGGTGCGGGACTTGCCGAATGAGTTTGAGGGCGGGCTTTCGAACCGGCGTGCCATCTACCGCCTGTATGCCCAGGCAGTGCCCAACGCGCCGACCATCGACCGCGCGCACTGCCTGAAGTTCCAGAAGGATAAGTGCGGAGCGTGCCAGAAGGCGTGCAAGGCAGGCGCGATCGACTATACGCAACAGGATGAAGAAATCGTCATCGATGTAGGTTCGGTTGTGGTCACAGCCGGCTCGAAAGTCGCACCGACCTCGCTCCGGCCCGAGTACGGCCACGGCCGGTACCCCAACGTCGTCTCCAGCCTTGAGTTCGAGCGCATCCTGTCCGCGTCCGGTCCCTATTCAGGGCACGTTCAGCGACCGTCCGACGGCAAGGCGCCGAAGAAGGTGGCATGGCTGCAGTGCGTGGGTTCGCGCGACGACTCGGTCGAGCGCGGCTACTGCTCGGCGATGTGCTGCATGTACGCAGTCAAAGAGGCGGTAATCACTCGCGAGCACTCAAGCGAAGTCGAGCCGACCGTCTTCTACATGGACATGCGTTCCTATGGCAAGGATTTCGACAAGTACGTAGACCGGGCCGAGCAGCAGTATGGTGTCCGGCTGGTCCGCGCGCGAGTCCCGGAGATACGCGAGGACCCGGACACGCATAACCTCACTCTTCGGTATGCCTCCGATGCCGGCAGCTTCACCGAGGAGTTCGACATGGTCGTGCTCTCCTGCGGATTCGTGCCGCCGCCCGAGCTCGTTGACCTCGGCAAGCGGCTCGACTTCGAGCTGAACAGGTACGGGTTCGCTGCGACCGACGCGTGGGCTCCGACTCAGACGAGCCGCGCCGGCGTCAGCGTGGCAGGTAGTTTCTCTCAGCCGATGGCAATTCCCGAGACCGTCACCGGTGCTTCAGGCGCGGCCGCTGCGGCCGAGGAGATTCTCGCCGCGGAGCGTGGTTCCATGGTGAAGGAATCATCGGTGCCGACCGAGAACGACGTGCGTGGTGAAGCGCCGAGAATCGGTGTGTTCGTCTGCCACTGCGGTATCAACATCGGCGGCGTGGTGCGTGTGCCCGAGGTCGTCGAGTTCGCCCGGACCCTGCCGCACGTAGTCTATGCCGAGGAGAACCTGTACTCCTGCTCGGGCGACACGCAGGACAAGATCAAGGACCGCATTCGTGAGCACCGGCTGAACCGGGTCGTGGTCGCTTCGTGCTCACCGAGGACCCACGAGCCGCTGTTCCAGTCCACCGTGGCCGAAGCCGGGCTGAATCCGCACCTCTTCGCGATGGCCAACATCCGCGACCAGTGTTCATGGGTTCACATGAAGGAACCGGACAAGGCAACTGCGAAGGCGAAGGACCTGGTGAAAATGGCCGCAGCGCGAGCGCTGCGCTTGAAGGCGCTGCCCAAGGTCAAGCTGCCGGTGACCAAGGCTGGGCTGGTAGTCGGCGGCGGCATTGCCGGCATGACCGCGGCCCTGGCCCTGGCCGGCGAGGGATTCGACGCCTTCCTGGTCGAGCGAGACAAGGAACTCGGCGGTAACGCCCGGGATATTCCGAAGACCGTGGAAGGCGACGATGTGCGCAAGCGCCTCAAGGACCTGGCGGACAAGGTCTCGGCCCACCCGCGCATCAGGACGTTCTTCAACACGCGCATCAAGGCAATTGACGGCTTTGTCGGGAACTACCAGACGACGCTACAGAGCGAGGGGGGAGGAGAGAGGAAGGAGGAGTCGCTCAAGCACGGCGTCGTGGTCGTGGCGACCGGTGCACAGTACCGCACACCGACCGAGTACGGCTACGGGCAGAGCCCAAGTATCGTCACGCAGAAAGAACTGGAAGAGATGCTGGAAGAGATCAAGAGACCAAGAGACCGAGCGAAGCCAGGTCAGGCACTTGATCCCTTGATCCCTCGATCCCTCGATCCCTCTTCGGTTGGTTCGGTCGTCATGATTCAGTGCGTCGGGTCGCGCGACGAGGAGCGGCCCTACTGCTCGCGCATCTGCTGCACCGAGGCCGTGAAGAACGCGCTTGCCATCAAGGAATTGAACCCGGATGCCGACGTCTATGTCCTCTACCGTGATATCCGCACCTACGGCATGCGGGAGGAGTACTACCGGCAGGCGAGGCAGAAGGGCGTGGTGTTCATCCGCTACTCGCCGCAGACCAGGCCTGACGTGAGAATCGTAGACGGCAAGCCGGTCGTTGCGGTGAACGATCCGATACTGGGCCGGGCCATCGAGCTGCAGCCGGACATCCTGGCACTTTCGAGTGGTATCGTTCCGCAGTCCGGTTCAGAGGAACTGGCCCAGATGCTCAAGGTGCCGCTCAATAGCGACGGGTTTTTCCTCGAAGCACACATGAAGCTCCGGCCGGTGGACTTCGCCACCGAGGGCGTGTTCATGGCCGGGCTGTGTCATTTCCCGAAGTTCATCGACGAGGCCACTGCCCAGGCCCAGGCTGCTGCCAGCCGCGCCGCCACGGTCCTCTCGCGCGACACGCTCGAGGCCGAGGCCACGGTTGCCAACGTGGACCCAACCCGGTGCTCGGCCTGCCACATGTGCGAAGGTCTCTGCGCCTACCATGCCATCGAGGTCAAGACCATTAACGAGCGGACCGGAAAGCAGGCCGCAGTCGTCAACGAGGCCCTGTGCAAGGGCTGTGGCGCCTGCGCCGCCAACTGCCGCTCCCTCGCCATCGACATCTGCGGATTCCAGGCCGAGAACATAGGCCGCGAGATCGCCGCCCTACTTGACTAGGTATGGAGGACTCCCGGATGCCGGAAGCAGCCGCGACCAACCCGGCAGCGGGCGTTTTCGAGCCGAAGATCGTGGCTTTTCTCTGCAACTGGTGCTCGTACGCCGGAGCCGACCTTGCGGGCATATCGCGTATCCAGTACCCGCCCAGCATTCGGGTGATTCGCGTGCCGTGCTCGGGTCGGGTCGACCCCTTCTTCATACTCAAGGCACTACAGAGTGGCGCCGACGGCGTGCTCGTTTCCGGCTGCCATCCCGGCGACTGCCACTATCTGACCGGCAACTACGTTGCCCGGCGCCGGTTCGCCGTGCTCAACGACCTGCTGGAGTTCGCGGGCATCGACCCGGGCCGCGTCAGCTTCTCATGGGTATCGGCCGCCGAGGGCGAGCGGTTCGCCGAGGTTGTGCGCGATGTTACCGAGAAGGTGCGGCAGCTCGGGCCGAACAGGAAGCTACTTAAGGAAGAGGTTGCGTGAGCCGCGAAGAGCAACTGCGCAAGCGGGCAAAGGAGCTGCTGGCCGGCAAGGAAGTCGTGATGGTCCTCGGCTATCGCGCCGGCAGGCGTCCCGGCACCGCCACGCCTGCATTCATCACCCGGCCCGAGGATGCCGACAGCCTTGTGTTCGACGACCGCTGCGGCGCGAACCTCGCCGCCTACCTGCCGCGCGTCAAGCACCTGGGCAAGATCGCCGTCGTGGCCAAGGGCTGCGACTCGCGCTCGATCGTGACGCTGCTCAAAGAGAAGCAGCTCGATCGCAACCAGTTGGTGATCCTCGGTGTCGGCTGCGACGGAGTGAAGGAACAGGGACGGCTCAGCGACTCGTGCGCGACCTGCGCCTATCCGAATCCGGTAGTCTGCGACGAAATGGTAGGGGACAAGGTTGCTGAACGCGAGTCCGCTGCCGACCCGCTGGCTGAATTCGAGAAGCTGGCGCCGGAAGAGCGCTGGCAGGCCCTGGCCGAGGAAGTATCACGCTGCATCCGCTGCTATGCCTGCCGCCAGGTCTGCCCGAACTGCTACTGCCCGACCTGCTTTGTCGACGCCGGCAGCCCGCAGTGGGTGGGCAAGACGACCGCAGGCTCGGACAACATGATGTTTCATCTGATGCGGGCGATGCACATGGCCGGACGTTGCGTCGAATGCGGCGCGTGCAGCCGTGGTTGCCCCATGGGTATCGATCTGATGAAGTTCAACCGCAAGGTTGCGAAGACTGTGAAGGACCGATTCGGTGCCGTCGCGGGTCTGAATCCGGACGAGCCGCCCGCGCTTGCCGCCTTCGACCCGAATGACAAGCAGGAGTTCATACGCTGACCACTTCAGATTTCCGATTGCAGATTGTAGATTGCAGAGTTCGGCGGTCGGCGTTTGGCGTTTGGAGTTGCTGATGACCCAGCGCATCGTCACCGCCGCGGACCTGGACAAACTCGTCGCCGGGTGGGCGAAGAGCGGCGCGGTCTACGCACCGGTGGAGGTCAAAGACTGGACCGAGTTCCGGCGCATTGTGTCTCTGGCGGAAACCGACCTGACCCGGGTCAACACCAAGCTCTCTGCTCGCGGGCTGCTGTTCCCGCATTGCGAGACGATGTTCCGATTTGAGGCGAGCCGGCCGGACAAAGCACAGGAAGCCGACGAGCCTGAGACACAGGTCGTTCTCGGTGTCCGTTCCTGCGATGCCGCCGGGATAGCCGTGCTCGACAAGTTCTTCTCAGGGCAGGGCGAGACCGACACCTATTACCAGCGGCGGCGCGACCGTACCACGCTGGTCGGCCTGTCGTGCCATGCTCCCGCCGACACCTGCTTCTGCTCCGCAGTCGGCGGTTCACCGACGGGCACGCGCGGGCTTGACCTTCTGCTCACCGACCTCGGTGGCAGGTACCTGGCCGAACCGCTGACCGACAAGGGTGCGGCACTGGTCAAGGACATGCCCGAGGCGTCGGCCTCTGACCTGGCGAAGAAAGCCGAACTGGCGGATAGGGCCGAGGCGGCAATCACCGAGCGCATCGACACCAGGAAACTGAAGGGGTTGCTCGACACTGCCGACGGCAATCCAATCTGGGAAGAACTAAGCCTGCCGTGTGTGAACTGCGGTGCCTGCACGTTCGTCTGCCCGACCTGTCACTGTTTCGACATCACCGACGAGACACGCAAGGGCAAGGGCGCGCGCATTCGGGTCTGGGACACTTGCCAGTCCTGCACGTACTCACAGCACGCATCCGGTCACAATCCCCGCCTTGCCCCGTCCGCGCGATTCCGCAACCGGACGATGGACAAGTTCAGGTACACTGTGGATCAAGTCGGTGAAGTGTCCTGCGTCGGCTGCGGAAGATGCATCCGCGAGTGCCCGGCGGGGATTGATATCTGTGAGACGGTGGAACGATTGATGCTGGCACTGGTGAAATAGACAGGCATGACTTCAGGTTGCAGGTTGCAGAATGCAGATTGCAGATTGAAGCTGCGACAGGAACTCGAGGCCAGACTGCTGACGTTCGCCGCTCAGTGCATGAAGCTCACCGGCCGGCTGAGTCGGACCATCGAGGGGCGCTATGTGTCCGGGCAACTGATGCGGTCCAGCGCATCGGCGGGCGCGAACTATCAGGAGGCGTGCGCAGCGGAGAGCAGGGCGGACTTCGCACATAAGCTGCAGATTGTCCTCAAAGAGCTGAGGGAATCAGAATACTGGCTCAAGCTGATGCGCTGCGGTGCCATCATTCCTGAATCAGCATCAACTCCGCTGCTGACTGAGGCCGAGCAGCTAGTGAGGATCCTCGCCAAGTCTGTGATAACCACCAAGTCGAGGTCCGGGTGAGTTTGAGGTTTGATATCTGCAATCTGCATTCTGAAATGGTATGCCATGCCTAATCCATATCTGCCGCTATCCGTCAAGGTCGAGCGTATCAGCATCGAGAACGACGCTCGTGATCTCAAGACGTTCGACTTGGCGTTCGGTGATGCCGGGGCTCGCAAGTCGTTCCACTTCACGCCCGGCCAGTTCGGGTTTCTTTCCATCCTGGGTGTGGGTGAAGCGCCTTTCGGCATCGCCTCGGCTCCGTCGGAAGAGACAATCAAGTACACGGTGAAGCGCGTCGGTACGTTCACGACCGCGCTGCACGAGCTTGAGCCGGGCGCGAGTATCGGCATGCGTGGCCCTTGGGGCAACTCCTACCCGTTTGAGCTGATGAAGGGCAAGGACATCGTCATCGTGTCGGGCGGTTTCTCATTCACCACTTTGCGCTCGACTATCGTCTACCTGCTCGACCCCAGCCGCCGGTCTCAGTTCGGAAAGCTCACCGTAGTCTATGGCGCGCGCTCTGCCGGCGAGCTTCTGTACAAGGACGAGATCAAAGCCTGGGAGTCGAGCCCGGACCTGAGTCTCCGCCTCTGCGTGGACCGGCTTGATGGTGCGCCGTGGCCGGAGACCGAGGGGCTTGTGCCGAACGTGCTCAAGCAGGTCGCGCCGTCAGCAGCCAACGCCGTGGCCCTCGTCTGCGGCCCGCCGGTGATGATTCGCTTCACCCACCCGGTGCTGGAACTACTCGGGTTCAAGCCGGAGAACGTCTTCCTGTCCCTCGAGAACCGCATGAAGTGCGGTATCGGCAAGTGCGGTCACTGCAACGTCGGCCCCAAGTACGTCTGCAAAGACGGGCCGGTGTTCAGCTACAAGGAACTGCTCCGCCTCCCGACCGAATACTAGCTCCGCAAACTCGGCCGCATCCGGTACCGGCGTAGTCGGGCACCGCTGCTTGACACCTCGGCTGGCCTGCCTACAATCGCGATGATGGATGAGTCAGCAGGGACTTGTCGTCACGAGGCCTGACGTGCATCCAAGGCTCTGGCTCGCAGTGATGTGTCTGCTTCTTTCGTGTGGCGCCGAGACGACGACCACGATCGAGAAGCTGGAGAAGCCACCGATGACCCTGACGAGCCCGGCATTCAACTACGGGGCGGTTCTTCCTGACCGTTACACGGTCGGCAGCCCCGGAATGCACCGTATCCCGTCGCCGCCACTTGAGTGGGCCAATGTGCCCGATGGGACACGTTGCTTTGCCCTGATCTTCTATGATGTGGAAAGAGCCGCAGCCGGGAAATACGGCGTCTACTGGTTCGCGCTCAATCTGGCAGCCGACGTTCGCTACCTGGCCGAGGGTGCTGGCGGCCGCGGCGCGGACGCGGGGAATGGCCTTGGCAGTTACGAAGGCATCGGCGGTCCAGGGGTCGACCACACCGCTTCGTATTCGTGCTCTACGCGCTCGACGCGCCCGTCGAGTGCACCTTTCTCATCAGGGGGCCGGGCGAGTTCGAGCAGGCTGCAGCCGGCCACATTCTGGCCAAGGCCGAACTTGCGTGCTGCCAGAAACGTGCCCCGCTCAGCATTCCCAAGATGATGTGAGGCGTACTCCCGGGACCGCGCGCTGCCCGCCAATACGCTGACTCCACCCGTTATCTTCTACCGGAACGAGCGAGGCAGGACCGATTGACTAGTGGCAAATTGCCGCTATGCTACATGTGAATATGACAAGCTATCTCCCCCGCGAAATGGCGCCCCGGCTGGAGCGTGCCCGGCGTCAGTTGCCGGTGGTGGTGCTCTCCGGGTTGCGGCAGTCTGGCAAGAGCACGCTGCTTCAGAACGAGAAGGCCCTGATACGGGGCTACGCTTACCGCACGCTGGACGACTTCGCCACGCTGGCCGCGGCGCGCTCGAATCCGGAGTCGCTCCTGGCTGAGCCAGCCATCCTGGATGAGGTGCAGCGCTGCCCGGAACTTCTCGTCGCGCTGAAGAAGAACGTCGACGAGCACCGGCAGCCGGGTCGGTTTATCCTTTCCGGGTCGGCCAATCTGGCATTTCTTGGACACGTTTCCGAGACCCTGGCCGGCCGTGCCGGGTATTTCACGCTGCATCCGATGACCCGGCGGGAAATCCGCGGAGAGACGGGTGACCGGCCGTTCCTTGAGGATTTCCTGGCTTCACCGGAAGCGCCCCGCAGCCGGGCCCGACCAGTCACCGAGGACGAAGTCCTGACCGGTGGCCTGCCGCCCGCGGCTCTGGGTCCAGCCGGAGAGGTTGCCGAGTGGTTCCGCGGTTATGTGCAAACCTACGTCGAGCGCGACGTGCGGCAGTTGTCGCAGGTTGGGGACTTGGTGGCCTTCCGCAATCTGGCACAACTGGCTGCTCTCCGTACCGGACAGATGCTGGTGATGAGTTCACTCGGCCGCGACGCCCGACTCAATGCCGCTACCGTATCACGGTACCTGGGTCTGTTGGAGGCGTCGTTTCTTGTCCGGCGTTTGCCGGCCTTCCGCCGGAACCGCAGCTCCCGCCTTGTGAAGTCACCGAAACTGCATTTCACCGACAGCGGGTTGGCCGCGCACCTGGCCGGCGTCACGGCGCTGGAACCGGGCCGGGATGACCTGTTGCGCGGAGCGCTGTTCGAGGCCTATGTGGCCCAGAATGTGGCCGCGCTGCTTGAGGCCCACTTGCCCGACGCTCAACTGAGTTACTGGCAGGAACACGGTCGGCACGAGGTGGACCTGGTCATTGAACAGAATCGCAAGGTCATCGCGGTCGAGGTCAAGGCCGCCACGCGGTGGAACCAGAAAGACCTGTCAGGACTGCGGGCGTTTCTCGACCGGACTCCGGACTGCCGTGCTGCAGTGCTGGCCTACAACGGCAAGGAGGCCGTGAGACTGGAAGACCGGCTTTGGGCGATTCCGATGGGGCACCTGCTGGCATAGCTCGGCCAGCCAGCGGTACGGTAGCGTCTTAGGCCGGCGGGCCAGCTCCCGCCGCGCGTTTCTGCTGTCCCCTGGCGGGCTCTTCACCCTTCACCATTCTCAATTCACTATTCCGTTCGCGGGTTTGCCTGTTGCCAGAAACGTGCCCCGCTCAGTTACCCCAAGATGATGTGACGCGGCCGTCGGCTGACCGCGTCCCGCCCGCGCGGGCTTGACTATGCACGGTGCGCGAATAACATCCCTGCTGATGCAGGGCCAAATCCGGGCAAACCCTCCTCCGTCCACCCTCCTCCATCCTCCATCTTCCGTCCTCCCTCCTCATTCCTCAGTCCTCTCTCCTTTTCTCACCTCCGCTGCGCCCCGCCGCCGCCATGACCGACGTTCGTCACCGCCTCGGCACCGCTGGCCCGGAAGCCGAACTTGACCTGGTGAACCTATAGGTTAATATGATGGTGCGGCTTGACGAACTGAAGTCCGGACCGGCTCTCGTGGTCTGCGCTCTGGTTGTGAATGCACGAAACGAGACGGCTGAGTACCTTGGTTCACTGTCGCCGGCAGAGCGGAAGCGGCTTGACTACGTATTCCAGCGGCTCGCCGAGCTCGGACGGGCCGGGTTCCGCGACGAGACGTTCAAGCGGCTTGAAGGCGTGGTCTGCGAGATAAAGGAGCATCGCACGAACACAAGGTTGTTTTGTTTCATATCAGGACGCCGGCTCATCGTTTGTACTCATGCCGTCGGGAAGCCTGCGGGCCGCGCCCGGTATCAGGTCGAGATAGACAAGGTGCAGCGCTTGTACGACCTTTGCCTTGTCGAAGGAGGATTACCATGATAGAGAAAGCCACGTGGTATGAGGAGATGAGGAAAGGCTTTGACAACGACCCCGACTACTGGGCTGAGGGGCTGAAGCTCGACTTTGCCGAGGAAGTGGGCCGGCTGATGGAAGAGCAGAAGGTCAGCCGAGCAGAGCTTGCACGCAGGCTTGGCACCTCGCCTGCCTACGTTACGAAGATTCTGCACTGGACCGCGAACCTGACCCTGATAAGCATGTCCAAGATTGCCCTGGCGTTCGGCGCTCGGGTTCACCTCAACCTTGCGCCCAAGAACGCTCCTCCTGGCAGACGTGCGGCTGCGGTCCGACCAACCCACCGGCGTGCCCGGCAGCGCGAATTCGTGGTTGCGGACCGGCCCGCCCGCGGCCGGCGGAACGACTTCGTTGCCTCAGACAGACCGGCCCGGCGGCAGAGAAGCAGGGAATGAGGAACGGGGAGCGTAGTGTGAGGAACGAGTCCGTGATTCCTCCCTCCTCCTTCCTCCGTCCTCATTCCTCCCTCTTCCATCCTTTCTTCAACGCCTCCGTCGCTGCTTGGAACTCCGTTCTCAGGTCCTGACGTGAATCCTCCATCCTCCGACCTCTTCCCGGATTCCTCCTTCTTTCCTCCTCCATCTTCACTCCTCTTTCCTCCATCCTCCGTCCTCCATCCTCGGTCTTCCCTCCTCCATCCTCACTCCTGTTCTTCGCCCGCCAGAACCGCAAGCCGTGAGCATCAGACTGTCGCCCTCCGTCGACCTCTGCCTTGACCTCAACCTCAACCTTGACCTCCGCGTCCATCGGCCCGCTGCCCGCGCGTTTGACAAATGTCTTCCGCTGTTCTAAGATGCAGTCCATGTCAGCACAAGCTTGCCCAGCCTTGACGGGTATGGAGTTGATTATCCCGCCCCTGGAATTCCACCGGAATTACAGTCCGAAGCACAGGGAGGCCGAGGGCGCACGATGAACAAGAAACCCCAGTCCCAGGTGCTCCTCTATCAAGCGCCGGACGGCCGCACGCGACTGGAAGTGCGGATGCAGGATGAGACGGTCTGGCTGACCCAGGCGCAGATGGCGGAGTTGTTTCAGACCACCCAGCAAAACGTCAGCCTGCACATCCGGAACATCTATGAAGAGGGGGAATTGACGCCGGAAGCAACTCACAAGGAATCCTTGTCAGTTCAACCGAAGCGACAAGTGCAGCCGTCGGCAACTGCTAGAGAATTCTTGGTAGTTCGACAGGAGGGAAGCCGGCAGGTGTCCCGCTCGGTGGAACACTACAACCTGGAGGTCATCATCTCCGTCGGCTACCGGGTGAAGTCGCATCGCGGTACGCAGTTCCGCATCTGGGCGACGCAACGGCTGCGGGAATACATCGTCAAGGGATTCACGCTGGATGACGAACGGCTGAAACGGGCCGGCGGCGGCAACTACTTCGAGGAACTGCTCGCCCGCATCCGCGACATCCGGTCGTCGGGAAAGGTCTTCTGGCGCAAGGTGCTGGAGATTTACGCGACGAGCATTGACTACGACCCGGGCGAAGAGGCGTCGCAGCTTTTCTTCGCCACGGTGCAGAACAAAATGCACTGGGCGGCGCACGGGCACACGGTGGCGGAGATTGTCCATAACCGGGCCGACGCTGCCCGGCCGAACATGGGCATGACGAGCTGGCAAGGAACCAGGCCGACACGGGAAGAAGCGGTCATCGCGAAGAACTACCTGACGGCAAGGAACTCGAAGCCCTCAACCGCATCGTCAACGCCTATCTGGAGTTCGCCGAACTCCAGGCGCTGAGCCGCAAACCGATGTACATGCGGGACTGGATTTCCAAGTTGGAGGATTTCCTGCGCCTGGGCGAGCGAGAAATCCTCACCCATGCCGGAACCATTTCCCACGAACAGGCCTTGCGGAAGGCGGAGCTGGAGTTTGAGGAGTACCGGGTCCGTCAGCTTGTTCAGACCTCGCAGGTGGAAAAGGACTTCGATGAAGCGGTGAAAAGGTTGCCCAAACCTAGGAAACGAAGGAAAACCGACTGATGCAAGGCCAAATCCGGCCAAACCCTCCTCCATCCTCATTCCTCCATCTTCACTCCTTTTCTCGTCCTCCGTCCTCAGGTCCTGACGTGGATCCTCCATCCTCCGACCTCTTCCCGGATTCCTCCTTCCTCAGTCCTCTCTCCTTTTCTTACCTCCGCCGCGCGCCCTTGACTCAGCACGCCCCACCAGTATCCTCTGCCCGCGACCGCGCCCAAAGACTCGGCTACCCGATACCGGTCGAACACCTTGACCAGGCAATCGTCGAAATCCGAGGCAAGCGCGTCATCCTCAGCCACGACCTTGCCGAAGCCTACGGTGTGACGACCAAACGCCTGAACGAGCAAGTCAAGAGGAACATCGAGCGGTTCCCGGACGATTTCATGTTCCAGTTGACGCCGGACGAGAAAGCTGAGGTGGTCGCAAATTGCGACCACCTCGCCATCCTGAAATTCTCACCGAGCCTGCCCTATGCCTTCACCGCTATGACCTTGGGGTGCCGTAGGCCGCCCAACATGGCGCGGTCGTTCCCGCCAGTGCCCCCCTGAGAATCTGCAATCTGCAATGCCCCTCGCCCCACCCGCGCCGCCTCGGCGCAAAATCGGCTTCGCCACCAACCCGGACGACAACATCATCGCCCACGACCGCCCGGCCCGACGGAGCCGCAAGCCGTGAGCCGTGTGCCATTCCGACTGCCCTGCCAGCCACTTCTGAAATCTGGCTTCTGCCATCTGACTTCTGACTTGGCCTCGACGGCCCCTGTCGGACAGTGCGGTCGCTTCTCTACACGTCCCGCCCCTGAGTACTGACTCTGAATGCTGTTTGCTCTCCAGTAGACCGTCAGACGTGAGCCGCAAGCCGTAAGCCCTCTTGTGCGCCACCGCCCTCGCGCCACGTGTCCGCAAATCGTCAATCGCCAGTCGTCACTCGGAAACCCCTGTTGCGCCCTGCACCGCCTTGACTTCCTCCGGGGCAGGCGCATAATTGACCTGTAAGACCAAGGAAAGAGAAACCGCTCATGCACACGAATCTGTCAGACTACGTTCCCGATGTCCGACAGCGCCGGTGCGGTTACGGAGGTGAATCATCGCAAGTTCCTCGCTGAAGTCTGAGATATCAGAGAAGCTCGACGAACTCCAGGTCGAAGACCAGCGTCGAGTGCTCGATTTTGCGCGAGCTCTGGCTGAGAGGGAGATGCCCGACCGCAGTCGCCTGCTGCCGTTCGCCCAAGGCTTCACCAAAGAAGACCTGGACGCGCTGCGCCAGGCCGAACAAGACTGTGAGAAGGTGGACCTCAGTGAATGGTAGGGTCATCCTCGACACCAACATCATCATAGCCCTTTTCGAGCAAGAGCGTTCGGCGGAGTATGGCCTGTCCCGAACCGAGGACTCCCACGTGCCGAGTATCGCGCTCGGAGAACTCTACTTTGGCGCCGTGCGGTCCGGCCGGCCCAAGGAGAACGCGACTAGAATTGACCGGTTTGTCGCCACCAGCAAGGTGCTGGTTCCGGACGCCGAGTCCGCCCGGCACTACGGGGCGATCAGGGACGCCCTGCGCAGGCAGGGCCGTCCGATTCCGGACAACGACATCTGGATTGCGGCGATTGCCCTGCAGCACGGCCTGACTTTGATAACCCGTGACGCGCACTTCCGCGAAATCGAGGGCCTGACAACCGAAGACTGGCGGTGAAGGTCGCTGTCCGGCAGAGAACCGGGGCTGTGAGCCGTGAGCCGCAAGCCGTAAGCCCTCTTGCGCGCCACCTTCCTTCGTCTTCCGTCCTCTCCTCTGGTTCCACTATCTTCCCTCCTTCGTCCGCCGCTGATGCAAGGCCAAATCCGGCCAAACCCTCCTCCGTCCTCCCTCCTCATTCCTCTCTCCTCCGTCTTCTTCTGCGCTCGCCATCGCCTCCGCTGCGGGCGAACACGGCATGGTCACGATCTTCGCCGGCCTGCGGCTCTCTCGTCACCTGAGCCGGGTTCTTTCGCTACCCGGATGCCGAAGCACAAGGTCGGGCCGCCTAATTGACTTGTCCGAGCAATCAGATAGCCTTGATTGAGAATCTCACCGGCGCATGCAGACCACAAGGTACTTCGAGGAACAGGTATTGCGCAAGCGACCGTACATCCAGCGCGAGTGGTGCGAGACGGCACCGCGGCATCCGGTGCGACGCGAGGAACAGCCGGCCGGCCGTGTCCGCTACTGGACGTTCGTCAAAGAACTGGGCAAGTACCTGAGAGTCGGTACCCTCGCGGACGGCGAAACGGTGCACAACGCCTTCCCGGACCGGGGATTCAGAGAGGAAAGCAAATGAAGTTCCACTACTATCCGGAAACCGATTCGCTCTACATTGACCTGTCGGAGAAGAAGGGCGTCGACTCACGCGAGGTCGTACCTGGCGTGGTCATGGACTTCGACGCCGACGGGCAGCTTGTCGGAGTGGACATTGACCATGCCAGCAAGATAGTCGACCTTAGTCGTCTGGAAGCCGACTCGCTGCCGGTGTCCAACTTGAGCCTGGTCCGCGCCTAGCATCTCGACTGGTGCAAGGCCAAATCCGGCCTGCCTGCGCCAAGCGGAGCGCGGCAGGCAGGCCAAACCCGACGACCCCGTCGTGCCTCCGTACTCCAAGGCCACATCATCCTTGTTTTCGCGAAGAGGGTCTCTTCTTTGCTCCTGACTTCGTGGCAGATTCCGCTTCGGGGCATTCTGCATTTTGATATCTGCATTTTGCACTTTGACTTGCGCGTCCTACGCGCTGTGCTCCGTCCTCAGGTCCTGACGTGGATCCTCCATCCTCCGACCTCTTCCCGGATTCCTCCTTCCTCAGTCCTCTCTCCTTTTTTCACCTCCGCCGCGCCCTTGACTCAGCACGCCCCACCGGTATCCTCTGCCCGTGACCGCGCCCAAAGACTCCGGCTACCCGATACCGGTCGAGCACCTCGACCAGGCAATCGTCGAAATCCGAGGCAAGCGCGTCATCCTCAGCCACGACCTTGCCGAAGCCTACGGTGTGACGACCAAACGCCTGAACGAGCAAGTCAAGAGGAACATCGAGTGGTTCCCGGACGATTTCATGTTCCAGTTGACGCCGGACGAGAAAGCTGAGGTGGTCGCAAATTGCGACCACCTCGCCATCCTGAAATTCTCACCGAGCCTGCCCTATGCCTTCACCGAGCATGGCGCGGTCGTTCCCGCCAGTGCCCCCCTGAGAATCTGCAATCTGCAATCTGCAATGCCCCTCGCCCCGCCCACGCCGCCTCGGCGCAAAATCGGCTTCGCCACCAGCCCGGACGACAACATCATCGCCCACGACCGACCGCCGACGAAGCCCGCCCGCCCGAAGATCCGCAGACGGCAGGCAAGCGGCCGGCGCCGGAGTCCGAACCCTCAGACTTGACGGAGGCCGTAAATATGGGAAGTGTCCCTCTTTTCTTGCGCGAGGCGCAGGTAGAGAAGAGGAATGCCCTGCGGCCCTTGGCTTCGCCCAGGTCGTCGACCAAGGCATGCATCTCCGGATGGACATCGAACCCGTTGATGCCGGAGCCGAACCCGAGCAAGGCGAAGCCGTCGAGGTCAGCGGGTTTCACGTCGGTCACCTTGCGCGCCTCGGCCTTCAGTTCGCCGGCGATTGCCTGTGCGACCTTCTCGGTGTTCATGTGATGCTTCGCGCTATAGACTATGATGGTTCTCATCGTTACTCCTTTCTAGCTGCTGGCTGCGGCGCGATTCTAGTTCAGCAGTGACGCAATGTCAACGGTCGGCTGCACGGATCCGGGTCGCCGCTGCGCAGCTTGACACAAAGCAAATCCGGCATATCCTGACGTTTGGCAGACCGAATTCTGACCTGCAACGAGGCAGGCAGGGCTTCCAACTGCTGTTCAGGTATCTCACCAGGAGGCGCGCAGATGATGAAGACGACGGTGATTTCCTATTCGCTGACGGGCAACAACGATGCCCCGGCCAAGAACTTGGCCGGGGCACTCGCGGCCGAGCACGCGAGCATCACCGAGCCGAAGCGTCGAACCATGGGCACCATCGTTCTCGACAACATGCTCAATCGGATGCCGAAGGTAGCGCTGCCGGCTTTGAAGCCCGAGGAGCGCGATCTGGTTGTGTTCGTGGGCCCGGTCTGGATGGACAAGTGGCAAGCCCGCTGCGCGCCTGCTTCAAAGAGTTCAGACCCAAACTCGGCAGATACGCCTTCGTTACCATCTGCGGCGGCGCGGATGGGCCGAATCCCGAGCTGGCGGCTGAATTGACGAAGCGGCTCGGAAAGGAGCCGGCTGCGCTCGTGGAACTGCATAAAGCCGACTTTCTGCCGCCCGAGCCCAAACCAACCAGGAACGATACCATGAGATACCACATCAGCGAACAGCAGGTGAAGCAGCTCGTGGACAAGATCCGGCCCGCGTTGGAGAGAGCAGTTGCCGGCCGACTAGGCTGAAGCAAGTATGCCGAGCGCGGCCTGGCGCCTTTCTGCGGGAGAGCAGCCAATGTCAATAATCCCCATTCGTGACGTATCTCTCTTCGTGAAGGTCATGGGACACGGCTATCCGCTGCTGCTCATGCACGGCGGTCCTGGACTGGATCACACGAGTCTGTTGGCCCTGCGTCCCTGCGCAGATCAGTTCACCATGATCTTCTATGACCATCGCTGCAACGGTCGCTCCGAGGGGGTGGAAGTCACGTCCATGACATGGGAGAACCTCACTGCGGATGCCGAAGCACTGCGTCAGGAACTCGGTTTCGAGAAGTGGGCGGTCCTCGGCCATTCCTTTGGCGGCAACGTAGCACTGGAGTATGCGCTCCGTTATCCGCATAGCCTCTCGCACCTCATACTGATGGATACCGGCGGCGACGTGCGCTGGGTGCAGCAGAATGGACCGGAGATTCTTGCCAAACGGGGCTACAGTCCCGCTGCCGTCGAAGCGGCTCGCCGTTTCTTTGCCGGTCAGCTGACACCGGCCGAGGTCACCTCTACCGGAATGAAGTTCGCCAAGGCGTACTACCACAACGACAGCCTCCTGGCGCTCGTGCGCGGAGTGCTCACGGACCTCAACCTCAAGATGCGGCCCGAAGCTCACGTCTTCGGCTTCGGCCATTTGCTGACGGGCTGGACGGTGATGGACCGGCTCAGCGAGATCAGGGTGCCTACCCTGGTCATGGCCGGGCGACACGACTTCTTGTTTCCTCCTGAACACCAAGTTGCACTGGCGGGTGGAATACCCAACGCGCGATTGGAGCTCATCGAGCGCGCGGGCCACGAGGCGCCGACGGAGCGCCCGGCCGAGGTCATGCGCGCAGTGAGGAGCTTCCTGGCTTCCGCAAGCCTGGCGGAGAGCGGCCCGACTACTCACTGATGGTGTCCCGATCGGCTGCCCCAGGCCGCGATGCCTCTTATGAGGCAATCGATGCCTACGTCGAGGGGCAGTTGCGGCGCCTGCAGACGCCCGGCGCCGTACTGGCAGTCGTGGAAGGCGACCGCATCGTGCACACGCGTGGCTTCGGCCGCGCCCGCCCCGGCGGTGAAACGCCAACTCCGCAGACGCCCTTCTTTCTTGGTTCGCTCACCAAGTCAATCACCGCGCTGGCCGTGATGCAGCTCGTGGAAGCCGGCAAGGTCGCGCTCGATACCACGGTCCAGCACTACCTGCCCTGGTTCCGCGTGGCAGACCCCAGGGCATCTGCCGTGATGACGGTGCGCCACCTGCTGAACCAGACCAGCGGGCTGCCCGAGTCGGCCGGTGATCTGCTGCTGGCCGATTTCGACGACAGCCCGGCCGCCAGTGAACGCCAGGCGCGGGCTCTGTCCACGCTCAGGCTCGGTCGCCCGGTCGGCGCTAGATGCGGGTACAGCAATTTGAACTACAACCTGCTGGGGCTCATCATCGAGGTCGCGAGCGGTCAGTCCTATGCGGGATACGTCCAAGAGCACATCTTCGACCCGCTTGAGATGCGCCACAGCTACACGTCGAAGGCCGAAGCTGAGAAGAACGGGCTGGCCGTTGGCCATCGTTACTGGTTTGGTCATCCCGTGGCCGTGCGCGACCTGCCCGTGCCGCACGGTTCCCTGCCGTCCGGCCAACTCATCTCCAGCGCCGAAGATATGGCGCACTATCTGATTGTCCACCTCAACGGGGGGCGCTACGGCGATGCCCGAATCCTCTCGGATGCCGGCATCTCCGAGCTGCATCGCGGTGCGGCAGAATATGTCAAGATGGGCATTTCGTCGGGCAAGTACGGCATGGGGTGGTTCGACACGGACATGGGCCGGACGAAGACCTACTGGCATACCGGCAACGTTCCCGACTTCTCCGCCTACATGGTCCTTCTTCCGGAGCAGAAGAGAGGCGCTGTTCTGCTCGCCAACGCCGGGCACTTCGGTTTTCCTCCGATCCTGGGCGAAGTTGGGACGGGTGTGGCGGCCCTGCTCGCCGGGCAGCAGCCCGCGCCGAACTGGCTTGGCTTCATCCCGTGGATGATGCGCCTGCTGCTTCTGATCCCACTCTTGCAGATTGCCGGAGTCGCCCTGACCCTCTGGATGTTGAGCCGATGGGGCAGCCACCCGGCGCTCACCCCGGGTGGCTTGCTGATGGGGCTCTTTGTTTTGCTCCCGTTGGTTCTCAATCTCGCGCTCGCGGCAACGCTGGTGCATCTGCAGTCCAAGGGCCTTCTCCGTTTCATGCGTCTGTTCATGCCCGACGTCGCCTGGGTCGTCCGGGTCAGCGGCGGATTCGCGGGACTATGGGCCGTCCTGCGCACGGGTCTGATCCTGAGGATGATTGTGTGAACGCCGCTGCCAGACCAACTGAGCTGGAACGTTCTGGCCCGCCGTTCGCAGGGAGGACTTGTTGCCATGAGAAGTAACGTCGGACCGTATCGTATCGTTGACCTCTCCCCGGGGCGCCGACTGTGGATCAACGCGCTCGACCTGTCCGGACCGACACATTGGATGTATGCCCTGCTGGAAGTGGATGTGACGGCCGCAAAGCAGTTCATCGCCGAACACAAGGTGCTCACCGGTGAGGTGCTCTCCTTCACCGGTTTTCTGGTCTACTGCCTGTCTCGGGCCGTGGACGAAAACAAAGAGGTGCAGGCCTACCTGAAAGGTCGCCGCCAGATCGTCATGTTCGAGGACGTGAACGTCGGCGTGATGGTTGAGAACAAGTCCGGAGAGAAGCGTTCATTGATGGGGCATACAGTCCAAGCCGCCAACCGCAAGACGTATCGCCAGATCCACGACGAGATTCGCTCTGCGCAGACCGCGCCGGTGCCTCCAAACAAGGGGATGCCCGGCTGGTTCCGTACCGCCATGCTCCTTCCCTGGCCGCTGTCCAAACTAGTCAGGGCGCTGATGAGCGTAGTTACACGCCGCGACCCCGCGATTCGGGTATCGGCGTCGGGCACCGTTTCTGTCACCGCGGTAGGTATGTTTGGCAAGGGGCACAGCGGCTGGGGGATAGCCACAACACCCAATTCGCTCAGCTTGGTTGTCGGGAGCATCGCCCGCAAACCGTGGATCGTGGATGAGCGTATCGAGCCGCGTGATATCCTCAACCTGACCGTGCTGTTCGACCACGATGTTGTTGACGGGGCTCCAGCCGCCCGCTTCACGCGGAGGCTTCTGGAATTGATCGAGGGCGGCGACGGGCTGACTTCGGCCGGCGCCAAATAGTGGCCAGCACTTCGCAGGTCGAGCGCATGAGAGCAGTTGAGAAGTCCGATGCCGCTTTCAGTAAGGAGAGTTGCGATGGTTGACAGGGACAAGGTAGCAGGGATTCTGGACGAGTATCGTGCTGAGATAGGGACCAAGAGCCCGAAATCACTTGCAGTCTGGCAGCGCAACCGCACGGTGATGCCCGGCGGCGTCGGGAGTCTGTTCCGGCTGGCGGATCCGTTTCCCATGGTCGTCAGCCGGGCCAAGGGCGCGAGGATGTGGGACGCGGACGGCAACGAGTATCTCGACTTCATGCTCGGCTTTTCGACCATGATTCTCGGCAACGCACCGGATGAGGTCGAAGCAGCGATCAGGGAGGCGTTGCCGCGCGGGACGCACTATGGACAATGTCATGAGCATGAGTTTGAGTTCGCCAAGTTGTTCTGCGATATGGTGCCGGGCGTCGAGAAGGTGGCCTTCTGCAACTCGGGAACTGAGGCAACCATGTACGCGCTGCGGCTGGCTCGGGCCGCGACCGAAAGGCCGCTCATAGCGAAGTTCGACGGCGGCTATCACGGAACTCACGACCTCCTCGCAGTCAGCTTTGGCCGGCCACGCCCGACTCCCGGCCTGGACGGTCCGATTGAGGACCCCGTGGCAGTTCCCGAGAGCCCTGGGCTTGCCGAGGGTGCGTGGAAGGACACGATTGTCCTGCCCTACAACCATCCGGCTGCCTTTGATAAGATCCGTCGCCACGCATCCCGACTGGCCGGCGTGATCATCGAGCCGGTGCAGGGCGCTGCGGGCTCCATTCCGGCTGGCCCGGAGTTCCTGTCGGAGTTGCGCCGACTCACACGTGAGATTGGAGCCTTCCTCATCTTCGACGAACTGATCACGGGCTTCCGCCTGAGCCCGAGTGGCGCTCGGGGATTCTACGGTGTCATTCCAGATGTGAGCACATACGGCAAGGTAGCCGGCGGTGGTCTGCCATTCGGCGCCCTGGCCGGGACGGCCGAAGCGATGCGCCTGATGGAATACGACGTCAACATGGAGAGTTGCATACTGGTGGCCGGAACATTCAACGGGAACCCGATCACGACCGCTGCGGGCACTGCAGTGCTGCGACGCCTGAGCAACGAGCCGCAGTTGTACGAGAGGATGAACGCGATGGGCGACCGATTTCGGGCCGAGATCAACCGGTTTGCACAGGAGCAGGATTATCCGGCCATTGCGGTAGGCGCCGGTTCCATGTTCTGGATGCATCCTACGCGCGGGCCGGTGAAGAGCGTTCGTGATGCGCACAAGGGCAATGGGCTCGCCGGTGCAGGTCTGCGGTTGCTGTACCGCAAGAACGGGCTGCACATCTCGCCCAATCACGGCTTCGTGTGCGCGGCTCACACCGACGAGGACATTGCTCGGCTGATAGAAGTCCACAAGGCCGCGATGGTGGAATTGAGAGAACGGAGCGTTTGGTAGCATGGGAGAGAGTGCGAGAACTTACATGTGAGCGAGTGGACCGTCAGATGCCAGAGCTGATCACAGGCAATGAAGCCCAGTACGCCCTCGATATAGTCAAGAGGATCTGCGCGGAGGTAGGGCCGGGCGTACCGGGGAGTCCCCAGGAACGCAGACGGGCGGCAATCATCCAGAGGGAACTGGAGTCGCACCTCGGTCCTGAGAACGTCGCCGTCGAGGAGTTCACGCTCGCGCCGGGCGCCTTTCTGAGCGCATACCCGGTCAGCGCTGTCTTCATGCTCGCCGCGGCGCTGCTGAATGTCTCAGCCGGGCGCATCTCGGGAGTCTCGCCTTGGCTGACCGCCACCGCCGCCCTCGTGTTCTCCGTGGCCTCGCCTGTGCTGTTCATCTGCCAGTTCGTCCTCTTCCGGGAGCTTGTGGACCCGCTTCTACGGAAGGGCCAGTCGGTGAATGTGATCGGCACCTTGCGCAGACCCGGAGCAGCGAACGCCAGGCGACTGCTCATCATCAGTGGCCACCACGACAGTGCTCCGCAAAATACCTGGCTCAGCCTGCTGGGCTACGGATTCCTCGTCCTCGCCGGGACCCAGTACATCGGATTCGCCACCATGCTCGTCATGAGCATCATGCAGTTGGCCGGCGTGATTGCGGGCAATGCCGGGCTGGTCCGTACCGGGACGCTCGGGTGGGTCCTGATGGCCTATCCGGTGGTGCCGGCCGTTGTGTATGCGATGTTCTTCAGCCAGCGCGGAAAGAACGGAGGGACGGTGCCGGGCGCGGCGGATAATCTCTCAGCCAGCGCCCTCGCCGTGGCGATGTGCAGGTTCCTGGTGAAGCATCCGTCGTACATTCCAGCCGATACGGAGATTCGATTCATATCCTTCGGCAGCGAGGAAGCAGGACTTCGGGGCTCGCGGCGCTACGTGAAGCGCCACCTTGATGAGCTGAAACGCCTGGACGTTCGGCTACTCAACATCGAGACGGTCGCGCATCCGGAAGCCGGCATCCTCACCTCAGACATGAACGGCTCGGTGAAGAACTCCCCCGAAATGGTGAGAGGCGTGGTCGCAGCGGCGGCGCGCGCCGGGGTCCCCTACAGGGTGTTGTCCGCTTTCCTGGGGGTCGGGAATGACTCGGGTCCCTTCAGCCAGGCCGGTCTAAAGGCTCTGACGCTGCTTTGCTTCAAGGTTCCTCAACAGCTAATCGCCTTCTACCACCAGAAGCGAGATCGGCCCGGGATTCTGACCACAGAGCCGCTGCTGAACGTACTGAAGCTCACGTTCGAGTGGATACGCAACGGCGGGCAATGAGCGGAACATCCGCGAAGGAGTACTGACAATGGCAAAGAAGATGACAGTGATGGGCACCGGACCGCAGACGGCGGTGCCGGCGTTCGCTTACCTGGCGCTGACAATTGTGCTCGATCAGGTCACGAGTTCGCGGTTCAGAATGCAGGGGTCGTTTTCGGCATATCTGCCCTGGGGCGTAGCGCTGATTGCGGCCGGGCTCGTGGTGCTCGGCCTGTCGTCGGTCCAGTTGATGCGGGCGTTCAAGCGCCACGAACTCGTCACCACCGGCTTCTACGCGATCGCCCCGAATCCCATGTTCATGTCCTACGTCGTCTTCATCCTGCCCGGGCTGGCGCTGCTTCTGCGCTCCTGGCTGGTACTCACCACGGTGGTTGTCTTCTACATCCTGATCCGGGTCTTCGCAAAGGCCGAAGACGAGTGGCTCCTCCAGGAGTTCGGCGACCGGTACGTCGCCTACCGCAAGAAGGTCCTGCTCAAGTTCCTGTAGACAAGGTGATGGCCGTCTAGAGGGTGTCATACATCGGCAAAGACACCGAAATGCGGAACACGATGTCCTCTGCCCACGACAGGTTCTCGGAGCAGTACGACAACCTGCTCAAGAAGGCCGACTGCTACCTGGCTGACGTCTTGTTCGGAATGAGCTACGAGTTCGTGAAGACCGGCAACAGACTGCTGGACGTCGGTATCGGGACCGGGATGTCCTCGGCGTTGTTCAACCGGGCCGGTCTGCGGGTGTTCGGAATCGACGGCTCTCCGAAGATGCTGGCAGTCTGCCGTAAGAAGAGAATCGCAGAGGAGTTGCTCTGGCAGGATATCGCAGCTACTCCCTGGCCATATCCGGACCGGGTCTTTGACCACGTCATCTCCTGCGGCGTGTTTCACTTCCTTGGCGACCTGGGGAACCTGTTCGCGGAAATCGCCCGCGTCCACGGAGACTCAGGAATCCTCGCATTCACGTTCATGACCGCCGACGGCGCTCGGCCAGAAGGAACCGCATACGAACACAGGATGGAAGGCGGTCTCGACGTCTTCTCACACTGGAGTGGGTACATCCGCTCGCTGCTGAGACGGCATCACTACCGATGCGAGAAGGAGGTTGTTGCCCTTGTCGGTAACAAGAGGTTCACGACCATGGTTGCCCGAAGGCAGATGCCCTGACGCGTTCCTGCATCACGGGTTGAGATGGTCAGAGCTCCTCGTTAGAATATCACCATGGCTCTTTCTCTGGCTGACAGCCTCGGCGTTCTCAAGAGCATGGCGGCGAATCCGCAGATTCTGCGCGCCCGGCCGGCCCTGCTGTGGTTTCTGATGCAGTACATGGGCAAGTTCAAGACGACGGCCGTCGACGGCAACTACGTGATTCACTCGCACCTGCCGCCGCTGAACAGCCCTGCCTACCGGCGGTTCATCAACGAGCACCTGCTGCCCGAGACGTCCGGACCCTCTCATGCCCAGGTCGGCCTGACCAACCTCTGTCCTCAGCGTTGCGGCTACTGCTACAATCGGAAGCGGAGCGGGACGACTATGTCGACCGAGACGATCGAGCGCGTCATCGCCGACTTGAAGCGGTTGGGCGTGTTCTGGCTCGGGTTCACCGGGGGCGAACCGCTGCTGAACCGTGACATCGTGCGGATCACCGAGCGAGCGTCCGCCGACTGCACGGTCAAGCTCTTCACAACCGGCTGCACACTGACCCCGGAGTTGGCCGCCGATTTGCGGCGGGCAGGGATGTTCTACGTGAGCGTGAGCCTCGACCACTGGGAGGAAGAGAAGCACGACCGGTCGCGGAACTACGAGGGCGCGTACCGGACCGCGCTGTCGGCGCTCGACATCTTCCGCAACGCTGGCATGCACGTGAGCGTCTCGGCAGTGCTGTCGCGCGAGATGATACGGAACAACGAGACCGAGCGGCTTGTTGAATTCCTGGCTGGGCTGGGTGTACACGAGGCGTGGCTGAGCGAAGTTAAGCCCTCGACACCCGATGGGTGGAACGAGGAGCAAGTGATAAACGACGAGGACCGGCTGAGCCTGGTCCGGCTGCAGGACCGCCTTAACCGGGAGGGCCGGATTACCGTCAACTACCTGGGGCACTTTGAGGGACGGGAGTACTTCGGCTGTACCTGTGGCGACAAGATGGTCTATGTCGACGCCTTTGGCGAGGTCGGGCCCTGCGTCTTCGTCCCGCTCTCGTACGGCAATGTGATGCAGGAGCCGCTTCCGACCATCTACGAACGGATGCGGCGCCTTGCTCGGGCGAGTGACGGCTGTTTCATCAACCGGAACTACGGCCTTATCCGAGACCGCTTTCAAGGGACGCTACCGCTGCCCGGCCCGGCCTCGGCCGAGATTGCGGGGGAGGCTGCGTTCGGGCCACCGGCCAGGTTCTTCAAACTCCACAACCCGGCATGAGACTCTACCGCACCTTCAGTCTGACAATGCTGGTGGTTTTCGTGGCGGTTGGAATCCTGTTCCTGACCGTGCCGGGAGGGGTGCTGGGCTTCTTCAATTCGCTCTCCGCAGGCTTTGGGCTGCCCGCGGCACCGACGGAGGTCGGCTACTTCTACCTCGGCTTGGCGGTTGCTTACATGGCCTTGGTATCAACGCTGGCATTCCTGATGCTCCGCCATCCGTCGAATCACTACTTTCCCATGTTGCTTGCCGTCGGCAAGCTCTCAAGTTCGGTGTTGTCGCTCGTGCTCTTCATCTTCGCCCAGCGGTCGCTCGCCTGCTTGGCCAACTTCGCCATCGACGGCGCAATCGGCACCGCAGCGGTCCTCTTCTCGGCTGGAATCCGGCGCTCGAGTCGTTGAACCTGCTGCTTGGCTTGGCCGGGATCTACCTGCCTGCACCCTTCGCCAAACGCCGCCTGGTTCGTCTGATCGGGGTCACGGCCGATGCCTTTCATAGTCAGGCGCCGGATGTCAGGGGTCTGTCCTATCGTGAATCGCTGGCTGCATTTGCCGTCTTCAGTCGGGATTGTGCCGAAGCCTGCCTGAGCCTGCCGGATGGCGCTGACGCCGTCCGGAGCCGCCTGTTCGACGCGGCGCAGACGATGGGACAGGACCTGCGGCGGGAGTTCCAGGTCGCCACCGGACAGGACGTTGCTTCCGCGCTCAGAATCTCCTACAAAGCCCTGGGCATCAAGTTCGAAGGAGCAGGGTTCGGTCAGGTCGTCATTCGACGGTGCCTCTTCAGTGCGTACTACTCAGGCTCGGTGTGCAGGGTGATGCAGGCACTTGACCAGGGCCTAGCCTGTGGGTTATCCCAAGGAGGACGGCTGACTTTCACCAGTCGCATCACCGAAGGCAGCCAGTGTTGCCGGGCAGTCCTTCAGCCGCCACCTGCCGCATGAGGAAGGCAGTTGTCATCGGGAGCGGGGCGGGCGGAGCAACCGTCGCTATGGAACTGCAGGGGCAGTACGATGTGACGGTCGTCGAAGCCGGCGGTGAGTTCGCACCGTTCCGCGTTTCCCTCTCTCGGATCGAGCCATTGCGCCGCGCCGGACTCCTGTTCGACGCCCGCCTGATTCGGCTTCTCTTCCGGCCGATGAAGATCCGCCGGGCCGAGGGAGAAATGGTCCTCGTCAGCGGCCGCACACTCGGAGGCACGACAACGCTCAGTTGTGCGAACGCGCTACGCTGCGACCACGGCATTGCTGCACTTGGCATCAACCTCGACGCCGAATTCGAGGAGATATATCGGCAGATCCCAGTCACGACTGGCCACATGCAACGCTGGGGCGCGCTGACAAGGCGCCTTTACGAGACCTTTCAAGCGATGGGCCTGAATCCGGCGCCACTCCCCAAGCTGATGGACCTTGCCGCCTGCACCAACTGCGGCAGGTGCATCATCGGTTGCCGCACCGGGGCAAAGTGGGACAGCCGTCGGTTCTTGAAGCAGGCCGTCGCTGCCGGCGCGCATTTGGTGACCGAGACCCGCGTCAGTCGGATTGTCATGAACGGCAGCCGGGCAAGCGGCGTTGCAGTTCGGGGCCGGACCGGACATCGGACAATTGCCGGTGACCTGATTGTGGTCGCGGCCGGCGGATTCGGCACGCCGGTGATACTGCAGGAATCGGGCATCGAATGTCAACCGAGTCTGTCGGTCGACCCGGTGCTGTGCATCGCCGCCGAGTGTCCGGGCGCCAACCAGCATGCGGAGATATCGATGCCGTTTGCCAGCCAGCAGGACGGCTACATTCTCTCGACGTATTTCGACTACTTGAGCTTCTTCTTCCATCCCGCCTGGCACTATCCCATTGGGAACATAGTGAGCCTGATGGTCAAGCTGGCGGATGCGAATGAGGGCGCGGTGACGCGGAAGAACGTATCCAAGCCCCTGATACCCAGCGATCGGGAGAGACTGGACAAGGCGACCGCCATCTGCGTTGAGGTGCTGGCTCGGATAGGAATCGACCGAAGTCAGACCTTTCTGGGCGTCTTGAATGCAGGGCACCCCGGGTGCTCTCTGCCGCTCACCTGGAATGAAGCCCAGACAATGCACAGTCCTAAGCTCCCTGCTAATGTCTACGTCGCCGACGCGACGATCCTGCCCAAGTCGCTCGGGAACCCGCCGATACTGACCATCGTGGCGCTGGCCAAACGCATCAGCCGGCTGCTGAAGGACCGGTAGGGACCTGCGAAACCAAGGACACTCCCTATGTTTCTGAGCGATGTCAGGGCGCGACAGGACAAGATGGGCGAGTTCGCACAAGAACGATGAGCAATGAGCACGGAACGTTGAGTGCCGGGCGCCACTTTCTGAGAGCGGTTCTGCTCGGATACTGGAACCCGGCGCGGTTTGCCGAGGCGGTCCGGGAAGTACCGACTCCTGCGTGGGGCTTGGTGGCAGTGCTGATTCGCGCCGCGCTGGATTCGCTGTTCGTCTACTTGCCGCCCGCCCTGATGGGTTGGCGGCCCTGGCCGGACCCGATGATCACCTTGCTGCACGCCGAGACCTACTACTGGTTCCTGGTCTGGTTCACACCGTTCTACATGCTGTTCCTCTGGATCTATCTCGCCGGCGTGACGTACGTAGTGCTGCGTCTGACCGGCCGGCGCGCCGACATGGACTTTGTCCTGAACGTCGGCGGGTTCGCGCAGTTGATCGTCGGCGCTGTGCTGGTCGCCTGGGACTGGGGGTGCTACGCGCTGGGGACGCGCAGCCCGGTCACGCTCGGCATCACCCACTTGATACTCGCCCAGTGGGCCACGGTCCTGATCGTGGTTGCGTACCGGAAGTTCCTAGACCTGCCGGTCTGGTACACGCTAGCGCTCTACGTCTTCTCAGCCCTGGTCAGCTATCCGATAAGCATGCTTGTGATGCGCTCGCCGCTTCACTAGCGGATGATTCCGGAGACATGGTAGATGGAGAGAACTAGGGACAGTCACCCCATTACCGAGCGATGTCAAGGCGCGGAATGACAAGATGGTCGAGTTGGTCGAGACGATATGGCCTTGTCGGCCATAGTTACACGGAAAAGGAGGACGCATGGCCAAAGGCCTAACCGAGGAACTGGCGAGCAGGTACTACCGGCAGAGAGGCTACTTCGTGGAGTGTGACGTTCAGTTCAAGCAGCCGAGAGGCGAACGCCGCAGGGTCGGCGGCTGGAGTGACATAGACATTCTTGCCTTCAACGGCAAGGAAGTTGTGCTTGCCCAGTGCAAGTCGTCCTTGGGCACCGGAGCCTACGAAACCGTCGGTAGGAAGCTGATAACCTGGTTCCAAGACGCCGAGTCCTTCTTACGCGGCGTCGAGTGTCCCTACCGGGCTATCATGATGAAGCACTCCATTACGAAAGTCCTTGTGACTTTTGGCTACCCGCCGAAAAAGGGACGAGAGCATCCCAAGATGGTCAACAATCTGAAAGCTGCCGGAATCGAAGTTCTATACGGTGAGTTAGTTGACGATATCATCAAGCACGAAAGCGACAAGATGGGAAGACTCGGCAAAGAGAGCCCTGGTGCGGGGGGCAAGGAGTTGGACACCGTTCTAGACCTGCTCCGGCATCTGCTGTACACAGGCAAGATGAAGGCAAGGCCAATCGCGGTGACACAGTAAGAGACTCCTGACGCGGGCCGCAGGCAGGGCCGAGGAAAGCATGGACGCGGCCAATATCATGAAGTTGGCGTTGGCCCGGGGAAACCTGAGGCGAGGAACGAGGAAGGAGGAATGAGGATTGAGGACTGAGGACTGAGGACTGAGGAAGGAGGAACCAAGAACCAAGAACCAAGAACCAAGAACGAAGGGCGTCTCTGGCGATACTCAGAGGCATGAGGCCGAAGTGGGAGGAGCACCACGCGGGAATTACCAATTACCAGGTCCCAATGACCAATCAAGCCCGAAGCACCAATGCGCCAAGTCCGCCCGCCTTCGGAGGTTCGGATTGCTGACAAGGCGATTGACCTCGTAGACAAGGCCGGTGCGCGGACACGGGTTCCGGTCCTGAGCATGATGCCGGGCGACGGGAGACGCGTGACGGACGACGGAGGACGGGAGGCGGGCGGTCAAGCGGGCAGGGAGCGCTTGAGGAGAATCAGCCCGCGAGTCTGGTCAAGCGTGACTGCGAACCGGTCGAAGAATCCGTCCTGTCCGAGGATCCCCGCAACGTCGAACGGGAGCTCGGCGAAGCCGACCATGGCCTGGTAGCTGACCGTACCGACACGGAGAGTCAGTCGCCGGTATCGTGCCGTCTGTTCGTGACCGGATGTCCCGCAGAAGGAATCCGCAGGCGCTTTGCCCAGACGCAGTCCGAGCATGGCCGCCACCTGCATGTTGAAGATGGTGTTGTCGGCACCAGAGTCAATCAGTGCCAGGAGCCGGGCGGACTTCGGCCCGGCCGAGAGAGTGACCGGAATCAGCGGGCGATAGTAGTGGGAAGCGTGCGGAAAGCTTCGGACGGAGTCGCCGGTATCCGGACGTAGCGGAACCGCTGGGTCGGCACAATTCCGGCTACAGGATGAGGGCGCAGTCTTTTCTGGGAATGCGGGCGAACGTCGGGTTCCTTATGCCCCGGCGACGTGCCTTGTCGGCGACTTCCTTGAGAGTCCTGGCTTCGGCGACGACTTCGTAGGAATCACCCTTCAGGGCCACCCAGTTGCCGGCCCTGCCTGTCAGTTCGACCGTCTTGGTCTTATCCATACGTCCTATTCTAGCTTGCTCGGAGACCAAGTCAACGCGACTGAGAGATTTCAAGAACCGAGATAGGAATTCACCACCAAGACACCAAGACACAAAGTCAGGTCCGGACGGAAATACTCTGCGTACGCTCGGCGCTCTTGACGTTCTTGGCGGTTCCATTTCGGTTTCCAGGAGAAGTAGTAGGCAGCCTGCGGCAGTACCCGTGAGGGACTCGATTTCCGACCGAGGTCAAGGCGCGGTTCCGGGCCGAGTTCATCAACCGGGTGGACGAGCAGATTGTCTTTCGGCCGCGAGTGAGGAGGACGCGAGAGGAAGGAGGAAGGAGGAAGGAGGAAGGAGGAAGGAAGAGAGAGGCATGAGGAACGAAGTCGGCGTTTCTTCCATCCTCCATCTTCCGTCCTGCCTCCTTTCCCTTCTGTCCTCCTTCCTGTATCTTCACTCCTCCATCCTCCGTCCTCGTGCGCGCGGGCTGATTCTGAGCGACCTGCCTGCGCCAAGCGAAGCGCGGCAGGCAGGCAGTCTGAAGGAACACGACTGCTGGCAGGTGGTGCGCGGCGAAGAGGGACTTGTGGTCGTGCCTCTCATGCCGAGACCGGATTAGCCCCGGTGACGTGGCAAAGGACTCCTGTCGCGCGGGTCGGCGCGGGCGGGTCCAGGATTGCCGCTCATTCCCGAGCCCAAATGTGTATTATAGTACATATTCTGCCGGCCCAGGGAGTAGATCCTAACTTCACTATCCCCAATACCATAGCTCCTGTTCCCTCTCCGACCCCTCCTATGCCTCCCCCATAGCTATCCGCATAGCTTCCGAAGTCACGATCCGAGGAACTTGGCGAGGAACGACGAGGGCTACTTCTTCGGCTACTTCGACCGCTATCTCCATAGCTACTTCGTCCGCTACCTCGCAGGCAACGAGGAGAGTTCCTTGTCCGGTTCCTTACCGAGTAACGAGTCAGGTTCCATCCCAAGGTCCTTGCCAGGTCACAGTCCTCTATCTCGTCCAAGTTCCTTCCCGGAATACTCAACAGGTAACTTTGGGACCAACGTGTGGAGCTTCTTGGGGAGTAGCAAGGAAGGTCCCGGCGTACGCTGTCGCGCGCGTCTTTTCGCAGAGCCTGGACCGCGACGGCCCGGCTAGAACTGGTCTACCGGAGACTGGAAGAAGCGGGAGCCGAAGACGGAGCGGAAGGTGGCACGGGTGAGAGGTTTCACCATCAGGCTGGAGTAGGTTTCGCGACGGAAGCGCGCGCCACGTTCGGCGTAGATGCTTCTGAGAATCGGGTCGCGGACGTAGTAGTCAACCAGGCCGCCGCGGGTCGCGGCCGAGATGCGGTCGAGCAGGCGGACGTACGCGACCCGGTTGCGGCAGATGAACTCCTCGATGTACCGACCGAACCGGTCCGGGTTGGTGAAGGCGTAGCCGTCACGGTCGATGAAAACGTAGTCGGGTTTCATCTTCCATTGCCTGAGACGGGCGAGGACCCAGCCGCGCGGCCTGACTACAAAGCCGCACTTGCCTGCCGTGGCTTCGGCAAAGAGCTTCTCGGCGACAGCAAGGTCGGCAACGTGGGTGCGGTTTCGCTTCAGGCGTCTGTGCGTCTCGGGCAGGATGAGCAGGGCGCGGGGCGCACGCGGGCCGGCCAGCGGGATTTCCTCGTATCCCAGGTCACGGTAGAGCGCCGGGGCGACGAGCGTGCGCGTGGTGTAGAGGAAGGAGAACCTGCGGCCTTGTCTTCGGTAGCGTTCGTGGACGAAGTCGAACAGGCTGCGGGAGAGGCCCTGGTGGGCATATGCCGGGTGGGTAGCGACGTGGTGGAGGCCGAGGGCGGACTCGGAGTCGCCCGAGCGGGTGCGCACGGTCAGTTCCGCGACGCCGATGAAGGACGCCAGTGTTTTGCCACGATACAAGCCGAAGCCGAACTCGTGCTTACGGCGTTCGTCGTGGCGCATGAGCAGGCCCGGGTGCTCGGGAACTGCGACTTCGCCAAAGGCCGCCTCCATCAGCTCGAAGAAGTCGCGCGGGTCGCGGAGTTCCTGGTAGGGAACAGTGTTCATGGGTTCACGCCGACAGAGGCACCGGACGGGGACTCACCACAAAGACACCAAGACACAAAGACTGTCCGGGCGGGGACGCAGGGCAAGGAGCTGGGGAATGATGACTAGGGGACAGGGGTTGGGGAGAGGTCGGCCTGGGCGGCGGAGTCGGCGAGAATCGTGACGCTGTCGGGGAGCACCTCAGTGTAGCCGCCGCTGATCTTGAAGGCAAGCGGGCGCTGGCCCCGGGTCGCGGTGCGGACCGTTACCCGCCCTTCATTCAGCAGGCCGAGGTACGGGGCGTGGCCGGGCAGCACGCCCATGTCGCCCTTGGCCGCGGGAATGGTGACCGAACGAACGTCCCCGCGCCAGACCCGCGCGTTCGGGGTGACCAGCTCAAGATGCAGCGTCTTCATCCGTCCGCCCGCTCTTCCGGGCGTGTTCCAGCACGTCCTCAATCGGGCCGTGCATGAAGAACGCCTGCTCGGGGATTTTGTCGTGCTTGCCGCTGATGATTTCGTCGAAGCCGCGGACCGTGTCTTTGAGCGATACGTAGGCCCCTTTGTGGCCGGTGTAGGGCTCGGCCACGAAGAAGGGCTGGGACAGGAACCGCTGGACCTTGCGCGCGCGGCCGACAATCAGTTTGTCTTCCTCGGAGAGTTCCTCAACTCCGAGGATGGCGATGATGTCCTGCAGGTCCTTGTAGCGCTGGAGCACCTTCTGCACGCCGGTCGCCACCCGGTGGTGGTCCGCGCCGACGACTGCGGGCTGGAGGATGCTCGAACTGGATTCGAGCGGGTCGACCGCGGGGTAGATACCCTGCTCGGCAATCGCGCGCGAGAGCACGACAGAGGCGTCGAGGTGGCTGAAGACAGTGGCGACGCCGGGGTCGGTGAGGTCGTCGGCCGGAACGTAGATGGCCTGGATAGAGGTGATGGAGCCGGAGCGGGTCGAGGTGATGCGCTCTTCGAGTTCGCCCATGTCGGTGCCGAGGGTGGGCTGGTACCCGACGGCGGACGGCATCCGGCCGAGCAGGGTCGAAACCTCGCTGCCCGCGAGCACGTAGCGGAAGATGTTGTCGATGAAAAGCAGCACGTTCAGTTTCTCGACGTCGCGGAAAAACTCGGCCTGGTCGACCGCGGCCAGCGCGACGCGGAGCCGTGAGCCGGGCGGTTCGTTCATCTGGCCGTAGACGAGCACGGTCTTGTCGAGTACGCCCGAGTCGGTCATCTGCAGGTAGAGGTCGTTGCCTTCGCGGGTCCGCTCGCCGACGCCGGCGAAGACCGAGATGCCGCCGTGCTCGGCCGCCATGTTGCGGATGAGTTCCATCACCGCCACGGTCTTGCCGACCCCGGCGCCGCCGAAGAATCCTACTTTGCCGCCCTGCGGGAACGGGGCGAGCAGGTCAATGGCCTTGATGCCGGTCTCGAAGATCTTGAGCTCGACGTCCTGCTCAACCAGCGGGGGCGGCGGGCGGTGGAGCGGATAACGGAGCCGGGTTTCGATGGGGCCTTTGTTATCGATGGGCTCGCCGAGGACGTTCATCATCCGGCCCAGCGTTTCGCGGCCGACCGGCACGGTGACGCTGTCGCCGGTGTTTTCAACCTCGATGCCGCGACTCAGCCCCTCGGTCGGGCCGAGCGCGATGGCGCGGACGCTGCCTTCGCCGATGTGAGCCATCACTTCGAGCACCGTGCCGCGAACCCGGAGCGCGGCGTACAGGGGCGGGATGCTGCCGGGTTCGAACTCAACGTCAACAACCGGACCGGTAACCTGTGCGATTCTGCCGACAGCCATCAGGCCGCTCCTCTCCGGCTGCGGCCGGTCAGCGCCTCGGCCGTGCCGACGATGTCCGACAGTTCGCGCGTGATGTTGGCCTGGCGCAGCTTGTTTGACGCCAGCACCAGGTCGCCGACCATCTCGCGGGCATTGAGCGAAGCCTGCTGCATCATCACCATCCGCGCAGCGTGCTCGCTCGCCGCGGCCTCGGCAAACGCGGCCCAGACCGTGAGCCGCACGTACTGCGGCAGAAGCAGTTCGAGCACGGCGGAGACCGTCGGCTCGTAGAAGTAAACGTAGTTTACCGGCCGCGGACGGGCAACCGGCTCGACCGGCAGGATGCGCTTGAGCACGGGCCGGTTGGCCCCGAGCGACCGGAAGCCGGTATAGAGCAGGTAGACGTACCCGGTCTGCTCCATCAGGTAGTGTTGCATTATCATCCCGGCAAGCTCGTCCGCGAGTTCGTCATAGGGCGGCCCGGGCACCGGTATGGACTCGCGCAGGATCCCGCCGCGGATGCGGGGGTAGAACTTGCGGAGCTTGCGGCCGCAGGTGATGAGGTGGAGCCGGCGGTGCTGGTACTCGGCGGCGAATTTGTCGGCCGCGCGGATGATGTTCGAGTTGTACGAGCCGCACAGCCCTTTGTCCGAAGCGACGATGATGAGCAGGCAGTCGCGGCTTGCGTTGTGGCGGAGCAGGGGGTTGGGCGGCCGGTCGGTCGTCGCCAGGTTGCGCACCGCCCGCTCCACCGCCTCGATGTAGGGCCGGCTGCCGAGCACGCGGGTCTTTTCCCGGGAGAGGCGGGCCGCGGAGATCTTCTCCATAGCGTCGACCACCCGGCCGACGTTCTCGATGGTGCGGATGCGGCGGCGGAGTTCCCTAGTGCCAAGCATCAGGCGGGTAGGAGCGTTTGAAACCCGTGATTACCTTCTCCAGTTCGGGCAGCGCCTGGTCGCCGGTCTGTGGGTCACAGAGCCGCGCCGCGAGCTGCGCGAAGTCCCGGTCGTAGAAGTCGAGGAGCGAGCGCTCAAAAGCCGGAATCCGTTCGTTCGGGACGTCGTCGAGATGGCCGTTGACGCCGGCGTAGACGATGAGGATTTCCTTGTCGGGCGACAGCGGCCGGGATTCGTCCTGCTTCAGGGCCTCGACCAGCTTCTCGCCCCGCTGCAACTGGCGGCGCGAACCTTCGTCGAGGTCGGCCCCGAACTGGGCGAAGGCGGAAAGCTCGCGGTACTGGGCGAGGTCGATGCGCAG
>DDXO01000086.1 GCA_002347155.1 Caldifarciminota bacterium UBA2258
GGACTGAGGACTGAGGACTGAGGAGTGAGGAGTGAGGAATGAGGCGAGGGAGGAGCGGAGGACGCGGGGGCTGAGTTCGTCGGTGCGGGGCAGCCTGTCTTTGCCCGCTATCCGTAACGGGTGACCGGTGACGGATGAAGCGTTAAGGGCGAGGACCTGGGTCTCTATGAATGGATCCACTTCCTCGATGACAACAAGTTCTTCCACGGTCGCGGCGAACCGACGCACGAGGTCGGCCGGAAACGGCCAGACCATGCCGAGTTTGAGAAACGAGGCGTCGGGGAAGACTTCGCGGGCGTACTGGTAGGCGACTCCGTCCGTGATGATGCCGAGCTTTGAGCCGGCCTCAACTCGGTTGAGATCGCACTTCTCGTTCCACTCGCGGATCCGGTCGAGCCTCTTCTCAAGGTCAGCGTGACGGACTTTGGCGAACGCCGGAAGTACCATAGTCCGGGTAATCTGCTTCTCGTAGCCCTTGACCGGACGAGCCTGTCGTTCGCCTACCTCAACGACGCTCGATGAGTGGGCGCTGCGGGTGGTGAGGCGCAGGAGCACCGGGATGTCGAATTCTTCGGAGAGGTCGAATGCCCGGCGGGTGAAGTCGAGCGCCTCCTGCGAGTCGGACGGGCAGAGGACCGGGATTCTGGCCATCAGGCCGTAGTAGCGGTTGTCCTGCTCGTNNGGCGGCCACGTTCAGGCCGACGTGTTTCATCACCGCCATTGCCCGGGCCCCGGAGATGGATGCGCCGAGTGCGACCTCGAGTGCCACCTTCTCGTTGGTGGACCATTCGCTGTAGACGTCTTTGTAGGTGGAAAGGGCTTCGAGTATCTCGGTTGAAGGTGTGCCCGGGTAGGCGGCAGCCACGTGGCAGCCTGCCTCCCAGGCTCCCTGGGCTACGGCTTCATCCCCGGAGAGCAGTCTCTTGGTCATAGCTTCGTTCCTTTTCTTTGCCTGACAGCACGGCGACCAGGTGCGCGGCCATAGCCGACATTTCCTCCTCGCCGGGGGATACCAGTATCTTCACTTCGAGCGGTGCCAGCCATTTCTTCAGGTCGGTCGTGAACTTCTCCGACATGGTCATCCCGCCGGTCAGGACGATTGCGTCCGGCTTGCCCTCGCAGGCGACGGCGTATGCGCCAACTTCCTTGGCGATCTGGTAGACGAGCGCCCGGTACACCAGTTCCGCTGACTTGTTGCCGGCGGCGACGGCTTTCTCGACCCTGCGGATATCGTCGGTGCCGAGGTAGGAGACCAGGCCGCCCCTGGTGGTGAGCAGCCTGAGTATGGCCAACTCGGTGTACTTGCCGGAGTAGCAGGCCCGGACCAGCCCGGAAAGGGGCAGGGAGCCGGAACGCTGCGGGGAGAAGGGGCCGTCGTCATTGGCATTGGTCGCGTCAACTTGTCTGCCGCCGACGTGCGCGGCCACGGTGATTCCGGTGCCAAGGTGGGCAATCACCAAGCGGCACTTCTTGTAGGGTTTCTTGAGCTTCTGCGCCGCAGCCTGGGCCACGGCGCGGCAACTGAGCGCGTGCGAGAGCGCGACCCGCTGAATACCGTTGAAGCCGGATATCCGCGCGATGTCGCGGAATTCGTCGGTGGATTCAGGGTCAACGAAGTAGGCGGGGATGCCCAGTTCTTGGGAGAGTTCGTACCCGATGAGCGGGCCTAGCAGAGCGGGATGGAGTGTCTGGTACTGGCCGTGGCGGATGTCGGCTGCGACCCGGGGCGTTATCCGGTAGACGCCGCTCGGCAGGGGCTTGAGCGGGCCGCCGCGCGTGGCAATCGCCTCCAGTCGTGATGAGTCGAACTTCTGCTGGTCGAGGACGGAGAGAACCGCGGACTTGCGCAGCTCGTACTGGTCGAGCACGTGGCCGAAGCGTACAAGCTTGTTCGGCGGGTGCTCAACCGATTCCGAGAACAGCGGTTTGGGGCCGTTGAAGACTGCCACTTTCGTGGACCCGCCGCCGGGATTGATGACCAGAATCCGCATCTCCCTCAGTCTATCGCTGCTGCCTGACAAGTCAAACGGCGGGCCGGACATCAGGCCCGAATGGTCGGCCTCGAAAGCACGAAGGACACGAAGAGGGCGGGAGGCCGGGCACCGGAATCCTCGAATCCTGGAGCCTTGGATTTCCGGCCGGAGATCGGTTGGCGATTGACAAGCCACAACCGAGGCCGATAATGATGCATCCGGGAGATGCCATGAAATACGCTGTCGTGTCGGTTCTGCTGCTGGCTGCGCTGGTCTCCACAGATGCCGGAGCCGAGGAGTGGACCGGGCCGTATCTGATTAGCGAGGGCCTTGGAGGCATCAAGCCGGCGACCTGTAAGGAGTGGTTGCCGGGGTATAAGACCTGTGTGGTCTGGGAGTACTACAATGGTACCCACTGGAACCTCGTCAGCAGGTCGTATCATTACTCAAGTGGATGGTGGGGGCCGACGCCTGTTAACGGCGTAGAAGAGGCGGTTAACCCGTCGCTGGCCAGCGTTACGCCTCAATATGGAGAACCGGAATACTGGTGCGTCTGGGAACGCCGCGAGGATACTTGCGGGACCATCCACGCCGCAACGTACAGGCTCGGTATGTGGGAAGATGAGATGTTCGTCGGGGAGTGCACCAATGCGGGTGGTGATTCGGCGTGGCCGAGCGTCGTAGTCATCAGCAATGGGGCGATGGAAGATACGGTGTGGGCCGCCTGGACGAACCACGATTCCTCAGGCTGGCATGTTTCGTACGTATATGGTGACCTCTACGGCGGATGGGAACCACCTGCGATTGCAGTGTCCGGGCTTGACCCGATACGCCACGCGTGCCTCGGTCGTGGGCATCTGGCCGATACTACGGGCTGTCCGCTGCTGGTGTGGGAGGCGAATGGCGACATCTTCTACTCGGAGTACATCGATAGTGCATGGCAGACTCCTCAAGAGGTTGCTCACTCTGATTCCCTGGACCGCAATCCCGATGTCATCAGCTATGTCGTTGAGCCCGTGGAGCTCGGCCCGTGGATAACGTGGGAGTCAGCGCGCGATGGAGATACAGCGGTCTACGGGACCGGTATGGACTCATTCTCGCTCGCCCAGCGATGGTGCGGCTCGACCGGAGCAGGAAACAACTACATGCCTTGCGGGACCGCGGCCTCCTACCCGAAGAAAGGTCTGATGGACTGGTCGGCCGTGGCATGGGTTTCAGACCGGGATGGGAATGCGAACGTTTACGCACGCACACGATTCGCTGAGAACGAAGTGTGTTTGGACAATGACACCGCGACGGATGTCCATCCCGCGGTCACGACTTTCGGCAGCACCTTGCACTGGTGCTTCTGGCAGTCGAATCGCGGAGGTAGCTGGAACATCTGGGGCAGCATGATGGATGCAACTGGAATTGACATCAACGATGTTGCCTCTGAACCGAGCATCAGTCGGACGACGAGAGCGACGGTCATCCGCAGCCTGCCGCAAGGCGCGGTGGCCTTCGACGCGATGGGGCGGCGAGTCGTGTATCCTAGGCCCGGCATCTGCTTCGTGCGTGAAGAGGCACAAGCCGCAAGCCCCAAGCCGCAAGCCGTCCGGAAGGTCGTGGTGACGAGGTAAGCGAGTAGCCCAGAAGACAACAGGCAGTAGGCAGTAGTCAGCGGGGCGGGCGGAGGCCTGCCTTTGTTTCTTACTGGCTATCTACCGCGAAACAGCGGGGCGTCTGGGCGGTTAGCCGGACCGGCGTTGCGGCCTCGCAGCGATGAGAGCTTTGTGGAAGTGCAGGTGCAGCACTGCCGGTGCGAGACCGCAGGCGCGGAAGGCGCGGAGATACGACTCCAGTCCGTACGGGAGTTCGTGGTCGTGGTAGCGGGGGTCAGCGAAGCAGTCAGACAACTGACCAGTCTTCGTTCCAGTCAGGTATTGAAGCCGGTGGAGTACCGCCACATGGGCACCTCTCAGGTGCTTCAGGTCCAGGGCGATTCGGTCCACGAGGAGAACCAGCCCGTCCGGGGCGAGGTTCTGCCGGCAGAATCTGAGCAGCCCGCGTTTGGCCGGGTCGGTCAGTTCATGGACTACGTCGACCAGGAGGATGAACCGGAAGGGTCGTTCGGGCAAGTCGAGCCGGTCGAGATGGTTCAGGTCAGCGCAGACGAACCGGCACTGCTGCGCGTGAGCGGCGAGGCGTTTGCGCGCGAACCGAAGCATCACTTCCGACCGGTCTGCGCAAACGAACTTCGCGACCGGCAGCCGTCCGAAGATGCGCTCCTCCACCTTGCCGGTGCCGCATCCGAGGTCGAGGATGCGAGCGCCGCGGCGCCAGTTGTCTTTGATGACATCAGCGAGAATGTCGAGCTGCTCGGCCTTGAGCGGCATGGTCGGCTGGCTGTCCCAGACTTCGACGAACTCATGGTCGCCCCAGCGACCGGGCGTGGAGGGCGAATTCCTAATTGTCAATTCCTAATTCCTATTCAATGAGTTAATGGCCATATGATCTAGTCCTTGGACCCTGCGTTCGCTGTCGTGCTGCGGACGATGGCGTTGAAGATAAGGTTGAGTTCCTTTGCTTCTTGCCAGAGCTTGCGTGCGGGCTCTTTGGATTCTGGAACCGCCGTTACGAGCATCCGCAGCCAGTGTTTGGCTTCGCGTGACTCCTTCTTGCAGATGCCGATCTTGTGCTTGAAGTCGGCCCGGGATTCAGCATCGTCGGCCTCACAGTAGTTAGCACCCACGCTGGTTGCTGAACGGACAAGCTGGGAAACCAGCGGTCGCGTGACTGGCGTCAAAGGCACGGTTTTGGCGAGTAGGATGGCCGCGTTCCCAAACGCAGCCGTGCGCTCCTCGATGTCGAACTGCCGTGGCTTGGGCGCGCTCATTTCGTCATTGGTGCTTGATTAGGAATTAGCAATTAGGAATTGGCAATTCCCCTGCTACTTCCCGCTCATCCATTTCGCGGCTTGCTTCAGTTGCTGCTCCGGTACCGCATGTCCGCCCTCAAAGTCGACGAAGGTGACATTGAAGCCGTGGCGCTTCAGGAAGTCGCGAGTGATCGTGCCGTACTTGTACTCGACGACTCGGTCTTCCTTGCCGTGAGAGGCGAAGACCTTCAGTCCTTTCGCGGCGGCGTAGTCTGTCGGGCCCAGGCTGAGCGTGTCGAGCCCTCCGCCAAAGCAGATGATGCCCTTGAACAGGTCGTGGTGGCCGATGCCCGTTCTGTAGGCCATGAAACAGCCTTGTGAGAATCCGAGCAGCCACGTTCCGCTGGTTTTGAAGCGTGAGGACAGCTCCTTCGCTGCCGCGGTAATGTAGTCGCCTGACAACCTGGAGGAGCGCTGCTCCACCGTGCTGTCGTCTCGGTTCCATGTCGTCCAGGAGTAGCCGAGGTCTCGGCCGGCACCGAACGCGTAGGGTGCCTGAAGGCAGACAAAGATGAGTTCGGGGTTGCCGGCCCGCTCGTACAGCTTCGAGAACGACTTAGGGGACGCACCGTAGCCGTGGAGGCCGATGACGAGTGGGTATGCCCGAGTCGAGTCGTAGTTGGCAGGCAGCCGGACGTAGCCGGGGACGAAGCACGGGGTTTCGATGTCTACCTGCTCACCAGACTTCGCGCTGGCGCTGTCCGCGATGGCGGCGAGGCTGTCAACTACGGACGCGAACGCCGGCCGCGTGCGGACCGAATCGAAGTCCGGGTCCTGTTTTACGTGTCCGATGTCATCGAACCCGGCACTGAAGGCCCGTCTCAGGTAGAGCGCGGCCAGGCTGTCCTGCTTCAGGAGACCGTAGCAGCAGGCCAGGTTGTAGATGTCGCCGGAGTTGGTGATGTCGTGCTGAAGCGCCGCCAGGTAGAGGCGCGCCGCTTCGTTGTAGCGGGCTGCCTGGTAGGCGGCGTTCGCGGCTCGGCTGACCGAATCGAGCGGGAAATCGAGGAACTTGCCGGAGGCAGGGTCGAGTTCATTGACGGCGGGTTGGGCCCATCCGACGAGCATGGTCAGGGCGATTGCGGCAAGGAGTTTCACGCGTGCCTCCTTCTCAGGCTCGGGCGTTTCTGACTTTCTCGGCGATATCGTCCAACTCGGCATCGCTGAACGGCGGCTTCATGCGGACCTGGGCGAAGTGGTGCATGGCCAGCGTCTTGTCGAGAAGATTCTCTTCGCCCTTGATGCTGGGGATGAGCAACATGTGCAGGTGCGGAACTCGCGTACCCCGGATGAGCATGGTGACGTACTCGCAGTCGAAGGCGTGCTTCAGCCTGCGGGCTGTCACGTAACACGTCCTGAGGAACGGGCCGGCCATGCCGTCCTCGGGTTCGATGTCGGTGAACCACTGCACGTGCTTCTTCGGGATGACGAGCGTGTGGCCGCGGGAGATAGGGTGGAGGTCGAGGAAGGCGAGCGTGTGCTCGTCCTCGTAGACCCTCCGGGCCGGGGCCTTGCCCGTGACAATTTGGCAGAAGATGCAGTCCATTGAGTCTACTCCTTACCAGTTGGTCGGCTTGCAGATGATCTCGCGCACGCGCGTGTCGAAGAACTGGCGCGAGTGGGCAGGGTGGATGACAATGGCGCTATCCGCGCCGGAGCCGGTTCCGGCGATGGCGATGACGTCTTTGCCGTAGGGAATCAAGCCGGCATCGAGCGCCATAGCCGCGATCTCGACTGCCACCTTGGTGCCTTCACCCAGGGTGCGGTAGGTGAACGCGATGGTTTCGGCCGGGCCAAGCCCGCCGAACTTCAGGCGGGCGGCGCGCTCGACTCCCGCGAAGAGGTGGGTCGTCCTGAGCACGGGGATGCCGTGCTCTGCGAGCTTGTTCTCGACCGATTCCGGCAACTCGTTCTTGCTGAATTCCCTGAACCCGGCGTGGTGGGTTACGCACACCGCTGCGATGTCGTGAGGAAGCAGCCTGGCGAGTTCCATCGCTGTTCTGCCGCTCGTGGAAGCCACGACAAGATGCTCGATGCCAAGCTCGCGGGCACGCGCCAGTGCGGCCTTAAGCGTGGTTCTGGTGGTACCGCTGGTTTTTTTCTTCATGGCAGGCACCGCTCCTTTCGGTTTGAAATTGGATGATACCAACCCGCACGCTGGCGGTCAAGCGCAGGGGGCGGCTCTGCTGCCGCCCCCTGTTCGTCCTCTGGCAGTTTACTCAGCCGGCTCCCAGTACAGGTCGAGGATGGTGTTGGTCGAGCCCCTGGTGCGGAAGCAGGCTTTGACCTTCATGCCGATCTTCGCCTCACCCTTCGCCAGATACCCTTTCATGATGGTGGCGGCCCCTGGTATTTTGACGTCTATCTGGTAGTACGGGTAGCTGATCTCGATCCCATGTCCGGGATATTCAACGTGAGTGAACGTGAAGATCTCGCCGATGACCGGGTTCTTCATCTCGATCCACTTCATACGGGCAAGGCAGTCCGGGCAGTCGGCCCGTGGCGGCAGCCAGAATCCGGCCTCGCAACCCGGTGTCCGGCACTTCGTGGCCATCAGCTTTCCCTTCCGGAGTCCCTCGAAGAACGGAGAGAGTAGACCGTAGGTATGGTGGTGCATCAGCGTCCGCGGCCACTGGATGACCATTGCCGGGCTCCTCTTTTCGACGAGCATGGGTTCGCCGGTCAGGCGAACGCCGGTAGTGGCCTTGGCCTTCGGGCGCTGGGCCTTGGACTTGAGGGCGGTTTTGCGGCCCTTCACGGCCTTCTTGATTTTCTTCATCGCTCCCACCTAGCCTTTCACTTCTTCCGGGTTCTCGAGGATGCCGCACGTGACGTGTGAACCGACGCCGGCGTGGGAAATCCAGAGCGCGCGGCGGCGCTTCGGTATTTGGAGCGACTTCCAGTCCTTGGGCTTCTTCTTGCCGAACCGGGTCCACATCTTTGGGTCTCCGTGGAACTTGTCGTACTTGTTCTGAAGCTGCCAGAAACACTCGGCGCCCTGGAATATGCCGGTGGCGCCGACGGCGTGCATGGTGCCAAGCAGACCGCCTGAAAGATTGGACGGACAGCGTCCACCATAGTAGGCGTCACCGGAGGTGATGTACTCCTCTTCCTTGCCGTACGGGCGCAAACCGATGTCGCCGTAGGTTTGTAGGTCGGAGATAGTGAAGGCGTCGTGGAGTTCGACCAGGTCGAGGTCCTCCATTGGTTCGTAGATGCCGGCCATGCGGTACGCCATATACGCGGCGAACCGCGAAGCGAGGAAGCTCTGGAAACCAGGGTACGGTTCGTGGTATTTCTCTTCCATCCAGTCGTACATACCCGGCTTCTCGTTTGGCAGCAGCGGGACTTCCATGTTACGGCGGTCGGCCACGCGCAGGGTATGTGTGCCTCCGCAGATATGCAGCCGCATCGGGTGGTCGGAGAGTTTGTAGGCGGTCTCTTCATCGCAGAGGAGCATGGCGGCTGAGCCGACGCTCATCACGCAGCACTCGAGCATGCGCAGCGGGTCGCAGACCATGCGGCCGTTCAGTACCTCCTCGATTGTGTGTTTGCCCGGGTTCTGGGAGAAGGGTGAGGAGCAGGCGTAGCCGCGGTTCTTGACCGCTATGGCAGCACGGACTTCCTCCTTGACGTCATAGACGTGGGCAAAGCGGCGGGCCATTGGCGCGTAGTAGGCCGCGTACATGCGGGCCATGCGTGTCTCGAAGTCCTTGCAGGCCGCGGTCGAGATGTAGAAGTTGCCGGTACGTGTGTCGACTTCGTCCATCCGTTCCCAGCCGAGCACGAGGGTGCAGTTCGAGTAGCCGGAAGCGACCGTGCTGGCGCCGACCAGGGTCGCGTATCCACCGGTCGCACCCCCGGTCTTTATGCCGACGTTCGGCAATGGGTCCAGACCGAGGTAGTCGTGGACCTTGGCCTCGCAAAGCAACTGATCCTGGAAGTGATCGGCGAACTCGCCGTAGACGGCCATGTTGATCAGGCCCTTGACATCCAGCGGAGCCATCTTGAGGTCGTTTTCCTCAAGCAGCATCTTGAAGGCCATCATCGTCAGCTCTTCCAACTTATACTCGGGGTAGTGCTTGCGGTAGTCAGTAGTCCCGGCCGCAACCACGTACACCGGTCGCTGGAACTTGGGAACACGGAGGTTCCCTGGCTTGAACTTTATCATCGGCTTCCTCCTGAAGTCGGCCGCACCTGACCGGAGCAGCCGGGTTAATAACTCGGATAGCCTGTTGTGAGTCGCTGCCGGACGTTTACACCGGCAGTGTTCGATAATAAGGCAAACCCATCCCAAGTCAAGGAACTGGCCTGCCCCTGAATCCAGCGCGGACTGCCGCGAAGACCGAGTGAAACGGAATCAGGATGTTCTGTACCCATCGGTTTCGTGACGTTAGTGCTTTCGTGGCCTCAATGTCGGTCTTGGGGCGGCGCAGGTGCGTTTTGACAGGCGAGAGCGCGCGGCCTAGAATATAGAGCGGTTCCTGGGCGGCAGTGGTCGCTCCAAGTCCGTTCGTAGCAGGGAACGACGTACTGACGGACCGCGTCTTGTTGTCATCAGATTTTGACTGGAGGCCTAATGGTCCATCTTCTTGCTGTGGCGTTGTTGTGTTCAGCGCTGGTCGGGTCGGCAGTCGCCGGCCCGATGTTGGTGCGCGTGGGCGCGTCGAACTACCAGGAACTCTATTCTCACATCACCATCAAGGGCACTTCGATTGAGATAGCCGGTGCCAAGCCGGGCGAGTCCTATGACCTGCTGCTTGACCGTTCCGACTTCGGCGCGGTCCGGGCGTGTGGTCTGTCGGTGACGGTCATCTGCGACGACGTGAACACCCGAAAAGGTGAGACGGCCAAGTTGGGGACCTATCGCACGTACGACGATATGAAGGTCATCCTGCGCGACTTCGCCTCAACCTACCCATCGATCTGCAGGCTCGAGAGTATCGGTCCATCGTATGAGGGCCGGTACGTCCTCGGTCTCAAGATCAGTGACAATCCGACGGTCGACGAGGACGAGCCCGAGGTGCTGCTGGAAGCGCTGCACCATGCGCGGGAATGGGCTGCGCCCGAAGTGGCGCGCTACTTCATCGACACGCTCCTCAGCAACTACGACTCCATTCCCGAATTCAAGAGCTTCGTGGACGGACACGAGGTTTGGGTTTTCACCCACATCAACCCTGACGGGTATGCATACGACTACCCGGGTCAGTTGAGCTGGCGCAAGAACCGCCAGCCCTTCGGTTCATCGACCGGCTGTGACCTGAACCGCGACTACAACGGCGCCTGCAACGGCAACCGGATGGACGACTGGGGCTCGCTGGTGGTAGGCTCCAATACCAGTCACCGGCCGCGAGACCTGACGTGGTTCGGGGCGAAGGGGGCCTGGGGAGTCGAGGTCAATGCCCTCTCCGAGTTCTTCAAATCCCGTACCTTTCTTGCTGATGCCACGCTTCATTCCTACTCCGAATTGGTGCTCTGGCCCTTCGGTTCGGGCAGCCTTGCGCCGGATAGCAGCTACCTGGCGAGCCTGGCCATCGGGACTGCGGCGCAGATATCAAAGCTCGGCAGCGGCACCTATGACCCGATGCAGTCGAATTACCTGTACCCGACTGCCGGCGGCTCGTGCGACTGGATGTATGGCTGGGCCCACTGGATCGGCGGTTTCCCGTGCATGACTTACACAATCGAGGTAGGCACCACGTTCTACCAGCCGCCCCAGGACCTCGATGCGATTCAGCGTGAGGTGTTCGATGGGCTGTTCTACATGTTCTCGCGGGCCGAGTCGATAGCTCTTGCCCTCGAAGGCAGGGTGCCGCGGCCGCTCCTTGCGGTCATGGACTCGTCGGCTACCGGCAGCTACACGATTCACTGGACCCCGATTCGGCCCGAGCACAACCATCCGGACCGGTGGGAACTTCAGGAACTCACCGGCCTTTCGGTGGTCACGGATAACATGGAGGCAGACCTGTCCAAGTGGACACTGCAGGGCGCGAGCCAATCAACGACCCAGAAGCACGGCGGCGTCTACTCGATATCGCTCGGCAACGGCAATAACATCGCCAACTACTGCATGACCAAGGACCCCTATCCGGTCCAACCCGGCGACTCGCTCAAGTACTGGATATGGTACAACACCGAGAACAACTACGACGTCACTGTCGCCGAGGTGTCGCTTGAAGGGAGGGAATGGTACCAGCTCCATGACCGCTTCACCGGGAACTCCAACGGCTGGCTCTACAAGGCCTTCCCGCTTGAACCGTGGGTCGGCAGTTCGGTGTTCATCCGCTTCCGTTACATGACCGATGACGGCACTACCGGCTCCGGCGTCTACATCGATGACGTCTGGCCGGTGCCTGAGTTTGCCGACCGCACGGTGCTGTCCGATAGCATCACCGATACGCTCTACAACGTGACCGCCGAGTCGGTCGGCACCTACTACTATCGCGTGCGCGGACACAACGCGACGTGGGGCTGGAATGACCAGGGGCCGCTTGAGGACATCGTGGTGACCGGGCTGGCGGGCACGCAGGAGCCGGGAGGCAAGCTCGTGACTTCAGTGTTCGAGGTCGGTCCGAACCCGGTTCTGACCGGCACGAGTGTCAGCTACGCGCTGGAGCGCGCCGGGCTGGCCAGCCTCAACGTGTACGATGCGACCGGCAGGCGGGTACGGAATCTTGTTTCGGGACTGGTCAAGGCCGGCCTGCATACTGCTGATTGGGACGGCAAAGACGCAGCGGGCAGACTGGTTCCGGCCGGAGTCTACTACATCCGGCTCTCGGCCGACAGGGCCTCGACTGCGCGGGTGACGGTCGTCCGCTAGCGCGAGCGGCTTTCGTATCCGGGGCGCGGCTTGTCCGCGCCCCAGCCTTTGAGGCGAAACCCGAAGCTCGAAGTACGAAATCCGATTCAAGCTCGAAGTCCCAATGACTGGGACTCCATGTTTCGTCATTCGTCCTTCGGATTTCGAACTTGTGCCCGCTGTCCGTCCTTGACAGCCAACGTGCCGCAGCTACTCTGTTTCGAGGAGCAACATCATGGTCAAAGCTTCGGACCTGCGGAACGGCAACTGCATACGTCTCAACGGCGAGCTGTACAAAGTTGTGCTGGCCGAAATGAAGGTCGGCACTGCCAAACTACCCAGCTCGGTCCACGTGCGGCTGCGGAACCTCCAGACCGGCACGCAGACCGAGCAGCGTCTGCACCCGGAAGCCAAAGTGGAGGATGTTATCGTCGAGATCGTCAATCTGATCTTCAGCTACCGGGACGGCGACACCCTTTACTTCATGCACCCCGAGACATTCGAACAGGTGGGAATCCCACGGCAGATGGCCGGTTCCTACGAGAAGTTCATAGCCGACGGCAGCCAGCTTAAGGTTGAGTTCTACGGTGAGCAGCCGATCGACGCCGTCATCCCGCCGACGGTGGATGTCACCGTTGCTTCCACCGGCCCGGCGCTGCACGGGGACGTTAACTCTGCGCCCAAGCCTGCCACTATAGAGAACGGCATGGAGGTTCACGTCCCGCAGTTCATCAAGACCGGTGACCGTATCAGGATAGACGTCGCCTCCGGCCACTACCTCGAACGGCTCCACTAGGCCCGATCGGGTCCGAACCCCGGCCGTCGCCCTCTCCTGTCCTGGAACCGCAGTTTACCTCGATGCTGTGCCGGTGACGGATAGTTCTGGGGCGGGACCTCGGGCCAGTTTGTTGAGGTGCTAGCGGAGCGGCCGATTCCAGACGTAGCCGCGCGGGTTGAGCGAGTAAACCCTGCCTGGCTCCATGTACTTCATGTCTTTCACCCAGCCGATAGACCAGTTCGGCTCGGATGAGTCGGCGTACTTCACCAAGCACCACCCGCGCGAATGCCTGCCCAGGAAGAAGAACCGCACGTTGCGGAGCACGCGGACGGCCTGCAGTTCGCCCTCGTGGCGAATCGAGTCATTCTTCGCCATGCGCATTCCGAGCTCGCGCAAGGCAGTGGTCCGGCCGCGTTCGAACCCGGCCGCCCGGCTCTGCGAGTACGCGGCCGCCCTGGCCAGCAGCAGACCCAGTCCGACCGTCAGTACGAACAGGGACGGAACCACCGCCTTGCGGGCGTACCGATGCCACAGCGTTCGGAAGGAGAAGGAAGAGGGCCTGATTTCGTGTCCAGACCCGGTTTCGTCCGTGGGAACGACAGCGGGGTTAGCGGTTGACATGATGAAGGCGGCCGTCGGAGCTGCTGTAGAACGATCTGCCTGTCGTGGCGCTTTCATGTGACGTAAAGGTGGCGACAACCATGGTGTCCACTCCCGGCGTGGCGCCATAGCTGCACAAATCTCCGGCCCGCGTCAACCTGAAGCGGGCGACCTGCCAGGAGCCCTGTCGGCTCGGGTCCGGCAGCATGCCGGCCGATTCCAGGACTGCGTTTCCGGCCACGGCCTTCATCGAATCAGCGATGGCCGCGCCCTCATAATAGCCGACGCTTTCGTATCCGAGTCGATATCCGAGCCGGTGACCGGTTGCCCGGAAGAGGAAGACCCCGCCGACGAAGGCGACGGCCAGCGCCAACAGCACCAGCCCTGCAAACGCGGCCCGACGCCCGGACCGGGTCGGGAGGAATCGCGCGGCCCGGGCAATCGGACCGATCGAAGTCCGCCCCTTGTGCGGCTCGGGCGGCCTGCCCGAGGGCGTGTCCGCGGGGGCGGGTGTGGATTCAAGCACGACTCGATTGTAGGACTCGACTGGCTTCGGGTCAACAGACAGGAAACGACCGGTTGAATCTCGGACCTGTAACCGCACAGGGACCGCAACGCCCTGGTCCTTCCCTCCCCTCAAGGGAACGGAGCAGAAGGCAGGAAACGGAGTATCCCGTGTCCTATGCTGAAGTCAGTGACCAGCGGTGACAACTCACCTCCTGCGGCGGCGCGGTCTGTGCTTGCGCTTCTGCCTGAGCTACGACTGGAAGCGAGGGATGAGGGGCCGGATACCAAGAACCAAGAACCAGGAACTTTGAACTGGCGTTTGTCAGCGTCGGTGGCTGCCGTGGTGTACCGAGCCGATGCCGAGAGTGAAGTGAGTGCCCTTCGTGGTTTCGTTCGCCCACGGTGCCAGCCACGTGGCCGAGGCCTCGGCCCGCAGCGACAGCACGCCGCTGCCGAACTCGCCGACGAGCAGCGGACCGATCCCCTGCTTTGTGGCACGGGCCCCGGCCGCCCAACCGAATCCGTGCGGCCGGTAGGAGGTTCCTGCCAGGGCGCTGACCTGCCACCAGAGTGATGTCTTGAAGGAGAACACCAGTCGGTTATCATTCACTCGCCCGGCCACGGATGCGGGCATCCAGATGCCGCGCAGGGTGACTGCCGGCCTGACGAATGACACGCCCGCGCTGGGGCCGAACATGAACGAGCTCTCGAACAGGGTGGCGGCCAGCCCCTCCTCGAACGCGAACCGACCTCGCTGCTGACCGACGCGCAGACCCAGGTTGGCGTATTCTCGCGGACGGAGCACCGAACCGTCGGTCCAGAAGGCGCGGTGGTACCCGAAGCGTGACTCGGGCGGACCCCAGGCCGGGGCATAGGCAGGAAGGTCCTCGTGATAGCTGATGGTGGCGGGTGAGCGGCAGGTCGCGTTCATCCCCAGCGCTGCGGCAGACCCGAAGAGCAACAACCTCAACAGAATTGTCACAACGTTCGCAGGTGCGTATCTGTGCCCGGCGCCCGACATCGCCGGATTCTAGGGCTCGCGGGCGGGGATGTCAAATCGGCGGGGAGAGGGACAGGGCAGCAGGCGAAGTCAGAAGCCAGATGCTGGATGGCAGAGGCTGGAGTGATAGGAATACAGAAGAGACCAAGAGATCAAGGGACCGAGTGGCCGGAAGCGCTCAGCTTGGGCTTGAGTTGGCTGTGGGCTTGTGGCTGGAGGCTTCCTCGCGCGGTCCCGCTCCGCTTCTTCACCTCTACCTCAACCTCGACCTCGACCTCAGCCTGTCCTTGATCTCAACCTCGAACTCGGTCCTTCAGTCAGCTACTGCAACCTGCGAGCCGGGCCGACCTGCCGTGTCTGCCAATCCTCAATCTCCAATCTCGAATCTGAAATGGGTTGGCTGGAACCTCGCGCCAGCGGCGCGTGATGTCCCGAAGCTTCCCGAAATGGGGAGCCTGTCAGCAGTTCGCCCACAGTTCGCCGTCGAGATCCGCCAACTCACGGCGCGCGCCAGATGGACTTCTCCTGAGCGCTGTAGAAGTCAAGCGACGGGCCGTCCGTCTGAACGGTCAGACCGACACGGGCGTTTCCCTGCGCGTCGAGGAGACCGAGCGTTGGACCGGCCTCGGTTACGGTCAAGCCGATGCGACCGATCCCCCGGTCGTCGTAGACGCCAAGCCCCTGACCGGTCGTCGTCGCCGCTAGGCTGACGCGGACGTTCCCCCGCGAGTCCTGGAGGCGAAGCATCGGACCAGCCTCGGTTACGGTCAAGCCGATGCGGACTTTCCCCTGAGCGTCGTAGAGGCCGAGCAATGGGCCATCCTCTGTCACGTGCAGGACGGCTTGGGCCATGCCGTCTTGGGTCACAAGAGTGAACTTGCCGGCCCGAACCTCTCTCTCTGCACCTCCGACGGACCCCGCTTTGCTGGGCCCGTAGGCCGTGATACACAAGACGACACCCACGACGATGACCAGAGCCGTCCCGACCAGCGACCAACGGGCGCGGCTCCCTGTGCGGACCAACTCCTTCTCCAACACCTCCAGCCGTTCTTCGGTTGTCATGTTTGGTGCTCCTTCGTTTCCTCGGTCACGCTCGGATCCATCGCGGACATGATAGCCTCGCGGGTGGGGGTGTCAAATCGTCGGGGGAGAAGAACAGAAGATGGAGGAATGAGGATGGAGGAGAGAGGACGTGCGAAGAATCTGAGAGAGGCCGACGGCCTACGGCTCACGGCTGACGGCTCTGCGGTTCGGCTGGTTTGTCTCGGGCGACGGCAGGCTGGCCTTGGTCTGTCAGTTGGGCCATGATCGCGTCGGCCTCGGCGTTGACCTGACGCAGCCATTCACGCAGGCTCTTGCCTTCGCGGACCCGGCGCTCCTCTTCCTCGCGTCGCATGTTGTGCAGCCGGTCCATCCAATCGAGGCCGTCAATCTTCATGGGTCGGATGCAGTAGACGTTGTCTCACGCTGAGAGGACACCGTTGGCACGACGGATGTCAATGATACGACCGGGGACGTCGAGGACAAGGTCCAGGTTAAGTCCTGCGTCCTTTGTCGACGGTCGTCGGTCTTCGGTCATTGGTCGCTATCCGCGAGTCGCAGTCGTTGTCCGGGCGGGAGTCACTACGGGTGAGACTGCAGAAGAGACCGCGTGTGAGACCACGGGTATGACAGCGGGGGTGACTGCGGGTATCAAGACGGGAGTCTTCACGGGAGAGGCTGTGGAGGTCACTACCGGTGTCACGGCGGGGGTCACGTCCGGAGTGACAACAGGTGAGGCTGCGGGTATGACGGCGGGGGTCTTTGCCGGTGCCAGAGCGGAGGTGACTACGGACATCACGGCGGGGGTCTCTGCGGGTGTGACCGCGGATGAGACTGCGGGCATGACGGCGGGCGTGACTACGGGTGCCACAGCGGGAGTGGCA
>DDXO01000071.1 GCA_002347155.1 Caldifarciminota bacterium UBA2258
CTAGAATCCGACCGTAAACCCGAGTCTGGCCCGGCGGGGCGGGCCATAGTTGTTTATCCAGTCAATCACGGCCTTGTGGTACGCGACCGCGCGGCCGTATTCCCCGTACTGCGCCTCGTCCGCGGAGACGTACCCGTCGTGGTTCCCGTCGAGCAGCGGGTCGTACTCGGGATTGCCGAACCACTGCGGAGTGGTATTCGGGTCATGTCGGACGAACTCGAAGTCGTAGTAGTAGAACCGCTGGCCATCGTCAATCGGCGAGCCGGTCGCCGGGTAGACGTACAGGATGTCCCTGATGTCGAGCAGGTTCAGGACCTCGGCCACGAGGTCTATCTTCACCGGCCCGAGCTTCAGCGGCTTGGTCAGGACCGCGTCGACGTTCGACCGCCAGGGACCGATGTAGGTATTCCATGTGACCGGGTCGCCCTTGCCGCCGGGTGGCGAGTACGGGAACCCGTTGCCCACGTACCCGAGCAGGTGAATGCCGAGGCTGTCGAGCACGGCGTCGAGCCACCTCGCGCCGGTTGCCCGTTCGGGAACGGTCGCATCCGCCTGGAGGAAAAACCGATTCCGCTGGTCAAAGTCAAGCGTGTATTCCACCGCGGGCACGGTGATGCCGCGCCGGATGAACTCGTTGTACGCCTCGTTCGCGTAGGAGCTGGTGCCGCGGGCGAAGGAAAGCGTGTAGGAAAGCTTGGCATCAAACCAGTCCTTCCGCACCTCGACGATGAACTCGACGCCGGTCAGCCTGGCGTAGTCGATATTGGTATAGGTAACGTACGGCTGGGGCAGGGCCGGCACTTCGCGCGTGCCGATGAGGTCGTACACGTCCTTGCGCCAGAGGTTCGCGGTCAAGAGCAGGTACTTCGCCACCTCGCCCTGCAGTCCGACTTCGTAAGCCTGGGTCCGCTCCGGCTTGAGGTCCGGGTTGCCGACGACGAGGAGCGAATCGTCGTAGCTCGTGCGATAGAGCATCGGGGCGACCGTGTTGTCGTAGAGCGCCGAGAACATCGGGAACTGAAGGTAGTAGCCGTAGTTGGCCCGGGCGAACAGCCACTCGGTTATCCGGAACGACGCGCCGAGCCTTGGGGACAGACCGCTCTTGGGCGTGGCCGGCCGCCGGACAACGCCCGAGTCCGGGTGCAGGGCGAAATCACGGTAGGTGGCGTTGGGCCGGAAGTGGTCGAAGCGGAGCCCGGCGTCGGCGTACAGGCCTTCGTGCTCGACCTTGTCCTGGACGTAGGCGCTCAGCGCAACCGGTCGGAACCCGTACGTATCGATGAACGGGCTGTTCGACTTCAGCCAGCGGTACCAGTCGCTGGACAGGTCATAGAGGTCGGCCTCGGCGCCGGCGGTGAGTTGGTGGTGCGCATTCACCTGCACGGTGGCAAGGAGCCGCGAGTTCCAGGCATCGGTCGAGGTGTAGCGGTACTGGTCATAGGTGCCGGCAGTGTAGAAGTACCAGTAGCGGTTCCACCTCACCTTCCACGGGTTGCGGTCGTCAATCACCGGCAACCCGTACTCGCTCGTGTCGCGGAACCGGAAGTCGCTCCAGAGGTGCATCGGCCCGGGTTCTCTCACTCCGAATGTCTTGTCGGTGTGAAACCGGGAGACCTGCACCTTGCCGAGGAACCGTTCTTCGGGAAGCCAGCTCAGGTTGATGCTGGCGAGGTCACCGTGGCGCAGGTCCGAACGATAGTCTTCGAGCCGAAACTTCCACTGTGACTGGTAACGGTCGAACTCGCTCCGAAACACGGCAGCCGAGCCGGTAAGCTTCAGTTTACTCCCGAGGTCCGCGACCGCCTTGCCGTAGAGCGAATAGTCGGCGCGCCCCTTGTGCGGCAGCCGGAAGAGCCGAGGGTCCCAGTCATCTATTGTCGTACTGCCCGCATTCAGGAACAGGCGCAGGCCCTTTGTCACCGGCAGGTGTGCCTGCAATGCCTGGTCCGTGTAACCGAAGTCGTAGTAGTAGGGCATCGGCTTCTCGGACCGGATGCGGTACGACGCGCTCGGCTCTGACCTCGGGTAGGCGGTTATCAGGTTGACCACGCCCGACATCGCCCGGCCATATTCGGCCGAGAACCCGCCGGGCATGAATATCACCTCGTCGGCCGCGCTGCGCGAGAGCTCGATTCCGAACTCGCCCGACAGCGGGTCAACTACGCTCACGCCGTCTATCCGGTAATCGACCTCGGTCGCCCGACCGCCGCGCACGTGATAGCTCGATTCGGTCCGGGCCACGCCCGGTGCGAAGAAGGCCATCCCGCCCTGCAGGTACTCGGCCGGCAGGAAGCTGATGTCCCGGGCCGGGATTGAGTAGCGCGCGCTGACCACGTCCTTCGAGACCATCGGCTTCTCAGCCCGCACGGTTATGCCGGGGAGGTCGATGGCTGCCTCGACGAGCCGGAAGTCGACCCGCGATGTCCGGTCCGGCTCGACCCGCACCTCGGTCACGTTCATCGCCCGATACCCGATCATCGAGGCTTCGGCCGCGTACATGCCTACCGGGACGTTGAGAATGACGTAGTATCCGTGGACATCGCTCGCCGCGCCCATGGTCTGGCCCGCAATGACCACGTTGGCCGACACCAGCGGCCTTCCCGCCTCGTCGAGCACGTGCCCCGCTATCTTCCCCGTCTCACCGGCGAGCGCGAGAGCAGCGAGCGCGAGCAGGCCGCTCGAGACGGACGCGTAGCGAGAAACCAGCCGGACGTTCATGTCTGACCGGCGTCGACAGCAAGAACCGGATGACCTGACAACTTCCTCACGTGGCCTCCATTGGACGGAACCAGAGTCCGCAGCAGAACCGTAACTGGGGTGCTCGTTGCACCCAGAGAAGTTTGCAGTTGCACCAACTTCATATACTCGCCCGTTGGAACAGGCGGCCATGGCCGGACTTGAGGGTCCGTGAGCGCCGGCAGACCAGAAGCCTGGAACCTGTAACTCTGAACCAGAAACCTCGCTCTCGACTAGCGCCTGCAGATGCTCTCGATCGAAACCGCGTGGCCGGAAGACCAGTCCGACGCCCGGCCGTGGATATCCTCGGCCTGAACCCTCACCGCGTAGATGCCGCGCGCCTGCCACCGGTGGCCGACGGTACAGGACTCGGCGCTCGCGAACAGGCCGGTCCACTCGCTGATGGCGTTGCCCCAGTCCACCCGATACCGCACGCTGTCCGATTCCGGGTCGGTCGTCGCTACCAGGAAGTTGAGCGAATCACCGACCAAGCCGACCGTCGGCCCGGTTGGCGCGCCCGGTGTCAGGGGCGCCTGGTTCTGGCAGCCGACGAAGAGCATACAGGCAACGACCGAGATCATGGTGATAGTCATCTTCATAGCGCCAAGACTCTAGTGCAATTCACCCGTTCAGGCAAGCCACCCATGGCCGCGCGATTCCGAAGCAGTCGGCCAGGAAGACACCCGGTAGACGCAGGTGCAGACGCACCGTCTGACGGGGGCAGCGGAGGCCCAGCTCAAAGCCGGCTTGGCCATTATCCGCCATTCGGGTTTCAATCGTCATTCGAGCTTGGGCCTGCATCACTTGCCTCACGCGGGATTGCCCTCTGCTGTTCGACCTGCGCGCCCCTCTCCCGTCCCACCCACCGCATTCCGTCTGCTGTCCGCCCTTGCTTGACATAAGGTCAGACGGGTCTATACTTCTTGCGGACGGGGTGAACCGTGGTTCCGTAAACGCCTCTGTCCATCAGTAGAAGTATCCCAGTCCGCTCAGAACCAGGCCTGCCGGTTTCCAACAAAGCTACCCGGACCTCGAATCGGCAGGACGCCCGGGCAGTAAGTGTCAGCCTGGCAACGTAAGTCGAATCCGGCGGTTCTCCGAGCCGGGCCTCAATATCCAGCCGGAGCATCCGCCTCGACAAGGAGAGACAGTGATTCAGGAAGAACTGAAGCGCAAGAAGATAACCGAGCTTTTCGACATCGCCGCAAAGCTCAACATCCCCGACTACCGGGACCGAAACAAGCAGGGACTGGTCCTTGCTATTCTCGAAGCCGACGCCCGCCAGCGTAACATCGGCGCCGACGGCGTCGAGGTGACCGGCGTCCTCGAAATCCTCGAAGAGGGTTTCGGGTTCCTCCGCTCACCCGACTACAGCTACCTGCCGTCATCGGACGACGTCTACGTCTCTCCGTCGCAAATCAAGCGCTTCGGGCTCCGCACCGGCGACACCATCGTCGGCCGCGCCCGTCCGCCGAAGAACAGCGAGCGCTACTTCGCTCTTCTGAGAATCGACACCGAGAACGGAACCCCGCTCTCCGAGGACCGGCGCCGCATACCGTTCGACGCCCTGACCCCGCTCTACCCGCTGCAGCGGATTCAGCTCGAGGTGGCGGAGAAGAACGACCTCTCGATGCGCGTTGAGGATCTGTTCGTGCCCATCGGCAAGGGCCAGCGCNNCGGCCCGAGGAAGTGACCGACATGGAACGCTCGGTCAAGGCCGAGGTCATCAGCTCGACCTTCGACGAGGTGCCCGAGCGGCACGTCCAGGTCGCGGACATGGTGCTGGAGAAAGCCAAGCGGCTTGTCGAACACCAGCACGACGTCGTCATCCTGCTCGACTCGATTACCCGCCTCGCTCGGGCCCACAACCTTGTGGTCCCGCACTCCGGCCGCACCCTGTCCGGCGGTCTCGACTCCAACGCCCTGCAGAAGCCCAAGAAGTTCTTCGGCGCGGCCCGCAA
>DDXO01000010.1 GCA_002347155.1 Caldifarciminota bacterium UBA2258
TGTGCAAGTCACGGATTGCCCTTGTGAAAGCGACCCGGGCAGATTCGGAATTAGGATACTATCGAGAGTCCCGCCCGGCCCGGCTAGCGAGCAGGTGAAGCTGAGCGAGTCTACCCGCGACCGGCTCGGGCCGTCCGCGGTGTCCGGATTGTAGGATGAGCTCGTGTTGACCAGGACAAACACGCCGACCCAGCAGTCGGACGTGCCCGCGAAAACGGGGACTGTCCCGCAGTGAGTCTGACGCAACTGCTCCGAGGGACTGTCCCCTGTTTTCGCGCGCGACCGTGTCCCAAGCGGATACGCCAGTTCCATTGGCCACAGCCGTATCGTATCCGCCACGACGTCCAGCGAGTCATTGTCCACGTCGATGTCACCCAGCTTCTGGAGGCACACGTGGCAACTCTCGTAGACCTGCAGACCCGCCGTGTCCATGCCGCTGATGTAGATTGAGCCGGTGTAGTCGCCGTCCCTGAGCCCCACCGGCACATAGGCTGCCAAGGTGCAGACCAACGTCTGGCCCTGTGCGAGCGAGGTCGGCAGCCTCGGAATGACGATGCTGTCGATAGTCCCACCGGGACCGGCAAGCGAGCAGGTGATGCCCAGCGAGTCCATCGGCGACACACTCGGCCCGTCGATGCTGTCAGGGTTGTAGGAGACGCTGGTGTTGGCCAGCACGAACTCCCCAAGAGCGCACTCCAGGGACTCTCCCGGAACGGTCGTCCATCTCCGCAGGCGCAAGGTGTCGGACTCCACGTCCAGCGAATCGCTGTCTATGTCAAGGTCACCGAGTTGGTAGAACTGAAGGACCCACACACTTTCGCTGCTACCGCAGTAGACATAGCCCCCCTCCGCATCAACAGACCAGCACGTCCCGATGCGGTACCCCCCGACCAACTCCGGGTGCGCCGGGTCGGCGATGTCGACAACGCACAGCCCATTCGTCCAGGTCGCGATGAAGGCATAGCCGCGAACCACCTCTATATTCTGCGGGTCTCCCTGAAAGCCAAGGAACGTGTAACGGCAGCGTCCAACTTCAACCGGCTGCGACGGGTCATCGACAGAGATGACGCGGAAGGTGGAATCAGTGCTGGCGACGTACACGTACCTCTCGTCTGCCGAGACAGCCTGGATGCCGCCTGAGCCGTAGAAGTAGCCCACTTCTATCGGGTGGGCCGGGTCGGCCACCGAGACAATACGCAGCACGCCTTGAGCCGCGTCGGCGACATAGACATAGCTATCCCGGACGGCAAGACAATAGCCGAAGTACATGCCGCACTGCCCGACCTCAGTCGGGTGGGCCGGGTCGGCTATCGACATGACCAGCAGACCACTGCAGTCTCCCACGTAGGCATATTCCCCGCTCACGACAACGGACATGGCCCCCTCCCGCGTGTGGCATCGGCCGACCTCGACCGGATTCGTCGGGTCCGCAACCGAGAAGACCCGCAGCGAGGTATCGATGACGTCGGCGACGAAGGCATAGTCCCCGCTCACATCCACTCCCCGCGCCCACCGCGGCGAGCCGTTGCGCCCAACGTCAACCGGGTGTGCCGGGTCAGCGACCGATATCACTCGGAGGGTGTCGCCATTCGCGACATAGACATAGCCCCCGGATGCGGCCACGCCGAAAGCCTCCTCAGGAATGTCGCAGCGACCGACAAGCCGGACATAGAGCGAGTCGGCCCGGGCGATACCAGCCAGCAGAACGAGGCAGACTGCGAGTAGCGTGGTTTTCATCGTCGTGCTCTACCTGACGACCATCAGCTTGGTTACAGCCTGCGCCTGGACCTGACGGACGAAGTACACGCCTGTCTTCGGACCGAGCGTCCTGCGCCCCAGAGCATCAAAGGCCGGCGGGCAGACGGCGCACGACCGTCGGACCGACGCTCAGCGTTCCGCGTTCCTCGTTCGTCGTTTCCTGAATGCCGCCCAGCTCCTGGAATATCTGCAGGCCGGCGCTGCCGTAGGCAACGTAGACGCGGCCTCCGGCCGTAGTCACACCATTGGCCCACCAGTTTGGCGCGTCGTATGTCCCGACCAGAACCGGATGCGCCGGGTCGGAAACCGAGATGGCATGCAGCCCATCTTCGTCGGCGGCGACATAGGCGTAGCCGTGACTCACTGCCACCCCACCCGCCCTGTAGAAGACACCGCAGTACCCGACCAACTGACTTGGCGAGATTGTGACAATCACAAACCCGAGGGAATCGTGTGTGATATACGCATAGTCCTCACTCACAGCCACGCCTCCGAGCGTGTGCGTATTGAACTCATAGAAGCCGCCCACTACCTTTGGGTTCGACGGGTCCAGTGCCGCGATAGCCGTGTATCCAAGGTTGATGGAAGCGACATGGGCAGTGTCTCCACGAGCAGCCATGCCGCACGCATGGTCGTAGGTGATGTAGTGCCCCACTTCGACCGGATGGGCCGGGTCGGCAACTGAGATGATCCGCAGCCCGGCAGTATCGGCCGCGACGTAGACCCGGTCGCCGTTTGCCGCCACGCCGCAGGCCAGGCCGGGCGTGTTGAGGTGACCTACCTCGGTCGGGTTGGCCGGGTCTGCGACCGAGATGACCCGCAGCCCGGAATCGTAGTCGGCTACGAGTGCGTAGTTCCCGCTCACGGCCACCCCGTGAGCCCAGCCCGGCGTGTCCAAGCTGCCGACCTCGACCGGGTTTGAAGGGTCTACCACGGAGATGACCCGCAACCCGGCAGATCCGTCAGCTACATACGCATAGTCCCCGCTCACCGCGACGCTGAATGCCTCGCCCGGCGTGTCGCAGCCGCCGACGAGCTGGATGCCGGCGGCCGTCGCAACACCGACGATCACCAGGCACAAACACAACACCAGTGGTCTCATGCTCATCTTCTCCCCCCTACCTTGGGACGACTACCTTGGTGACGTACGACGCATCACGCATCACGCTGGACGCCTGACGCATGAAGAAGACCCCCGACCGTGGGGCCATCACGCGCCTGCCCAGCGCATCGAACACGGCGCCCGATGCAAGGTGGCGGGCCGCTGACGCCGGGCTGAGAATCGTCGCGCCACTCGACGTACGGCGCTCGGCGTTCGCCGTTTCCTCGACCCCGGGCCCGTAGTACTGGAACATCTGCAAGCCGGCCCAGGAGCATGCCACGTAGGCGCAGTCATCGTCTGCGGCCACCCCGGCGGCACCCGCTGTACCGGTTATGGTGTAGTGCCCGATCTCTGCCGGACTTCCCGGGTCGGCCAGCGAGAATACCTTGACCCCTTTGGCGCCGACGTAGAGGTAGCTGCTCGCCACCGCGACTCCGCCATAGCCCCCGTTCTGCTGCCAGACCTGGACCGGATGAGACGGGTCGGCAACTCGGATAACCACCAAGCCATTGGTGTACGTCACGACGTAAGCGTAGTACCCGCTCACGTCTCCATAGGTAGCCCAGCTGCGGATGTTGCACCTGCCGAGCGTGACCGGATGCTCCGGGTCGGAGATCTCGACAACACTCAGCGCTTCCCCAAAGACATAGGCATGGTTGCCGCTCACGGCCACCGCGTACGCCAAGCCGATCGTATCGATGCGTGCGACCTCGACCGGGTTCGTCGGGTCAGCGACCGAGATCACTCCCAATCCTGAGTCCGTGGCAGCGACATAGACATAGTCGCCACTCACTGCTACGCCTTGGGGAGCGCGATGTATGTCGCAGCGGCCGACCTCGACCGGATTCGCCGGGTCTGCGATGGAAACGACCCGGAGCCGTTCGCTGTCGGATGCGACATAGGCGTAGTCTCCTTGAACCGCCAGTCGAGTGCCCGGCACACCCACGCTGCCGACCTCAACCGGTGGATGCTCCGGGTCCGCCATGGAGATGACGCGAAACATCGAGTCACCGACCAGGTAGGCGTAGCCACCGCGGACCTTCACATCCCCGGCAAGCGAGGCGAAGACGCCCACCCGCCGGACGTTCATAGAATCCTGGGCGATCCCAGCACTAATCAGCAACAGAATCAGACAGAACGCAAACGCCAGTCTTTCCATGGTTTCCTCCTATCGAATGCGAGGCCCGTGCTCCCGGACGAAGATGAGCATCACCGGGTCCTCGGTACAAGCCTAGTTCTCTACCGGCGGGCTGTCAATGCAGCGCTTGCCGACACGGTCGTGCTAGTGCAAGCGTTCCTCTGCGGGAACAACGTCAGCCGAGCCCCGGGCGGCCGCGGATGCGACCGCCCGCTCACTAGTCGGCTTGATATACGACGGTTATGTACGGAGACAGCACGTCATCGGGTCCGACTACTTCGGTGTGCCAGAAGTCGTAGTAGTAGTTCAGGTACCTCCAGCCCGTGTAGAGGTTCTGAGCGAGGCCCGCGCTGTCTGCGCGCGCCCCGTAGGTCGCGATGATTGCACAGCCCTGCGTCGTGAGAGCGACCTTGTGCCAGCCGGTATTCGTGGGAGAAGTGTCCTTCGCCAGTGTGACCGTGTTCGTGTCTATTGCATCGAACAGGACATGAGCATTGAGCGGCCAGTAGGAGACATCGATGTGGTTGACTTGTATGGAATCATCGTTGTATTCATAGTACCCGGCCACGTAGTAGTGGAGCGTGCAGATGGGAATCTCCTCGTCGCTGACGAATGGTGGTACGCTGAAGGTAGCGAATCCGCGCCAGTCTTCGGAGTGGTACGGGCCGGTATCGACCTCGTAGCCCCACTTGACGGTGTCCTGGTAGTGGATCTCGTACCACCCGTTGGCTGGATTGTCTTCCCTTATATGGTCTACGTCGCCGGTGAACAGCTCGCCGGTGTTGACTGGGATGACAAGCGTGTCCAGCGTCGCCGCGCGGACTTCGCTGTTCGGAAGGCCGACCGGGTCTTTGCAGCCGCTCAGCACGGTGATTGCCAGCGCCGTGAGCGCTAGCAGGAACATCTGTCTTGACATTCGAACCTCCTTATGTTCGACGTCAATGCACCTGTGCGCCTCGGGTGCGCGTTACTTACCTGCCCCAGCGTCGAGGGCAGGGCGATGACCCCCTTTCTTTGGTCGTCGCTCACCACAATTCTAGTCCGCCACAGATGAAGTCAAGAGAAACTCTCTCTCTCTGCCATCTCAACATGTTGTCCCACAATGACTTACGAGACACGGCCTCTCCGGCGCCAACGCTGCGCGGCCAAGGGGTACGTTTCGCCTCACCTTATCACCGACAGCTTGCCGACCTTGCTCGCCTTGCCATCGGCCGAGACCACGAGATAGACATAGATGCCGCTGGCGACCTTCGCATCCCACTTCAGGTGGCCGTCGCCTGACTCGGTCGCGCTCCAGACCGATTGCCCTGACGCATCGTAGACAACGACCCTGGCCGCAGCACTCAGCCCCTGGAAGTGGATGGCATCGTGCTCGGGGTTCTGATGCGGCTTGAACGGTATCGGCGCCACACGCAGCGAGTCGAGTTTCTGGCGCGGCTCCGGGCCGCGCACGGTCAAGAAGAAACTGTCCCGCACAGCGTAACCGAGCGTATCGGTAGCGCTGACCGTGACCCAGCCGCCACAGTTCTCAGGTGAGACGCTGCCGGGCAGAACCAACGCCAGCGTGCACTCCACCGCCTGGCCGATGGCCAGCGACTCAGGCAGATTGAGAACGTAGACACTGTCCAAAGTCCCATTCCGTCCCTCAATCTTAACCTTAGCCTCAATCTCAACCTCTCTTGGCGTCGATTGGCTCGGCCCACCTCAGCAGCGAACAATACCCTCTGTCCATCTGTCAGGGGAGAATCAACCAAGGTAGACACTCAGAAAGATACTGAGGAAGCCTCCGCGGCTGGGACTGCGGGGGATTCCTGGGACGCGCTACTTATCTCCCTCGCTCGCCTGAGAAAGCGCTCGGAGCCGCTCGGCCGCACCCGGGTAGCGCTGGTTCTGGTTCAGCACCTGCTGAAAGGTGACTCTGGCCTCGTCGATCCTGCCCAGGGCCTCGAGCGCCACGCCCAGGTTGAACCGTGCCCCGACGTCGTCCGGCCGGCCCTCCAGCGCCCGGCCGAGTTCGACGATTGCTGAATCCGGCCTGCCGCTGAGCACGAGCACCTGCCCCAAGTTGCTGCGGGCAATCACGAGGTCAGGCTGCAATCCGAGCGCCACGCGGTACTCGGCCTCGGCGCCGGCCAGGTCTCCGGCCTTGAGCAGAGCCACGCCCAGGCTGTTGTGAACCAGCGCGGAGTTCGGGTCAAGGCCCAGCGCCCGGCGGTAGGCCTCGGCAGCGCCGGCCGGGTCGTTCTGCTGTATCAGCACATCGCCCAGGCTGATCCAGACAATGGTATCGCCCGGGGCAAACTCCAGGCAGCGGCGCAACTCGCTCGCCGCGCCCTGCCAATCGCCAGCAAGCTGCAGGTCGTGGGCGAGCTCAAACCTCGCCACCACGTCGTTCGGAAACTGCGCGACCATGGCCTTGCTCAGGCTCAGTTGGCTCTTCCACACCGGCATGGAAAGGAGTGCGAGCAGTCCCATAACGCCGGCGTAGAGCAGCGCGGGCACGGCTATGATCTTTCGCCGGCTCCGAACCGACGCTGCGACCGCCAGCACGGTTCCAACCGTCGGCAGGTAGAGCATGCGCTGCGAAAGGAGGGACCGGCCTGGCGGGAAGAGGTCGCAGGCCGGCAGGATGAACAAGAGGAACCAGAGGCTGCCGATTCCGATCGGCGTGCTCCGATACCGGATCGCTGCCCACACTGCTGCGGCGAGCGCTGCCGCAGCGACGACGGTCGGCCAGCCGAACGCGCCCAGCGCCACCGGATCGAGGAAGAAGACGCGGCGATCGAAGGGAAGGAGGGACATGAGTGCGTACCGGCCGAGGGAATTGAGCGCGAGCATGAAGCGGAGACCGGGACCGGCTTCGCCCCACCCGGGAGCAGGACCGGTGAGTACCGCCGCCCGAACTGCGAGGTACGCGACCGCCACCACACCTATAGTGCCGACCAGCAGCCACACGCGTCGGCGTAGGGCGGGCTTGCGCAACTCCGGCAGCAGCACAAACAGGGCCAGCGCGGGAAACAGGATGGCGGTCTCTTTGCACAGCAATGCCGCAGCAAACGGCGCGAGCGCCAGTCCGAAAGACACGCCGCCTGGCCGTCGTCGAAAACGGAGCAGGGCGAGGAAGGCCAGCAGGACGAACAGCGTCATCATCAGGTCGGTGCGGCCGGATACGAAGGCCACGGACTCCACGTGCGCCGTGTGCCAGGCGAACGCCAGCCCGCCGATCAGCGCCGGCCAGAACGAGACAAGCATCTGGAACAGCACCAGCGCGACGAGCACTCCGACTGCGCAGTTAAGCAGCACATTTGTCAGGTGAAAACCGAACGGGCTCATGCCCCACAGCCTCAGGTCGAGCCAGAAGCTCGAGATCACCAGGGGCCGGTAGTAGGCGTGAGGCGAGAGTCCCTGTGTCGAGCGCCAGTGCGTGAAGCTCTGGCCGAAGAACCCGAACGGCGTCGAGACCTGCAAATCCTGGTTCTGAACAATGAGCGTCATGTCATCCGATACAAAGCCGTAATCCAGAGTCGGCAGGTACAAGAGCCCGGCCAGCGCCACGATGCCGGCGGCCACGAGCACCAGCCGCGGCTCCGGCCTCTCGGCCTTCACGGTTCTCTTCTTCGCCATTGCGTCTACATCATCCCGAGTACCGCGCCCGTGTCAAGCGGTCTCGGCCACCCTGGGACACCTGTCGGGGCTCGAAAGCAGGACACCAAGGTGACCATTGACTGTGGACTGCAGACGATGGACTTCCAGATGGCCACCCGATTCGGAATCTGGGTTTCGGACTTCAAGCTTAGGGCGATTCTAACCGATGCAGGGCCTTCGTGGCTGAAGGCCGGTTCTGGGGTGGCAGCCGGTGATTGCGTGAATGGCGCTTCGCCGGTAGACTGGAAGTCTGTGCCTGATTCAACCCGCTTTCTCAAACCCGAAGTCGTTGCCAAGCTCAAGGGCATCGACCTGAAGGCCCGGCTCGTGGTCGAGGGCTTTCTTGCCGGCCTGCATCGTTCGCCGTTCAAGGGCTTCTCGGTCGAGTTCACCGAGCACCGGCCGTACATGCCCGGTGACGAGCCGAAGCGGATTGACTGGAAAGTCTATGCCAAAACGGACCGCTTTGTCATCCGCGAGTACGAGGAGGAGACCAACCTGCGCGCCTACCTCGTGCTCGACGCGTCCGGCTCCATGGCCTATTCGACGGGCAGGGTCTCGAAGCTCGAGTATGCGAACTGCCTGGCGGCGAGCCTTGCCTACCTGCTGCTGCACCAGCGCGATTCAGCCGGGCTCATTACCTTCGCGGACAAGCTGGACACCTACGTGCCCCCACGCAGCACCCCGGCCCACCTGAACGCGCTCCTGCGCCGACTCGCAACGGTGAAGCCCGGCGGCGACACGAACATCGCCGGCACGTTTCACCAACTGGCCGAACGGGTCAAGCGCCGCGGCCTCGTCATCATCATGTCCGACTTGTGGGACGAGCCGCAGGCAGTGCTGACCGCGCTCCGTCACTTCCGGCACAAGAAACACGAAGTACTGGTATTCCACATCCAGGACCCGAACGAGCGCGAGTTCGCGTTCCGCACCCCGGTCGTGCTCAAGGATATGGAGACCGGCCGGGAAATGACCGTTGACCCGCGCGTGCTCCGCGAGCAGTACCAGAGGGACTTCGACAAGTTCTTCGCGACATATGAGCGCGGCTGCCGCGAGGCCGCGATTGACTATCACCGGGTGACGACCGACACGCCGTTCGACCGCGCGCTCTTCTCGTACCTCGAGCGACGAAGCAAGATGAGATGATGAGAAGCTCGAAGTCCGAAGTTCGAATGACGATTGAAACCCGAATGTCCCAAGCTCGAATTCCCGACCGCGACCCTGTGTCCGTGGTTTCGTCATTCGGGCTTCGGTCATTGATTCGTCATTCGGACTTCGTCATTCGGACGTCGCCTCCGAGGCGCTGATGGGCTTTCTCGCACCGTCACTTCTCCCCCTCGCCGCGCTGGCCTCCATCCCGGTCGTAATCCACATCCTGAGCCGGCTGCGGCTGAAACGGGCCGATTTCCCGTCCCTGCTCCTGCTCACGACCGTCAAACGCGAGCGGTTCTCGTGGCTGCGGGTCAAGGAGCTGCTGCTGCTCATCTTCCGAACCCTCGCGTTGCTTGCGCTGCTGCTCGCCCTCACCCGGCCCTATGTCCGGCACCGCCTGCCCGGACTCGGTCGGGCAAACGACCTGGTTGTCATTGTCGATGACTCCTACAGCATGGGGCGGGAGTCGCAGTGGCAGGAGGCGATCGCGGTGACGCGCGGGCTCCTTCGTTCGCTTGGCCCCGGCCGCCGCGCTGCCTTGCTGGTTGCGAGTCAGACCGGTCTGTCCAGCTCCTCCCTACTCTCTCCTCCCTCCTCGCTCCTCCCCCTGCTCGACTCGCTGCAGCCGTCGTACTCGGCCGCGACGCTCAAACCGGCATTGGAGCGTGCAATCGAGCTGGCCAGGCCTGCCCGCGCCGATGTCGCGGTCGTGACCGACTTGCAGGCACGAGCGATTCCCTCGGACTGGCGGCCGCCGGCCGACGTGCCGGTCACGCTCGTCTCAGTCGTAGAACCCAACAGCGACAACGCGGGCGTGGCGCGGGTCTACACCGAAGACCGGTTCCCGGTCGCCGGGCGGGCGACGCGCATCAAGGCGGACTTGGTGAACTACGGCCCTCGCCCGGCAACGCGAACCGCGGTCCTGACACTCGACGGCCGGCGGGAGGAGCAGGCCGTCACCATCAAGCCGCATGCCTCGGCCACGGTGACCTTTGCCGCAGCGACGGCCGACTCCGGCTTTCATGTCGCCGCGGTTGAGCTGCGCACCGATTCGCTGGCGGCGGACAACACGCGCTGGCTCGCGTTCTACCAGCCGCAGCGCATCGCGGTACTGGTAGTGGAATCACCGACAGTCCCGGCCACCCATCTTGCCGACGCTCTCGGCGCAGACTCCTCGTCGGTCTTCAGCCTGACCAGAACAGCCGCGACTGAATTCGGCCGCCATGACCCGCGCCGTCACTCGGCAGTCGTCGTCACGGACGCCGCCGCGCTTGGCCGTCCCGACTGGACCCGGCTCGGGTTCTTCCTGCAGTCCGGCGGCTCGGCCCTGGTCATGTTCAAAGATCCGCCCGCCGACTCCCTGCTTCTGGCCGGCCGCATCCGGTTGCGTGGTCTTTCGCGGCCTTCGGGCTTCGTCTCGGTTGCCTCACTGGACACGACTCATCCGGCACTGGACATTCTCAAAGCAACCGACCTGTCGGCGGCAAGGTTCTTCGCCCACGCGCGGCTCGATGCAACCGGCGGCCGGGTCATTGCCCGGCTGTCGGACGGCGAGCCGCTGATGATTGACGCGGAAAACGGCCGGCTCGTCGTTTGGGCATTCACCGCCCTGCCCGAATTCACCGACCTCGTCTACAAAGCCGCATTCGTACCCCTGCTCCACCGGACCCTGCTCTACCTTGCCGGCGGGAGCCTCGGTCAGGAGCACCTGGTCGGAGATACGATCCGCGCACCCGTCGCCGGGTCCGGCCCGGTCACTGTGTCGACGCCGGGCGGCCGCGTGGTCATGGAGCCGGAGCCGAAAGCAAGCCGCCCCGAGGTCGTCTTCACACGGACCGGCCAACCCGGCATCTACCGTGTCGACGAACGGCCTTACGCCGTGAATGTCCTTGCCGCCGAAGGCGACCCGGCTCAGGCCTCAACCGACGCGCTTCGCAGACAGGGCTATCAGGTTTGGTCTTCCGGGGACAATCGCCAATCGCCAATCGCCAATCGCCAATCGTCCGACCTTTCTCCAGTCCTGCTCTGGCTCGCGGCGCTGGCCTTCGCCGCCGAACTGCTGCTGCTCGCGCTGTAGCGGAGCTAGCAGTTAGGAGTTAAGAGTTAGGAGTGCTGCGGAGAAGGCTGCGCGTTTGGGCTGTGCTGGGTCCGTCCACTGACTGCTGCCTGCTGACTTCGCTACAGAAGGACGCCAGTGCGAAGGTAGTTGACGTAGCGCTGGAATATTGTCTCATCCTCCAGCAGCGATACGCGAGCGATAATCACGACCGGGCCTTCGGCGGTGACTTTCATGCCGTAGGCACTGCGCCCGGGCTCGCGCACCGTGAACCCGGCGTCGTACACCTCCTCAGCCTTCTGGTATCCGCGGCCTGTCACCTGCTCCAGGAACCACGCGAGGTTGTCGGCCATTACGGCCAGCGCCTGGGTTGGCAGGACCATTTCCCGGAAGGGAACCCTGATGACCTCGCCGCCGGTCGCACGCGCATCAACGACCTGGGCCTGGTCGATGTCTGCGTACTGACGCAGTAAACTCAGTGAGGAAGCGTCCATCTGGTGAGAAATCTACTGCTTGCCTGACGCTGAGTCAAGAAAGGTCGGTGTCTTGGAGGCAGAAGCCCGAAGTAAGAAGCTCGAATGACGATTGAAGTCCGAATCACCCAAGCACGAATGCCCGACCGCAACCAGGGATGCACGATTCGGTCAATCGGGCTTTCCTCATTCACTCGTCATTCGGATTTCGGAATTCGGACTTCGGCGCCGGGCTGCCAGCTCGTCCCGGCGCCGTCGCTACTGCCCCATCATGTGAGCGTAAACCGCGGCATTGCCGACCATGTTGGCAATGACCGAAAACTCATTGGGCTTGTGTGCCTGGCCTGCGTTGCGGCCCCAGACCACGGCCGGAATCCCGCGCCGCCGGAACAACGCCGCGACCGTGCCGCCGCCGATTCCCCGCGTGAACGGCTCGCCGCCGTAGACGTCGCGGACCGCCTGCGCCAGCATCCGCACCACCGGCGCGTCCGGCGAGGTCGGCGGCGCGGCCTGCGCCATCTGCACCGGCTCGGCCTTAATCTCAACCTTGAACTCGTCCGCGACCTCACCGGCAATCCGCTTGATGTCCTCCATCAGGTCGGTCAACTGGTACTGCGGCAGCACCCGGCAGTCGAAATAGAACACGTCCTCGGCCGGAATCGTGTTGATGTTGGGGACGTTCTCCTCCTTCCGGGTCGGCTCGATGGTCGTGACCGGCGGCGAGAAGAGCCTGTCCTCGGCGCTGTACTTCTCGTGCAACTGCCGGTCGAGGCGCACGAGCAGGTGCGCGCCGGCCCGGTGCGCGTTGTTCCCATGGTGAGGGGTCGACCCGTGGGCCTGCCGGCCGACGGTTGTCAGCTTCACCCAGGCGATGGACTTCTCCGCGACCTCCAGCAGAGTGCCGGCCTCATTCCCGGCGTCCGGCACGACCACGAGGTCCTCGGGCCGGCAGAGGTCATGGTTTTCCAGGAGCCAGCCCACTCCGTAGTCCGAGCCATTCTCCTCGTCGGCAACGAGCATCAGCGCGACGTCTGTCGCAGGCGCGAGCTTCAGGTCGAGCAGGGCCTTCACCGCGAAGCACGACGCCACCATCTCCTGCTGGTTGTCCTCGGTGCCGCGGCCATAGATGCGGCCGTTCTCGACGCGTGCCTCGAACGGGTCGCTCTGCCACAGGTTTCTCGGCCCGGACGGCACCACGTCCACGTGCGTCATCAGCCAGAGCACCGGCTCAGACTTCCGGCCCTTCAGGCGCGCGGTCAGGCTTGGCCGATATCCGGCCGGTGCGCGCTTGTCCGGCGCTCGATACTCGGTGACCTCAAGACTCCAGGACCGCAGCAGCGACGACAGGAACTCCACCTTGGCCTTCTCGCCTTCGCCGCCTGATACCGGGCTGATCGCCGGCAGCGCCACGAGTCGCCGCTGCATCTCAACCATCTGCGGTTCAAGGCGTCCGATCTGCTCTCGGATTCTCTTGAAATCAGCTTCATTCCACATCGTTGCTCCTTTGACCGGCAAAACGGAGACTGCCCCGGAGCGATTCGGGGACAGACCCGCGCTGAGTCCGACGCAAGCGCTTCGTGGGCCTGTCCCCAATAAGCGACTCCCAGGGAATGTCCCCGCTCTTGCCGCTCCGTCCCCTATCATTCTCCAAAACGCGCCGCGAGTCAAGCCGAACGGCTCGCGAACCAAATCCCGGCTGCAGGCTATCCGCAGATCACGCGGACCACACAGATTCCCGCCACGGACCTGCCCGGAGAACGGGGACTGCACCGCACGTCCCGTTCGACTCGCCGCGCCCCCTGTCATTCCGAGCTTGTCGAGGAATCTCGCCATGGGGCGCGGCTCACTCAGGGCAGGCCTCGCGCTGGGGACACATCCGCGTCGCGTTCCTCGCGACGCTCCGTGGACGTGTCCCCTCCCTGGGACTGTCCCCGCTTTGCCGACCAGTTCGCTCCGAGGTATTCGGCCACGGGCAGAGCGATCGGCTGACAGAGTCGTCATGCGAATCCTCTCGCAGGTCCACGTCTGAATCCCTCCGCACATCCCGCCGAAGGTCAACCTGAGCATCGCGTTGAGAACCGCGCCAGAGGTCTGGCCAAGAATCGCCCTGCGTATCCCGCCGCATGTCCTTCTGCAAGTCACTCTGCTTACGACGGCGGAAATCACGCCGCAAACCACCGTGACTGTGCTTCTGCACATCCCCATCGGAATCCCCTCCCGAACCGTCCCGGGAACGGTTCCCACGGCGATCCCCAGAGCCTCATTCATTGCTGGCTTTACAGCCTAACCTGCTCTAAATGTGAATCTTAGACGCAAAGAGACGGAAAATGGGTAGATACTTATGAAGAGCCTCCTGTGGTTTGAAGGTATGATGTAGCTGTAAATGCCCTTCAAACACAAAACAGGAGGTAACGAATGCTACACGTAGGGCTAGACCTGCACAAGAAGTACTCG
>DDXO01000099.1 GCA_002347155.1 Caldifarciminota bacterium UBA2258
GAAGTAGTCGCAGATGATGTGGTCGCGGTCGGCGACCACGTGAGGGTGGCGTCCCCATGCAAACGTATCGAGTTGGACTCCGGGCCCAAAGGCCTGACCGTGATCGATCGAGCGGTACAGGTAGGCGTGAACTTTGCTGTGACCTCCTTCCCGGCGGAAGGTGGTCGCAGCAACAAGGTAGTGATTCGTTCCCGGTTGGACAAAGACCTGTGGGTGGTAGCTCTCATAGGTCAACGTGTCGTCGTCAACGCATACCTGCGAGCTCCACGTCACGCCCTGGTCGGTCGAAACCGACGTAAAGATACGGCTGAGCCCGCCCGCGAACTGGTTCCAGGCCACGAACAGATTGCCGGCCGTGTCCGAGGCAATGCGGATGCGGCCGATCCCTCCAATGGAGTCATCAGCAATTCTGGCCGGCGCGGACCACGTGGCTCCGCCGTCGCTCGAGCGCGTGCACATGAGCCGGTGGTCGTACACCACGGCCGATTCGGGATGCCAGATTTGGTACACGATATAGACATTGCCGTCTGAGTCGGTCGTGATGTCTGGATCGAACGCACCGGGGGCGCCGCGCTCTATCAACAGGTCCGTGGGCAGCCAGGTCCTGCCGCCATCGGTTGACTTCTGGAGCATGATATCGGCACGAACACCGCTGATGCCCGCTACCGAATCGTCCCGGAACACAACATAGATCGGCTGACCCGAAGGCGCGCTCGGGCCGATGCTTATCGCGCTATTGTAGCAACTGTGATTGGGCAGATTCTGCTGAGAGATGCGCACCGCAGGCCCGAAGGAAGCAAGGGCAATGGTGGCAAGAAACAGAAGCAACGCGGTTGGCTTCATTTCGACATCCTTTCCATTCTTCTGCTACCTCGTCACCACGACCTTCTGACAGCTCACGGTTGACAGCTCACGGCTAACAGCCCGCACGAAGTAGACACCCGGTGCCAGCTTACTCACGTCGTTCGCGCCCGGCGCGAGGTCCAGAACCTCTCTTCCACCTGTGTCGAAGAGCGAGCTTGTGCTTGCGCTTGAGCTTGGGAGCTCCGCCAGGAACAGGACTCCGCGGACGATTGTGGCGGCGTTGGCTTCAGCGGCCCCCGTCAGACGGTGCGGCGTTTCCTCGGCGATGCCGGCCGGGGCGTTGGTCGAGAACCATATCTCACCATCGCCGCTGCCGTGCTGCCAGACCACGTAGGCGTACCCCGCCGCGTCGGCGACGATGTCCGGGTACCAGTTATTCAAGATAGTGTCTTCGTAGACGGGCTCGATGTCGGACCAGGAGACGCCGTGGTCCGACGAGGACGCGTAGTATATGTCGTAACTGCGGGCGGTGTCATCGACCATCAGCGCAGTGTGTACGCGGCCGTCGCCGGAGAGGGCAAGTGGCCCGCTGTAGTATGGCTCGTGGTCAGGGTCGAGATTGGTCATCGGTGCGGGAGTGCCCCAGGAATCGGCCTGCGTGTAGAATGTGCGGGCCTCGACAAATATCCGGTCATCGACTCTCCATTCCCCGAAGTAGTCGCAGATGATGTGGTCGCGGTCGGCGACCACGTGAGGGTGGCGTCCCCATGCAAACGTATCGAGTTGGACTCCGGGCCCAAAGGCCTGACCGTGATCGATCGAGCGGTACAGGTAGGCGTGAACTTTGCTGTGACCTCCTTCCCGGCGGAAGGTGGTCGCAGCAACAAGGTAGTGATTCGTTCCCGGTTGGACAAAGACTTCTGCGTGGGCACAGTCATAGTCGGTCGTGTCATCGTCCACTTGTACGTTCCGGCTCCATGTCGCTCCCCGGTCGGTTGAAACCGACGACCAGATGTGGCTATACCCCGTCCGCCAGTCGCTCCAGGCGCAGAAGAGGTTGCCGGCCGAGTCCGCGGCAATGCTGATCATGCCGACATATCTGACAGACTCATCGTCAATCCTGGCCGGCGAGGACCAGGTGGCACCGCCGTCACTCGAGCGCGTGCACAGAACCTGATGGTCGTACGCGCCGGCAGTATCGCGATACACGTTTTCATACACGATGTAGACGTTGCCGTCCGAATCGGTCGTGATGTCTGGGCTCTCTGCACGGGGGGCACCGCGTCGTATCAACAGGTCGGTGGGCAGCCAGGTCCTGCCGCCGTCGGTGGATTTCTGGAACATGATATCGGCTCGGACGGCGAATATCGTAGAATCGTCCTGGAATGCGACGTATATTGGCTGACTGGAGGGCGCGCCCGGGCCGATGGCCATCGCGGTGTTGCAGCACCTGTGATTGGGCAGGTACTGATGATCGATGCGCACCGCCGGCCCGAAGGAAGCAAGGGTAAGGGTGAAGGACAGAAGAAGAAACAGCATCATCTGGACCATCATGATACTCCAATCTCGGAGGGGCGGAAATATCCGCCCCTCCGAATAGCGGACCTACCGGATGATCGCCTTCAGCGTAACCTTCTCCACGCCCATGTCAAGGAGCACGAAGTAGGCCCCGGCGGCGAGCTTTCGACCACCACGGGCCTGATTCAAGCTCAGCCGGTGAGTGCCGGGCTGCTGGCTGCCGACGTCGAGCACACCAAGCTGCCGTCCAACCGCGTCGTGCAAAGTAGCGCGCACGCACGCAGCAGCGGGCAACTGATACTCGACCTCGATAGCGCCGTGGCCGGTGATGGCGTGTGCCTTTGCGCCTCTACTCACCTGTGGCGGCTGCTCGGCGATGGCGGCCGGGTGGTTGGTCGCGAACCAGATCTCGCCACTCTGAACGGAGGGTCTGTACCAGACGATATATGCATGGCCGGCCGAGTCGGCGCCGATGTCCGGATACCAGTTGCTTCGGGCGCTGTCTATGTAGACGGGCTCGATGTCGGACCAGGAGACGCCATGGTCCGAGGAGGACGCGTAGTATATGTCGTAGCCGAGTGCAGTGTCGTCGACCATCAGCGCAGTGTGGACACGGCCGTCG
>DDXO01000094.1 GCA_002347155.1 Caldifarciminota bacterium UBA2258
CTGTCCAGTATCTCATGCTCTCCGCAATATTATCAGCCGGAGCGTCCGCGCCCCAGCGGGACAGTCTAAGCGCGGGACAGACCCGAGTCAATAGCCGGTCGCTGTCCGGAGTACACCTAGCGCAGCAGCGCCGCGACCTTGCGGTTCAGTTCGTGGATGTCGTACGCGTTGGGTCGGGCCTTCTGGAAGACGATTGCGCTTTCCTTGTCATACAGGGTCACGACGCCGACGGCGTCGCACGCGTCCGTTTTGGTGTCGGGCTCACACGCAATGTCGAATGTGAGCCCGTTCTGCCGGGCGAATGATCGGGCCGCATCGAGTGCTCCGAGCGCGACGCCCTGGACGAGCAGCCCCTTCTTCTCATACTTCTCGTGGAGTTGCTGCACAGCTCTGAATGCCGGAAGCGCGACGCTCAGGGCCGGGTCGAACCGGAATACGATGCCCGGCTTGCCTTTGGGCGGCAGTGTAGAGGAGATGCCGCCGGCGATGCTGGGCAACACGTTTGTGAAATCCTGTGTTCTTACGTAAGAAGGCACTTCTGTTGCAGGAGCAGTAAGGTCGAGCGCAATGTCCAGGGGCAGGTCCGGTTCGACCTTGATAACCTGAGACACGACGTATGCGTCGCCGCGGGGGCCGCGCTGGCCCGCAACCAGGAGGTAGCGTCCGTTGCCGAGGAAGCATTCGAATGTGCCCGCGGAATCGGTGACCGTACTGAGTTCGTCCAGGGGCCGCCATGCGCCGGCGTTGAAGACGCTGAAGGCGAAGTTGCCGTATTCACGGAGCGGCGCGCCGGCTGCAGTCAGGCGTGCGCGGACCTGCGTGCCTGCCGTGTAGCTCGACGTCACGAGTTGCTGGTCAAACGCAGAGGTCGCGACGGCGATTGTGACGTTGTCCTGGTGCTCGCGCTCGAGCCAGCCGAAGTCGCCTAAGGCCTTCGGCTTGAGCGGGTAGCAGGGCAGCCACCTGCCTTCGCTGTAGATTTCAAGCCAGCTTGCATCGTAATCCTGCGCGCCAAGCCACGGCACCTTGACCCGGCGACTTGGAATGCCGATCGACTTCAATACGGCTGCGGCCAGCACCGCTATCTCTTCGTTCGTACCCGTGCCTGATGAGAGTACGAGTTCGGGCGACTTCATCGGGCCAAAGAAGCCGCGCCTCACCGCACGGACGTTGTTGGCGATCCAGCGGTTGATGGTCCGGGCTGCCTCAGCCGGCGTCTTTGCCCTGCGGACCATCGGTGCGAAGCGGTCGTAGAGCAGCTTCCGCCATGCGGTGACCGGCTCGTCCGAGACCCGGTACGTGAGGAGATAGTCGCGGAACAGCGAATCCGGTGCCCGGTACCGCAAGGACGTCGCACCGACATGCGCGTAGTTCACGTGTTCGAGCAGCACGGCGCGGGTCATTTCCAGACGGTCGAGGTGCGGCATCGAGTTGATGAGCCAGACCACCTCCGGGCGTCGTTCGGGCAGCGCGGTCGCCACGGCAAACGCCAACTCCGGCCAGTTTTGCCCGGCGTCCAGAAGCGCCGAGTCGAAGGCCGGACGGAGTGAGTCCGGTGCAAGCGCCAGTAGGGCAGAATCCTGCTGCGAGGCGAAAGGCCGGGCAGCCGCGACCAGCCACAGCGAAAAACAGAAGGTCACCGCTTTCATGGTTTTGGCAGTGGGTACCAGAGCCAGAAATACGAGGGCAGGCACTCCGGTCTGTCGAGGTCGAAGCGGACGTCCGTGGTCTCGCCGGCCGGGATACGGGCAACTGCCCCGCACCAGTCCGACCTCGCGCCGGCGGTGACGCAGACTTCGCCTGCGCCGGTAGGGATAGACCAGGAGCCGTCGGCGCCGGTGGTGTCGCGGGCGACCGGCCGCAGTGCGCCACTGTTGAACACCGAGACGCAGACCGGCGCACCGCTGGCGGCCCTGCCGGAGCGTGTCACGAATACGCGCAGCAATCCGACGGGCGTGTAGTCTTCAGTCACGTTGATGACCGCGCAACCCGGCTCGCGACGGTACACGTTCGCAGCGCCTTCGGGTACGCCGTAGCTCACGGCGAAGACGTAGGCGGTACGTATCGTGTCCTTCTTGAACCGGAAATGCTGCGAGTCAACTGCCTCGAAAGCGTGCGCCGGGTACCACTCACCGTCAATCCAGACTTCCGGCCAGGCATGGTTGCCGTCGCCCGCAGTCCAGTAGGGCGTATATGCCTCACGAGCGGGGATGCCGATGGCCCGGCACGCGTCCGCGTACAGGATAACGAGTTCCTCGCACCGACCCCAGCCGGAGAGGAGGGTCTGCAGCGGTCCCTGGTCGCGCGGCGCGTTCGGCCTGTAGGTCGCTTTGCGTCCGGTCCAGATGTTCACCTGCATGGCGGCCGCGGTCATCGAAGTGCAGTTCCGGACGAGCGGATAGAGCGAGTCGAAGAACATGCCTCGCCAGTCGGAGAGCGGCTCCTGCGTTACGCGGTGGGGGAGAACGTAGTGCAGGAACAGGTCTTCGGGTATCCTTCTGCCCCACGGCAGGGAATCGCGGGCCTTGAAGGCGAGCGACACATTCTGCTCGAACGTCGAGGCGGGCATCTGCGCAAGGTCCGCGGCCGGCATGTTCTCAAGCAGGAACTCGGCTGCCGGGCGCTGCTCGGCCGGCAGGCGGGAAAGGGCGAGTCTCAGTTGCGGGGCGTTGCTGCCCGCGAGGGCGAAGGCCTTGTCGAGCGTGCCGCTGACTCCGAACGCCGCCAGCAGGGAAAGCAGTATCACGCACGCGCTCGGACTCGTCAGCGAACTGCACCGGGCCGAAGAGCATCTGATGCGGACAGGATAGCGGCTACGCTGCGAGGGTCAAACAAGCCCCATGATTCACATGGGGAGAGACGATAGCACGCGGACGCAGGCGTGCCAGATCCGAAAGAGCGAAACACGAGTGACGATTGAAGGTTCGGACCCGAATCACCACGCTCGGTTGCCGGTCAGGGAAATACGTAGAGAGGCGGTGCGCAGCAGGGATACCGCACCGCCTCTCGACGACCGAGCCCTCTATCTTGAGGACTGAACTACCGGCTGGACTATACGGATTGGCAGCGCCCAGACGATAGACGTGACACCGAGGCAGGCCGCTGTGCTGCACGAGCCACTGCCGTTCCGAGTGCCGCAAGTGACTGCCATTCAGGGGAGGCTAGGGAATGCGGTGTCACGTACTGTGCCAGAGCAACTAGCATGCCAGTCACAATCGGACTTCCTGTCCAAGGAGCGAGGCTGTCAGCAGGGCGGCCCGGGCTGAGTTACAGAGCGCTGGTGTGTGCAGTTGCTGCACACTGATGGTAGGCTATTTCACGGGGAACGAAGCGCGGTAATCAGATTGGTCAGCCAGAATGCTGCCGTGGTTCCGGACAAGACCACCCGGGCGTGCGACCAGTTGTTCGCGTCCCGGTAGCGGTCAGCGATTGCCTGCGGTGAGGATGCCTGCAGGTAGTCTGCGCGGGCGTAGTTGTATTCGACATGGCTGAGCACGAGTCCGGCAATGGACAGCGCGGTCGCGCCGGCCAGCGCGTATCCCACTGCCGACCGGCCAGTCGTTATCTGGTGCAGGCCGGGCACCAACACCGACAGCGGCACCGGCTGCCGAAGGTAGACGGTCTCGGGCGGCATGCTCTTCGGCTGCGGCGGTGTAACTACCGCCTCCGCCTTCACTGATCCGAACACAGCACGGATCTTGGGAGAAACAGCCTCGGGGTCGAGCGTCAGATTCGGGTTTTTGGCCACGAGAGTTCGGAACACTGCGGAGGCTTCATCTGTGCGGCCCAGCGCCACCAGCGCAGAGGCATGGGTCAGGTTCACTGCGACCGAATCGCCAGCGGTGAGCGCCGAGTCGGCGAGAAACCCGGGCGCAAGCTGAACTACGCGCTCGTAGCCACCCGCCCGATAAACGCTGTCGAGCGGCGCTATCGCGGCAACGAGCAGCAGGAAGATCATCGGACGACCGTGATTGTGCCGGTCACAAGCTGGTCGTCCTCTTCTGTCACACGCGCGAAGTAGACACCGGGCGTCAGCCGGACATCAACCGGGCCGGAGCCGGAGAAGACGCGGCGACCGGAACCGTCATAGATGGCTGCGCTGCGGCAGTCGATACGGATGCGGTCGGAGGCGATCGTGGCCCGGCTCCGGACGTTCTGCACCTGCGTTCGGCCCTCTGGTTCATTGACGCCGGACGGGAACAGCGACGTGTTCCCTCTCTCAACTGACGGCTCGGGACCGTGGGTGCCCCGGCCGCCGATGACGATTATGTTTGTGTCGACAACCGCGGCTCCGCAGAAGACCCGGGGCACGGTCATCTGCGGCAGATACCGCCAGGGCTCGGTTACCCTCACCATGCTGACCGCCTCGACTGAACTGAGGGGCCCATCCTTGTTCTGACCACCGATGGCGCATAGCCACTCGTCCCAGCCGACGGCTGCGGCTCCGCTGCGGGCGGATTTCATGTATCGGCTGGACTTCGCCCACCAGCTTCCTCCGCTGAACTCGAAGCTCGACAGATTGCTGAAGTAGACGCCGCCGACCGCGCACATCCAGCCTGCGGCTACTGCGGCCGCCGAGTTGGCCCGGCGCGTGTTGAGAGAGTCCACAACGTCCCAACGGCCCATGCCGGAGTCAGGGGTGAAGCGCGCAACCGAACGCTGGAAGCCCAGCGTCGTGGAGTATCCGCCAATCGCGTAGATGCGGCCTCCGTACTCACAGCCGGCCAGCGACGAGCGCGGCCAGGGGAGCGGAGCCACGGTATCCCAGGTGTTCGTAGACGGGTCGAAGCGGTCGACCCGGCTCAGGTCGGTGTCACCGTCAGTCCCGCCAATCACATAGATTTTCCCGTCGAGCGCAGCACAGCCGGAGTACCACCGCGGTCCGGGAGGCGGGGCAAAGCTAAGAATCCAGGAGTCGGCCGTGACGTCATAGGCCTCCACCACGGTGCGGGGTACAACGGAGTCGACCTCGGATATGAGCCCGCCGATTGCGTATACCCGCGACTCCACTGCGGCGCAGCCAAAAGCGTAGCCGGGCGTGGGCATGGCAACGCACGGCTGCCAGCTTCGCACCAAGATCAAGGTCAGCAGACCTAACATCTCAATCACCTCCCTGCAGGTTTCGTGCCGATTCAGAAGACAGGTCGTATGTCAGTCGGTAGACCCGGGCCGAGTCAACACGGACCGACTCGCGCCGAACCCCCAGTTCGGGGTGGGTCAGGGTGATTCTATGGTCGCCAAGGACGACGCGGAGGGGCCGGTCCATGGGCGTGGTGTCAACTACCTGGCCGTCAATCGCTACAACCGCCCAAGGGGTGACGCGGATATCAAGCTCGGCTACCTCACGGTCGAGGTTGAAGGCAAGCGTGCAGTTCGGACGGCTCAGTTCCACGGTCCGTGTTACCTCCGGGTAGTTCGGGTGGCGCAGCGTGATGACGTGCCGGCCGGGCGAAAGCACCGGCTCGCTCGTCAGTGGAGTGGTGCCGAGCATGCGGCCGTCGATGGCGACGTAGGCCCATGGCGTCACCACCAGCCGAAGCCGGCATTCCTCGGGAAGGGCCTGAGGAGCCGAGGACTCCGGTATTCCGGTGCCCGACACGGGAGGCGCTGTGTCCGCGGCTGTACGGGGTGTGTCCAGGGACGGCTCGGGCACGGGTATACCTGCGCTCGGCAGCACGGACGTCGTGGTCTGCGAGGTGTCCAACACCGGATTCCATGCCGCCTCGACTGCTCGCGGCCGTTCGCTTGGACGATGGGCATGGACAAGGACCAGCGGGACGACCACCGCGGCCATAATCGCCGGTGCGAGGACTGCCGCCAGAACCGCACGCCGCCGGCGGCGCACTTGTCGGGCCGTGGTCGCCGGCGCGGAGAACAGCCGCACCAGTTCCTCGGTCGACCCCGGGCGTTCGACGGCGCTCTTGGCAAGCATCCTCTCCACGAACTCGCTCAAACCCGGCGGCAGGCCGGTCGCCACTTCCGACAACGGGCGAGGCAGGTGGTTAAGCACCCGGCTCAGCGCGTCGGCACAGGTTGCTGCGGCAAACGGGTTAGCCCCGCTCAGCGCCTGGTAGATGATGATGCCCAGGGCGAAGATGTCGGTGGACGCGTCTACCTTCAGTCCCCGGGCCTGTTCCGGCGACATGTAGGATGGAGTGCCGATGACGCATCCTTCCTGCGTGAGATCTCCGAGGTCGCGGGCGCAGGCGAGTCCGAAGTCCGTCAGCTTCACCTCGCCGGAGTCGGAGACCATGATATTGGCCGGTTTCAGGTCACGGTGAACTACGCCCTGACCGTGGGCGTAGGCGAGCGCGCGCACGACTCTCCGCAGGATAGGGACGAGTTCGGCAAGCGTCAGGCGTCCTTTCTCCTTAAGCAGCGCCTCCAGGGTCCGGCCTTCGATGAACTCAGACGCGATGTAGAAGTCATCTTCTGTTCCGAAGTCGTAGACGGTGACGATACTTGGGTGTTTCAGCCTTGCCTGGAGCAGCGCCTCACGGCGGAACCGCTGGACCAGGTCCGTGTCCGCGGCCAGTCGGGCGTGCAGCACTTTCAGCAGAACGGTGCGGTCCAGGACACGGTCGTGGGCCTTGTACGTGACCGCGGCCATGCCTTCCTGGATGGTCTCAAGAACCCGGTATCTCTCAGTGCGGTTCATGCCGCTGCCAGGGGCGCGAGTGGCCAAGTGGTCGAGTGGTCCAGTGGTCCAGTGCAGGACTCCTTCACTCGATCACTCGATCTCTGGATCACTGGATCACTTCTTTGCCAGTCTCATCCTCGCGCTTCCACTCGGCCAGCTTGTTGAGGAGGGTCCGGCGCGATATGCCAAGGCTGGCCGCGGTCCGCGTCCGGTTGCCGTTGAACGCATTGAGGCGGTCGAGGACTACTCGTTTCTCGATTTCCGCGGTGGTGCCTTCTATTGCCAGGTCCGTGTCGGCAGGTCGCGGGAGCATTATGTCGTTCTTGGTCAGCCTGTCGCCCGAGCAGAGGACCACGGCCCGTTCGATGGTGTTCTCGAGCTGGCGTATGTTGCCCGGCCAGGAGGAGTTCACGAGTTTGTCGAGTGCCGACTGGGCGATGCCGGTCACCTTCTTACCCTGGCGCTTGGCGCTGGCGGCAAGGAAATGGCCGGCCAGCAGCGGGACGTCGTCGCGGCGCTGGCGCAGCGGCGGCAGCTCAATCGGAATGACGTTCAGCCGGTAGTAGAGGTCTTCGCGGAACGTGCCTTCCCGGGCAAGTTGTCCCAGGTCGCGGTTCGTGGCGCTCATCACCCGTACGTCGACATGATGGATGTCGACATCGCCTACCCGGCGCACCTCCCCGTTCTGCAGGGCGCGCAGGAGCTTGGGTTGGAGCGGCCTCGGCAGATCCGAGACCTCGTCGAGGAAAATCGTGCCGCCGTTTGCCGCTTCGAACAGGCCCTGCTTGTCGGTAACAGCGCCGGTGAAGGAGCCCTTCCGGTGGCCGAAGAGCTCGGACTCGAGCAGGTTCTCGGGTATCGCCCCGCAGTTCACAGCCACGAAAGACGCCTCCTTGCGCCGGCCGGAATAGTGAATCGCCCGTGCCACCAGTTCCTTGCCGGTGCCGGTCTCGCCNNCGGGCGTTCTCGATGGCCAGGGCGGAGATGTTGGCGAACGGACGCAGGAAGAGCAGTGCGTCATCGCTGAAGACGTTGCGGTTGGTGCGGCTGTCCACGTAGATGGCCCCAACCAGCCGCTCGCGGCTGATGAGCGGCGCCACCGCCACCGAACGCACCTGGCCGATGATGATGCTCTGCGCACCGGGGAACGAGGCCGGCGCGTCCACGAACACCCTGGCCTCGCGCTTCGACACGACGTCATCGAGCACCGTACGCGACACGCCGCTCAAGTCGAATTCCGAATGCCGGGCGTCGAGTTCCGAAGTGCCGGGTTCGGACTTCGGCGTTGGCCACGGCGGCCCCTGTCGGACAGTGCGCACCTCGGACTTCTCGACGATGTGCCGGGCGGCGCGCACTTCGAGTCTGCGGGTATCCTCGTCCACAAGCAACAGCAGACCGCGCTCGGCGTTCATAGTCCTGAGCGCCTCATCGAGCACCTGGCCGAACAGCGCATCCGGGTCCAGTATCGAGTTGAATATCTGGCTGACGCGGAACAGCGCATCGTAAGTCACCTGCCCAGCCGTTTCCGTCTTCACCTCGTCCTTCGTGCGCTCATTCCGCATGAAAAAGCTCCTCGGCTGAGCGGGAGGAATTGCCGAATCCGTCGATGGCCTCGATGGTCCAGTAGTAGTCACCAGTAGCCAACTGGGACGAGTTAACCAGCATGGCCGTATCAGGCGTGTCGAACTCGGCGGCGACGCCGGTCGGGCTCCCGCCCTCGATCCGGACTATCTCGCCGTGGTAGCTTACGCCGAAGCCGGGGTCGAAGCGCTGCCACGAAAAGAGCGTGTCGCTCGAAAGACTGTCGAGGCCCCCGGACGGGAACGCCGGCTCGGGCAGCTCGGTGATGATGCGGCATACCCCGGGCAACGTACACACCGTGAGCTTTGACTCCAGGTCCACCACACAGAACCACACTTCCTGTCCGACGAGAGTGTCTAACTCCTCTCCGGGCAGGTCCCTGTCCCAGAGCGTCTGAACGAACAGCTTCCTGTCCGAGTCGTAGGGGAGACGCTGCGAATAGCCGATAGCAGGTATCTCCACCCACACCGAGTCCACGTCCGACGCGCCGTCGAGGTCGCCCGCAGCAGCGGTCAGCCTGCAGAACTTCAGTGGTTTGGGCGGCCAACTCCGGCCGTAGACGTGCGTTGTCACCGAGCAGTTCAGGAGGTATGGCAGTCCGTCCAGGTACACGGTCAGGGTGTCCACAACTCCTTTGGCCAGCGACACGAGCACAGACTCGGGTGCATAGCCGTCGGCTCTGAAGTAGACCCACGCGTTCTCTTCGGGCAATCCGTGCAGGTCGAAGCTGCCGGCCGAGTCAGTCGTCGCGAACCGACCCATGCCAGGCAGGTACACGCTGGCCCCGGGTATCGGCGTCGCGCGCCGCGTGAACACGCGACCGCTGATATTGCCGCCCAGCGACGGGTCGAGCGGATTGTCCCGGGGCGCGTCCCAGGTGCACCGTAGCGCCGCGACGACGGCGAATGCAGCCAGACATGCCAGGCAGTGGCTTCGGGTACTCATCGGCAGTGCCACTAGGAGTCTGGCCGAAAAGTCT
>DDXO01000119.1 GCA_002347155.1 Caldifarciminota bacterium UBA2258
GTCCAACTGGAAGGCGATGTACTGACCGTTCGGACTGTAGACCGGCTCCTCGCAGTCCTCGTCCATATTCACGACCCGCTGTTCTGGCGTAGACGTCCCGTACATGCACTGGTATATCTGCTCGCGGTCCGTGAGCGTGTCGGTCTTGGAGTAGCAGACCCAAGTGCCCTGCCAGTTCCAACGGGGCTTCGCCGCCGCGAGCCCGTCCATCAGCGGTTCCTCACCACCCAACGTCGGACCGCCTCCGAGTGACGCCGAGCCCGCGGCACGACGTGGGACTGCGGCCATCACCTGGTTCTGAACCGGCACGAACCGCCACATCTCGCGGGTGTTGTTACCCTTGAAGGCGAGCACGCCCATGCTGGGGTGCGCAGCCAGAGCGCCGCCGGCCTTCACCCTCTTGCGGGTGCCGGTCGAGCCGACCGATGGGATGGTCTCGTGCTCCGCCCACGTGTCAAGCTCCGGGAAGTAGCGCCAGAACTCCTGCGTGTTGCCGCCCTTGAATGCGTATATCGTCCCATCGTACCAGACGGCACAGGAGCCGTCTTTCGCCTTCTTGCTCTTCGCACTGCCGGGAATCGGCATCGCGTTCTTGGGTCCGCTCCACGTATCGGCATCTGTATCGTAGACGTAGAACTCGTGGTACTTCGCCTTGAAGGCGTAGATCCAGTGCTGCCCCGGCCTGGGATCGGCGACTATCCAGCTACCGGCGTCCCACTTCCTGCGGTTATTGGGTCCAACAGGAGCATCCGTCAGCGTATCCCATGAGTTATTCCGCGGGTCGTACCGGTAGAACTCGTTGCGATAGCCCTTGAGTAAGTATATGAAGCCAGTATCCGAGCCAGTGCCGTTGTGAGGCGCCCATGTCAGCGATGCACCCTGTTTGACTTTCTTGTACGACCTACCGAGCGGCACGCCCCCCGGCAACTGGAGCCAGAAATTCGACGCAGCCCAATAGCGCCAGAACCCGAGGGTGTTGTTGCCCTTCGTCAGGAAAACGCTGCCAACGCCGTCCGAGCACATGACCGAGCCCTTGTAGACCTGCTTGCCTTCCGCACCCAGCGGGACTCGGTTGTTAAGATCAGTCCATGTATTCATCTGCGCGTTGTAAGAATAGAAGTCGCCGGTCTTGTTGCCCTTGGACGCGTAGATCAGGTCCCTCGATACGTCGTACGCCATGCAGCCGCCGTCCTTGATGGACTTGCGAGAGGGCCGATCCGGCATCGGAGTCAGTTCCGTCCAGCCGCCCTCGGCATGCTGCACGTGAACCGTGTCTGAAGCCCACACAGGTCTGCATGACCTGGTCGTGACCTTCACCGACACCTTGTATACCGTATCGCGGACTGGGTTGAGGTACACATGGCTGGGGCTGGAAAGACTCGCACCACCGGCGTGCGAGCCATCGCCAAAGTCCCACCAGTAGTAGGCCGGCTCGTTGCTCTCCCCTTCGAAGTCGTAGTCTGCCGTGAAACTCACGGTGCGGCTCAGAGTCGGCCCGGGGTTGGAGTGCGTGACCTGCAGGCGGACCGAGTCCCTGACACGGAACAAGTACACAATGCCATGGCAAGCACCGTCCAGCACGAAAAAGTCACAGATGGTGTCCCCGTCACAGAGCTGACGGCCGGTACGATTCTCCATGTGCCCGCCGATGGAGGTCGCAATAGGCTTGTTGTTCTTGACGCCGCAGTTCCCTATGTCACGGAGTTCGGCGAGGGAGAAGTTCCTGTTGAAACCGAAGGTGTCCCATTGCATGTAGGGATTGTGCCCGAGGCACACCACTCTCTCGCCATCCTGTACACCACCTACCTGCCACTCAAGCCAGTCCAGCGTCCAATGGTATGGTTCGCCGTGATACGTGTCTGGTTCGTACATGAGGCCGGGGTAGTCGAAACCGGGTATGCGAGGAGGATGAGTGCGCGAGATGAAGTCAGTGACGATGAATCTCGCACCTTGGTAGCTGAAAGCGAAGTTCACGAAGTAGCTACCTCTACGATAGCCCTCAGCGGTCGAGTCAGGAGTCAGTAGTTGGTCGGACTGATGCCAATTGGGTACGGGCTTTACGGAGCGGAGTGTATCGTACACACCTCGAAAGGCGTCGACAAAGTACTCCCCGATACAGACTGAATCGGGGGCTTGCTCATTGTAGTTGTTCGGACCACCGACGTAGGGCCACCCGTCGTGATTGCCCAGGAGCGGCACGAGGAAGATCTCGTCATCTAGTCCGGAGAGGATCTGACGAGCCCTCTGGTATTCGGAACGCTCAGACGAATGCGTGACGTCACCGACGACTGCCACAAAACGCGCGTTGTACGACTGGCCGACCAGGTAGGTGTTGATGTAATCCACGCAGGCTTCCAGTGTCGGGATGGGGTGGGGCCTTTCGCCAGGGTCGTTGTCTGAGTCGTCCCACAATTCTGTCCCGAAGTCGCCCTTCCCGTTGATAGACTTCTTCCACATGGCGACGTGAGGGTCTCCCAGGACCACAAAGTCGAACCCGAAGGGCCCTGTACCTATCGTGGTATCGCGGAGCGAAACCGACAACGGCAGGAAGACCTCCAGCGTTTCGCCGGTTCTGCCTGTCACCTGGAGCCGCTCTATCCGAAGCGGCTCGAAGCTGAATCCCGACGCGGTTCTGGTCGCGCGGTACGTACCGGGCAGGGAGATATCCAAGCGCTCGACGCTGCCCGGCTCGGCCGGACTGCCGACGTTCGGCCATCGGTCGAAGAGCAGCATGCAGAGACCCGAGTCATTGGTGCCGCCCTCGACGGTCAGGCTATCCGTCAGGTCGGTTCGATACAGCGTCGCGAGAAGCTTCCTGTGCCTGACCAGACTGTCTCTGACGATGATCCCCTGCGGACCGATATGCTCAGATGCAAACGGGTGCTTCAGCACCACCACCGGCTGGTACACAGCCGGAGCTTGGCTGACGGTGAGGAACAGCGCCATCACCGCCAGCAGCAACGGAAACCGAACTCGAACTCGCTTTCTCATTTCCCCTCCAAAGTCAAAGCTAGGACCTTACGAAATGCGGATAGAGTTGTTGCCGGCAGCATGTATGCTGCCGCGGCTCCTGACGGACTTGTGCTGCTACATTTCCTCCTTTCTGAGTCAGCATGAACTAGACTACTGCCTCAACTTGACGACCTTCTGACGGCCGCCCGTGCTCGTCTCAACGACATATACTCCGGGTGCCGTTGCTCTTCGCGTGTCATCTCGGCCGTCCCAGCCCCAGCGACAGACGTCAGAGGACACCTGGACGCTCCTGACCAGTCGGCCGTCCTGCGCATAGATTCGCACAGCAACACCGCCCGTGGTGGTAGGACTCCACGCGACCGTCACACTCCGACTGAATGGGCTCGGAGTGACCCGCAACGGTGGACGGAATTCGGCACGCCACTGCGGGGCCTCTGTGATACCCGTTGACGTATCCCGCAGAACATAGACGAGACTCGAGTTCAGATGACCGAGGTACAGCCTGTCATGACGTGGAACCTGAGCGAACACGAATGGACCGTCGCCCACCTGTAGCAGTTCTAGTATCCGGCTACCGTCTCCCGAGAGCACCGCCACTTGCTTGGCCCCTGCCGGAGCGCAATACAGCAACCTACTGCGAACGTAGTACGAAAGACCGTAAGGGGCGGAACCGAGACATATGGTATCCAGTAAGGAGTCCGTATGTGCCGACACCGTTGCCACGTAGGAGACAGGCCAGTGGTATGTCCCTAGGTACACCAAAGCTTCATCTGCATTCCCGGTCGCGCACTGAATGTCAGCATTCGTGCCCGGTAGTTGAACACGCGCGACAATCGAGTCCCCGGCTCCGTCAATGACGGTGCAGTAGCCATAGGCGCCCGCGCTGTAGAACTTGTCCACGCTTGGCGAGTAGTAGCCCGCATTCGGCGTGCCGCCGACAGTCACGGTTTTGATAACCTGATTTGTCGCCATATTGACGATGGACACGGTTCCGTTGTCGTAGTTCAGAACGTACAGCTTCCGCCGCAGCGTGTTGATGTACATTCCTAGCGGACAGGCTCCGACGGATATGTACTCTAGCAGGGAGTCGGTTGCGCAGTCGACCACTGCCACCTTGTTCGTGGACTGGCACGACACGTACAATCGGTTTGACACCGAGTCCCAGACCGGCGTCGTCGCGCCCGGCATCTCGATCTTCTTGACTATCTGGTGAGTGGACCCATCTATCACTGCGAGCGAATCCTCCTCTGCACCCGCGAAGGCCACGTAGCCCCTATTGTCGATGGAGTCATAGGTCACGTCGCGGGGCCAATCGAGAGCGTGCGATCCTACCACCTTGTTGCTGTCGCAGGAAATCGCGAAGAAAGTCCCTGCCAATTGGCACCCGCCGTAGACGACGTCCGCGCGCGAGTTATAGGCCAGACTCCCGACCCACCCCGCGCCAACGTCTATCGAGTCCTCAACGTACTGCCCGTGAGCCGCCCTTGCCAAGACGGACAGGGCGACCACTGATGCCAGCAGACCGTGTCTGAGTTTCACGTCAGCTCCTCCAAGTCATGCGGCCAGCTACTGCAACTTGACAACCTTCTGACGGCCGCCGGTGCCGGTTTCAACAACATACACGCCGGGTGCCATCACGTTCCCCGCGTCATCCCGGCCGTCCCAGACCCAGCGAGCATTGCCAGCGGGCATCCGGACTTGCCTCACTAGCCTTCCATCCTGCGCGTATGCTCGTACAACTCCGCCAACCCTGTGAGGCGAGTTCCACACAAGAGTCACGCTGCTCGCGAACGGATTCGGCACCGCACTGACCGCGTCGCTGAACTCGGGCCACGGATGCTGTTGCTCGGACACGCCTGCCGAAGTGTCCCTCAAGACGTAGACATACTGGCTGGCCAGATGGCCGAGATATAGCCTGCCGTAGCGTGGAACGGAGGCAAAGACATAGGGGTAGTCGCCGACTGAAAGGGTAGCCACAATACCGGTGCCGTCGAGCACGCACACCTGATTGGTGATTGCCGAGGCGCAATACACCAGTCCGCTCGGCTCGAAACACGCGACGCCCCACGGTTCTCGACCGATGAACGTGGTATCCAACAGCGAGTCGTTCTGCATCGACAGCGTCGCAACGTAGTCTTCGCTCCCAGAGGAAGAGGCCGTGCCCACGTAGACGAGTCCCTTCTTCTCATTGCCGGCGGCGCTCATCATGCTAGCGTTGCCCGGCAACGTGACGCGCACAACAACCGAGTCGGACTGCCCGCCGATGACCGCGCAATGCCCTTGGTCCCCTGTGCAGTAGAACTTGTCCACGCTTCGGCTGTAGTATCCAGCGCCTGCAGTCCCAGTGGCGACGGTCTTGACTACCTGGTTCGTTTCCATGTTGATAACAGACACGGTTCCGGCGTCGGCGTTCATCACGTACAACTTCCGCCGCAGCGTGTTGATGTACATTCCCAGCGGACAGGCTCCGACGGATATGTACTCTAGCAGAGAGTCGGTTGCGCAGTCGACTACTGCCACCTTGTTCGTGGACTGGCACGACACGTAGACCCGGTCTGAGGCCGGGTCCCAAACTGGCGTCGTCGCGCCCGGCATCCTGATACTTTTGATAAGCGCGTGCGTTCTTCCGTCGATGACCGCCAGTGACTCCTCCTCCGCTCCCTCGTATGCGCAGTAGGCCTTGTTGTCAATAGAATCATACGCCATCTGGCGCGGGTAGCTGAGATCATACGAGTTGATGACCTTGTTGCTGTCGCAGGATATCGCGAAGAAGATGCTCGCCTGCTGACATCGGCCGTACAGAACATCTTCGCGGCTGTTGTAGGCCAGGCTCCCGACCCACGCGTGACCCACGTCTATCGAGTCCTCGACATACTGAGCATGACTTGTCGCGACCGCGGCCATGAGAGCAGCACAGACCGTCAACCGTGCAGGTCTGATTCTCACTTCAACACCGCCTTTCAGTTGATGCGATTGTAGGGCTTCCGAGGTTCCCTGTCAAACCGACCCGTCTGCTTTGCAGCAAGCCGCCAAGTCTGCAGCGGTGCCATGCGGAACCGAGCAGGCTGCCCGCAAGAATGCGGGCAGCCTGCTCGTAGTGGACCATCCGTCCTATTCGGTCAGGACAACCTTGCGGCTGATTCTCTTCGCGCCGTTGTCCAGCGCATAGAAGTATACGCCGTTGGCCAGTCGCTGGCCCTTGGAGTCCGTTCCGTTCCAGACGCTGGTGTATGAACCCGGCTTGGTCCTGCCGCTGGCCAGAACCTTC
>DDXO01000046.1 GCA_002347155.1 Caldifarciminota bacterium UBA2258
CTGCCTGCGCCGCAGGGCTTCGAGGCGTTTGCGGCAATCCCTGTTGGCCGCCGCTCGTGAAGGATAACGGCCCTGCGCTATTCCTCGTACGCAGCGGTCTACGACCTTCAACTCGGCAGCCGACCAATGCGGTTTCTCGGCCATGCTCCTATTCGGACCCGTCAGCCGTCAGAGCTTCAACTTCCATCTGACCAACGACGAACGACGTACGAAAGAACGATGAACGAGGAATGCCGCCGGCAGCGAATCGGGTGACTGGCCATGATTCTCAGCCGTGTCAATAACCATTTACTGTCCCCCGAATTCCCCCGAAATAAGGCCTGTCACTGATTCCCCCGCTAGAAGAGGCGAGGACCGGCCATAAGTAGCTCGCGCGGGACATCCTGAAAGAGGGGAAAAGAGGGACACTTCCCCTATTTACAGCTTCCGTCAAGGCCGAGGCGCCGTGACGCGCGAGTGGCCGGTCTGCATCGTGCAGGTTGCAGTACAGACACGAGCCCGCAGCCTGCGTCAAGTCCGGCAGGAATCCCGTGTCCATGAAGGTTGTAGGATAGGACGGGGATTGGGCGGAGTCAAGCGGAGAAGATGGCTGACAGCTTACAGCTCACAGCTAGCGGCTTTCAGCGTTTGCGGGACCGGGCAGGCCGGGGTCGTTTCGTGGCGGGCCGGTCTGACGCGCGGAACTCGCGGTCGTCACCGTCAGCGTCCTCAAGCCGGTCTATCCAATAGCGCGGCGCACGGTGGAGGTGCGCCACGGCTACGATGACAATTGAGTCGGCGGCCTCTCCATAGACCAGGCCGTATGGAAAGCGACTAAGCAACCCCCGGCGCAGGCCGTGAGTCAGTTCCGCGCATGACTCAGGGTAGGTCTTGATGCGACGAACGACACGGTCGAGTTCATCAAGGAACTCGTATCCAAGTCCCGCCGACTGACGTTGGTACCACGCGAAGGCATCATCGACTTCTTGTCGCGCAACGGAGAGGAAGCGTATTCTCACTTACGCCGGTGACGGGCCATAACCTCGGCATAGGAGACGTGGCCAGCGCGGCCTTCGCGGTATGCCCGCCACCTGGCTCTGGCTTCATCGGCCCAGACCCGGTCTATTTCCGGGTCAGGTTTGTCAAGCTCAAGCAGGATACCGTCAACCACTTCCAGCTTTTCAGTATCGGGGAGCGCCTTGATGTTTTCGATAAGGTCCAGCGCACGTCGGGTCATGTCTTGTTCCTTTCACAGATATTTCCGAGTCAATATAGCCCCATCGAACCGCGGCGTCAAGGAAGATGAGAGTGGTCAAGTGCGCGGAGTGGGGCAGTAGAGTGACTCCAGCCGAAGTCAGAAGTCAGAGGGCAGAAGGCAGAAGTGGAGAGGAAAGGGGGGATTCGTGAGGCGTGCGCAAGGCGGAAGTCGAGCGGGCACGGGGATGCGGGCTGATAGCTTGCGGCTGACGGCTCACGGCCCTGGTCTGCCACGACTGGCACGAATCGCATCAAGCCGGCGCTGTGACCGACAGGCAGGAAACGTCTTCCATACAGCGCGATGCAAACAGCAGGCTGGCGCGAATGTCGTCCGGCTGCAGGTACGCGTACTCGGCAAGGATGTCTTCCGCCGTGTCGCCGTGGGCGAGCCGATTCAGAATGTGATCAACCGTCAGTCGCGTTCCACGAATGACCGGCTTCCCAGCCATCACTTTGGGGTCGCTGACAATGCGACGGGCCAGTGCGGCATCGGTCTTGCTTTGGGTCTCAATTGTGTCCATAGTTCACCTCACAGTACAAGCGAAATGCAGCCGCACAAAGCCCGAAAGTCAAAGGAGTACGGGTGCCAAGCCCGGTACGATGTCGGCGGCCGCCGATGCGGAAGGTGTGGTCCGGGGCCTTGGAGGCACCCGCGACCCTTCGGCTTCGCTCAGGGCAGGCCTTGATTGACTCTTCGTGGATGACCGGCGCGAGGAAAGTGCGAGCGACGAAGGTCGAACGCCGAATTGCCGGAACGGGGACGCGGAGTTGTTCTTCTGTGTTGTCAGAAGATAGGGAGACCCTGCGGTCCTTTTCGAACCGCTCAACCAGTTCAACCACCGTCGCGGAAGGAGAGGCTCCCATTGAGGTTCTAGGATATTGCGCGGCGGAGTGAAGTCAAGTCTTCACCGGGACCCTGGAACCGATGTAGACGTAACCACAGAGGCCCTAGCGCAGCCTCGGAGGCCGCAACCAAATCCAATGGAACCACAGATGAACGCAGATGGACACAGATTGAGTCCCGACCCGAACGCGAGCATTGCGTCGCCGGGGGTGGCGCTTGACGGGGGAAAGAGGGACACTTCCTATATTTCCCGGGGGAAAGAGGGACACTTCCTATATTTCCCGGTTCCTCATCTTACCTGTAATACAGTGTAAATCGGGACACCTTGGTTAGAATAATGCACGCGAAGCTCGGTCCGGCTCTGCCGTCTCGACACGCCGGGGTTTCGGTCGGTGAAGAAAGCGGTAGTGACGAGATAGCCGGAGAAGGTTGAGGTTGAGGCTAAGGTAGAGATCGGAATCAGAACGCAAGGAGAGCGGGGCAGGCGCAAGCCCGCCCCGTAAGCAGTGGCCGGAACCTGGCCGAATCGGTCTGATGTTCATACATCTCATCCGCTTGTGTGCCTTTCTGCCCCCGCGCAAGCAGGCTTGAGAGCCGAGTGGGGCATCCCCCGGGTACACCCCGGGGCCCACCGGTGCATGCACCGGTGGGCTTTGCCAGAACGCCTTCTGAGGATCGGGGAAGGCCGTTCGGGCGTGGTTCCTCGTGGTCCTTCAGCGCGTGGCCAGAGGCGACGCTGTCTCGAATCGGGTCGGCCGAAATGTACACTATAGCACACATTCCGGCAGCGGCCGGAATCCTGCCTAAGTTCCGTATTCTCAATCCACTATTCACCATTGCCGCCATGTCCCCTCCTATGCCTCCCCCATAGCTATCCGCGCAGCTTGCGAAGTCACGATGCAAGGGACTTGGCGAGGAACGACGACGGCTATTTGTGCGGCTGTTTCCAGCGCTACTTCTTCCGCCATTTCGCAAGCAACGACGAGAGATCCTTCTCCGAGTCCTTGCCGAGTAACGAGTCAGGTTCCATCCTAAGGTCCCTGCCGAGCTGCAGTCCACTATCCCATCCAAGTTCCTTCCCGAACCACTCTGCAGAGAACCTCGTAACCAACTTGCCGAGCTTCTTGAGGAGCAACTAGGAAGGTTCCCTCCAGCGCTGCGGCCGGAATCAGGTCGTTGGAGGCATTCCAGGTTCGGCGACTGGGATTGCATCGCGTGGCGTTCGGAGCAGGTCACTGGTGAGAATTGCGGCCAGCGATTCCGGCCAATCGCGACGGGAGTCTGGCTCCCGCAATCAGATATGGTTGATGCGCGGCAACTCCGACTGGCTCTCCGATTTGGTGGGTCATTGCGGCAGAACCCACACGAACTGCAGGTGAAAGGTCAGGTTTTGAGACTCGGCAGGCCCGGATGGCTGCGGCCTGGTTCGGACCGCTGCACGACAGGGCGCCGGTCGTACCTTGGCCGGACGGCACGGGTTGACAACCCGGCTGATGCCGACTATCCTCCCGGCGTGGGAACGGCCCTGCTGCTCGCGCTGACCTGCGCCAGTCGCGTCGTCATCACCGAGGTGATGGCGAATCCGACGGGCAAGACCGGCGTGCACTACCCTGAAGACCGGAACGAGTTCGTCGAGCTCTGCAACACGAGCGACACCGTGATTGACCTGCTCGACTGGGTCCTCACTGACGGCGACGCGGTCGATTACATCCGCGCCTGGAACGACTCCTCGATTCTCAGGGCCGAGTCACTCCGCCTCTACACGACCTGGCTGGAACCACACTGCTATGCGGTCGTCCTCGACCCCGAGTACACCGACACGGCCGCGCTCGGCGGCTACGAGCAGCCCTACCGCTTCGGGCCGGGCACGCTGATACTCACCCTCGGGAACACCACTATCGGCGACGAACTCCAGAACAACGACCCTGTGACCCTCGTGTCGTCGTCAACCTACGGCTTCGCCGACACGAGCACCTTCGGCACGCCCCGGGACGCGACCGACTCGATTCCCCGCGACGCGGGCGACGGGATTTCTTGGGAGCGTATCGACGCGCTTGGCCCGGACACGGTCTCGAACTGGATGGCCTGCAGAGACTCGGCCGGATGCACGCCCGGCGCAGCCAACAGCAGCACCAGTTACCTCGACCTGGCTCTCACCGGCCTGTCCCTGACCGATTCCACAACGAGGAATCCCGGCGAGCCGCTCTTCGCCGTAGTGAACGTATCCAACTGCGGCTGGACGCCGGCGGATAACTGGACTCTCTCGGTCTTCCTCGATCGCAACGGCAACGCTTTGCCTGACCCTGGGGAAAATGATACCACCTTGTGGGGGCCGTCGCTCTCGCGGGGACAGGAGACGGCCATGCAAGCCGGCCTGGTGTGTCCATCGGTAACCTCCGACCTCTGCGCCCGGCTCCTCAGCCCCGACGCCGACACGACCAACAACTTCCTGCGGCTGACCGTCACGCCCGGCGGAGCGCAGCGGTTGTTCGACCTGAACCTCTCTAGTTTCAGCCCGGACGGCGACGGGTTCGAGGACAGCCTCGCTGTCATCTACCGGTTACCCGAGGCAAAAGGAACACTGAAGGTAATGGTCTTTGACCTCGGCGGCAGGCAGGTCGCAACGCTCTTCTCCGGACGCCCATCCGAACCACGCGGCACGGTCTGCTGGAACGGGTTCAGTTCGTCCGGAGCACGGGCGCCGACCGGCATCTACGCCGTCTGCGTCGAGTACCGCTACAGCGGCACGACCCGCGCCGAGAAGCTACCGGTTGTGTTGTTGCGGAAACAGTGACTAGTTGGCGCTGAGCTGGATAAGGACGTAGTTGTTCGGGTCCACCCATTTGCCGCTGGCGAGCACGCCGTAGTGGAGATGGGTCCCAGTCGAACGTCCGGAGTTGCCGACCGTGGCAATAACGTCGCCCCGGGAAACCTTCTGACCGCTATTCACCTTGAGCGAACGGCAGTGTGCGTAGAACGTCCGGATGCCGCTGCCGTGGTCGATTTCGACGCACCGGCCCCAGCCGGCCTTCCAGCCCGCGTAGACCACGCGCCCGGCCCCGGTCGCTGCGACCGGCGTGCCCGCGGGCGCGACGATGTCCAGGCCCGCGTGCATTTCGCGGCGGCCGGTGAACGGGTCTCGCCGGTATCCGTACCCTGACCCGACCCAGCCCTGCACCGGCCAGATTGACGGAACGTACTGCAGCCGCGACTCCTGCTCTTTCAGCGCGACCTGAATCTCAGCCAGCGACTGCTGCTCGAGCCGCACGCGCCGGAGCATCGCATCGACTCGCGGTTCCGGGCTGGGCGGCTGGCTGCCGCCGATGCCCATCAGCCGGATGTCACTCGGAATCAGCGGCAGGCTTACTGACGCCCGCAGCTTGTTGTCCATCTGCTCGGCCGCGACCATGAACTGGCGGAACGTGTCCATTGCCGCGGCGTACGCCGCAACCTTCGCCTTGAGAAGGCTGTTCTCCCGGGCCAGCCGAACGGCACGTCCGCTGTCGGTCAGGCGGGAGACCGCAAACGACCCGAGCAGGGACCCGCAAACGAGAATCGCCACCAACCCGGCGATTCCCAGGTAGATGGCGTAAGCCGGAACGGACAGGTTGAAAAACCTGTTGCGACGCTTCAGGGCAACCAGAACCTGGAGCCGTTCCACGGCGGTCAGTCTAGCCGGACGAGCCCCGGAGTCAAGGAAGGCAAGGCGATCCGGGAGTTAGGAGTTAGCAGTTATGGGTGAGTACTTGTGCAGATACCGCGCAACGCGGCATCGCACCTAACTCCTAACTGCTAACCGCTAACTGCGCCGCGCCTAGCGGTGGACGATGAACTTGTCCCGGAACGATGCCGACCGGCGGTCAACCGCTGTTGACCCGACTGCCTGCGCATCGAGCTTGTACAGGTAGACCCCATTGGCAAGATACTGGCCATCCTTGTCCAGACCGTCCCACTCAATCTGGTTGTAGCCAAACCCGCACGCGACCGCCGGCAGCACTCGCACCAGCCGTCCGGCAATCGTGTATATCTTCACCGATACGAACGCAGCGCGACTCAGTTTGAAGGTGAACCGCGTATGCTCGTTCGGTGTCCCCCTGGTCGGATTCGGATAGACCAGGCAGTCGGTCAGCTTGACCGCAGCGGTGTCACGCTGGGTGGCAAGCATAACCGTCACGCGCGTGCGGTTCCGTCCCGGGCTGGTCGGGTCGACCATGTTGTCCGAGGCGACGACTGTGATTGAGTCGATGAAGTTGTCTCGCAGCGTGAGCGGGTATACGAATTCCCCGGCAACGGACGAGTTCTTGTAGTAGTGGAAGTAGTCGGCGAGCGGAGTGGTCGTGCCGGACATCCTGAGGCTCAGCACCACATCCTGAATCGACGGGTCCATGTTCGGCACCAGGAAGATGCCCGACGAGTCGCTCAACCGCCCGACCAGCTTGAAGCTGCCCGGGACCATCGTCGTGTCTCCCGGCACCAGCGGAATGCCGTCGGCGTAGAGGCCGACCAGCGGCGGCTCGTCGTCCGAGGTTGAGACCATCTGGGTATCGAGCGCAATCGAGTCACGCAGATAGGAAAGGGCGGTCGAGCCATCGAAGCTGAGCAGACTCACGCGGCCGGTGCTGGGAAGGCGGATGTAGCGCCCGTTGGCGACGTAGGTTGTCTCCGGGTACTGAATCCGCGGCACGATGAACGACCCCCGAATCCGGCTCGAATCGAACGACCCCGCCGCATGGTGGATCTCGTACCCCGGTAGCTCATAGCTCGCTGTGAAGCTGCCCCCGTTGGTGTAGGTCGAGCGATAGTCACGATGCCGGGTCGCCTCGTATGCCGACACCTCGTACGACCCCTTGGCGTTGACCGTGTCGTACGTCTCGAACTCATTTCTGCCGCCCGGATAGAAAGTGTCGGGCCGGACCACTGGAGCCGGACCGCGGCGGGGCATCCTGAGAACGGTCGCCGGGTCGCCGAACAGGTGGTACGACTGACCAAAGGCCGCGAAGTACGCGGCCCCAACTGGTTCTCCGGGACGTTCCATCAAACGCCGGAACATCACCCGGGCAAGCGCCGCGTTCCCGCCGGAAGTCGTCGCCTTGGTCGCGCCGACGCCGGCAATCGTGCCGCCCTCCTTCCTGACCAGTTCCTCGGCTACAGCTTCGTACCGCGTGTCATCGAACCGGCCCACGCCGCACGAGCCGTAGAACGCCATCGGGCTGCGGGCTCCGTTGTTCACCTTGGGCACGCTGTTCGTGATGTGAATCGCCTGCTCGTGACACAACTGGAAACCGGCGCCATGGCCGAAGAAACATAGAAGCAGGGCGCCGCTGTTGAGCTGCCGGATGAACTCGGTGCTCGCCTCGGCTTTGAGGTTTGTCCCGGTCAGGGGGTATTCGGTCAGGTAGACCTTCACCGGGTCGAGCAGCCCGGCGCCGATTCGCGCCTGCTCCTCGCAGTTCAAGATGTGGTCTTTGATCCCGTCTGGCCGGTCAAAGCTGCCTTCAATCTCGTCGTCCGCGAGCAGCAGATAGCGCTTCGCCCAGTACCCCGGGGGCTGTGTTTCGTACTTCTTCACGCGGTCAAGGAACCGGCGGAACTCCACCGGGCTCCTGACCGTGACTCGTCCCAGTATCAAGTCCGGCAAGGTGCCGCCGCCGTCCAGGTCCGCATACCATGCGTCCAAGGCGATGGCGTTCGAGCTGTAGACCTCCGGGTCGATGTCGTAGCCTTGTTCATAGGGCGGCAGGGTCGGGCCGGTTCGCAGCCGCAGGATGTCGCGATAGTCGTAGGTCCCGTCACCGGCAAGCAACACGTATGCCGGTCGCTTTGCCTGCAGCAGCCGCTTGATTGCGCCCGGTTCTTCGACGCCGAACCCGTAGTCATCGTACACCTCGGAGAGCCCCGCCACCCGGACATGCGCGTTCGCTATTCCCGCGACGTTACCCTCTCGATAGCGGGCGAACAACTCGGCCGCATGATAGAACTCATCCGGGCAGACGACGAAGTAGTCGCCCGACACGGCTGCGTCGCGCAGTCTGCCCGGACTCCGACGCACGACCTCCTTTGGCGCGAGCAGGTTGGATGAGAGCGCACAGCGCAGCCGCCTGAACCCGACCGCGCTCAACCGCAGGTTACGGCGATTGGCCGATACGTAAGTCTGGGTTATCCGGACCGGGCTGTAGGGGCTGGTTACGTCCAGGAGCAGCACGTCGCCGGCCGCTCCCTCGATGCCGAACTCGGCTCCGTTTCCTTCGGCGGCAAGGAACTCAAGCTGGGGCTCGGCCTTCGTCACCTTGAGCATCTGGGCATAGGCCACCTCGATGTAGTCGAGGAACACGTCCATCGCCCGGTCACCGTAGAGCCCGATCCTGAGTGTGTCGGTCTTGCCGGCCCGGGCTCCTGCCTCGACCGGAATGCTGTCGAGAGTGAAGTAGGCCGCCGGTCTGATGGTCGACCCCGCTGCGACCGAAACGGAGTCAAGTAATGCCTGGTTCAGGTATAGCAGCGCCTTGTGTTGTGCGTCACGTTCGCTTCGGCCATAGAACCGGCCGGACACCGAATAGATCGTGTCGCGCCGCGGCAGCTTGAGCGCCACCTCGTTGGTCACGTCCAGGCCTTCTATCTTGACGATGCTACGCCAGAGCCAGAGCAGGCCTGACCGCGCCGGGCACAGGCTGTCCGGCTCCAGCCGGACGTGTGCGTAGGCGGTCGGCATCGGGTTCGTCGCGCCCGCGCCGGAAACGGTATCCATCCGCCGGCCGCCCTCACCGCCCCAGGTCAGCCACCAGTAGTTGTGGTCCGTGAACACGTTCGTGCGCCAGATTGAGTCATTGGTCACCCGGAGCGAATCGCTGACCTGCCAGTAAGAAGGCGACTCGGCATAGAACGCAAGGTACTCGCCCTTGTCGAGTTTCCCGTCGCCGTTATCCTTCACATACACGGGCACCTGAACCATCGTGTCCGGGTACGGGCCGTTGATGGCGTACGGGCCGATGGAGTAGAGCTTCATCGTCGCGGGCGCGATGGACTCCGGACTGAACCCGGCCGCCCTCAGGTCGGCGGCGGTGATGCGGTAGACGCCGGTGCTTTCGGTCTTGATCCGGCACCAGACGTCTGAGCGCTCGAAGAAGTTGATTGAATCCTGCAGCGGCAGGTCGAGCTTCCAGCGTATGGCGTCCTCGCCGTTCACGAGCATTGACGCAATGATGTTGTCGAGAGCGTCCGACCGGTCGCTCTGGACTGCGGGCCGGTCGAACGAAAGCGTGACCCGGACCTTGTGGTGCAGCCGCAGCGTCCTCGTCGCCGCATCGTACTGAACCGGACTGACCCGGACCCGCGCCACCCGCACTCCCCGCAGCGCCTCTATGCTCAGGATTTCAGCCGGCGCTGCGGGCCAGAACCCGCTCCCAACTGCTGCCTCCGGTCTCCGGTCTCCGGTCCCCGGTCTCCCGTCTCCGAACCCGACCACCGGCCTGACCTGCACGCCTGAAGACGTTTCCGTCCCCTCAGTTGAAACGCTCAGCCGGACGTTTCCGGTCTGGGGTATGCCGACGAAGAAAACGCGACTCGGCAGGTCCGGCTCTCCCGGCTCGGACAACCGTTCGCAGCCCGAGGCTGAAACCGCGATGCCCTCGGCAGCGCTCAGTGTGACAAAACTGTCGGCCGCGAGTTCCAGCACGACGCCGCGCGTGCTCGAACTCAGCACGTGCAGCGCATCTTCTGTTTCGGAAACGAGCACCCGCCCGGGCCCGGTCTGCCCGACCGCGCTCCGCGCCGCCGGTACAGTCGTCACAGCATTCGGCGGACGTTGAGACGCAGCAGTACGGTTGTCAGAAGCGGCGCGGCTCTGACCGAACACCGGCATTATCAGGGTGGTTGCAAGCAGGGAAAAGAGACTTGGACGGACAAGGCGGGCGATTCTAGTCATACCACAGAGATGTTATGTCATCCTCCTCCTAAGTCAAACTCATGTATCCACTCTATGCCCGACGCTGGCCGAATGCCCCGCCTGCGCCGGGCGTCTGCGTCATCTGCCTAATCTTCGTATGTCCGTCTCCGCCACTCGATCTCTTGATCGCTGGATCTCTCGATCCCTTGCCCTCGGCACTTTCTGACTTCCAGCTTCGTCTGCTCCTACGTCACCAGTCCCACCAGGGCGCCGCCCAACACGAGCCATATCGGGTCAAGCCGATACCGCAGCAGCAGCACGAGCGCGAGCGGAGCAACCACAGCCTGCACCGGACCGGTTATCGCGCTCCGACCGATGAAGAACGTGGAAGCCAGCAGCATCCCGGTAACTGCCGGCATTACGCCGGAAAGGAACCCTCTGACGATGACGTTAGATGATACCCGGCGATAGACGTGAATCAACCCCAATATCATCAGGCCGGAAGGCAGGAACATGCCGAGTGTCGCGACCAGTGCGCCGGGCAGACCCAGCACCTTGTAGCCGACGAACGTCGCGGTGATGGCGACCGGGCCGGGCGTGAGCTGCCCGAGCGCCACGCCGTCGATGAACTCCTTGGCTGTCATCCAGCCGCGAATATCCACCACCTCGTGCTGGATGAAGGGAATAGCGGCGAACCCGCCACCGAAAATGACCGTGCCCATCTTCACGAACACAGACAGCAGCTCGCCGGCTCGCTGCACCGTCGTCGGCCCTGCTGCCGCCGCGACCAGCACCAGCGCCAGGTACGGCGCCAGCGCCATCATCCGCAGCTTCCCGCCGCCTTGCCCTCTGACTTCCGGCTCCTGGCTTCTGCCTTCTGCCTTCCCCTCTTCCCCACCTCCAGCTTCTAGCTTCTCGCTTCTCGCTTCTGCCTTCGTCTGGTTCGCCCCCTCTATCCCTCTATCCCTTGATCCCTTGCCGCTCAGCAGTATCCCGAGGATTCCGCACCCAATCACCACCAGCAGGACGTCGAATCTCAGGAACAGGGCGACTGCGGCAACCGCGCCGATAGCCAGCCCCTGCCAGTTCCTGATGTTCGACCTGCCGATTGACCAGGTTGCCCAGGCCATGATTCCGACCACCACCGGCTGCACGCCGGCAAAGAGCCTCGCCACCAGCGGCACGCTCCCATAGGCGAAGTACAGCCAGCTCAGCAGGCACATCAGCACGAAGCTCGGGAACAACAAAGCAGCCGCGGCCACGACCATACCCTTGGGCCCGCGCAGCTCGTGCCCGATATAATAGGAGTAGTTGGAGATGAACGGGCCGGGCAGCATCTGGCCGAGTGCGACCCCGACGCAGAAATGCTCGTCATCGAGCCAGCGCCGCTTCTCCACCACCTCGTTGCGCAACAGCGCCAGCATTCCCAGCCCGCCGCCGAACCCGATGGTGCCGACCTTGACAAACGACCGCGCGATGTCGAGCAGCCGCACCGGGACATGACCGCAAAATGGGGACTGTACCGGATTGCGGCCGCACTCCAGCGGCCGGGGGCTGTCCCCATTTTGAGATGGGTCGTGTCCCGGGGCCGCGTGCCCTTTCGCCGCGCCGTCATTCGCTGTCACTCGGCAATTCTAGTCCGGCGCCCGCCGGCTGCAAGGAGAGCAGAAAAGGCATGGGTTGAGGTTAAGGCTGAGGTTCAGGCTGAGGCAAAGGGAGAAGTTAAGGTTGAGGCACGAACATCCGTGCCCATCTGTGTCCATCCGTGGTTCACTTCGGGAATCTGCGTAATCTGGGGCTGTTGAGATACCCCATTCATGTCACCCTGAGCGAAGTGAAGGGTCTTCTAACTCTCGTAGAATCATCATCGCGAAGATTCTTCGCTGCGCTCAGAATGACAAGGGGCGGCTTCTTCAACAGCCCCAGTCTGCGTAATCTGTGGATACCCCTCTCCTGGTTCGCCTTTCGCCATTTCCACTTTCCCCTTCATCCTTGGCATCTTGGCGGTTTCAAACCGCGATTCGAGCCCCTCGGTTGACAGCGCGCCCAACCTGTGGTAAGTCTCTATCAGGCGCTATGGAATACCTGCTCTACGTGCTGCTCGGCATCGGCCTCGCCGCAGCCTGCGGCTTTCGCGTGTTCGTGCCGTTCCTCGCAATCAGCATCGCCGCCTTGGCCGGCCAGCTCAAACTCGCTCCCGACTTCGCCTGGCTTGGCTCCTGGCCGGCGCTCATTGTGTTCGGCGTCGCCACCATGTTCGAAATCGTCGCCTACTACGTGCCGTGGCTTGACCACGTGCTCGACATCGCGGCCACGCCGGCGGCAATCATCGCCGGCATCGTGGTCACGGCCTCGGTGATAACCGGAATGAACCCGGTACTGCGTTGGACGCTGGCAGCCATCGCCGGCGGCGGAGTCGCGGCCGCGGTCCAGCTTGCCACCGTCGCCCTGCGCCGCGCCACAACCTACGCGACTGCCGGCCTCGGCCATCCGCTCGCGTCCACGGCTGAAACCGGCGGCTCGGTCGGGATGTCGGCCTTGAGCGTGCTCGTCCCGGCAGTCGCCGGAATCCTCGCGCTCCTGCTGATTGTCATCGCCGCCCGCTGGCTCAGCCGGCGCCGCGCGCTTTCCCGTACGCGTGCTTGACATCACCTCCGGATTCGGTTACTAGTTTACAGGAGAAAACTATGTCCATGAAAACTACTGCCCTGCTCGCCCTGCTCGCGGTCGCCGCTTTCGCCCAGACGCCGGTTTTCGACGCCCCGGTCGCCATCGAGGCGAACGGCACGCCGATAAACGTCGGCACCGGCGGCAATGCCTCGCCGTTCCTGGTTGACTGGAACGGTGACGGCAAACAGGACCTCCTGCTCGGCCAGTTCCTCTCCGGCAAGGTCCGGTTCTACCCGAACATCGGCGAAGACACCGCCCCGGAGTTCGGCGACTTCGAGTATCTCCAGGCCGACGGCGCCGACATATCCTTGAGCTCCGGCTGATGCCAGGGCTCAACAGTCGCCGTGTGCGACTGGAACAACGACGGCCTGCTCGACCTCGTCACCGGCGAGCGTAACGGCTACTACACGGTCTTCCTCAGGAATCCTGACAGCACCCTGACCAGCGCCGGCCGCATTCAGGCCCACGGAACCGAAATCACCACCGACAACAACTCCTGGCCGTGGGTCTGCGACTGGAACCTCGACGGCCGCAAGGACCTGCTCGCCGGACAGGAAGGCATCTACAACCCGCCGAATGTCTACGTCTACCTGAATGAAGGGACCGACTCCGCCCCGGTTTTCGGTGACTCAACACCCGTGCTGCACGGAGGCCTCCCGTTCGACGACTACCGCTGCATACCCGTGCTCATCGAACTCGACGGCGACGGCAAGCGGGACCTCGTGCTCGGCGAATGGTACAGCTCGGTGCGCCTCTACTCGAACGTCGGCACCGACTCCAATCCGGTCTTCAATACCTATGTCAACCTCGTTGAGCCTGACCCGGTCAACTACTCAAACGGTAACCCGCCGCGCATCAACTTCACCGACTGGGACGGCGACGGCGACCTCGACATGATAACCTGCGACTACTACGGCTCCGTCTTCCTCCGCGAGAATACCACTCCGCCGGGCACTGGCGAAACGTCGACCGCCGAACTCCGAACGACGAATACTGGCCCGTGCATCGTTCGCGGCATTCTGTACCTTCGGGTTTCACCATTCACTATTCACGCTTCTCTATTCGACATGACCGGCCGCCGCGTCATGTCGCTCGTCCCCGGCGCGAACGATGTCTCATCCCTCGCCCCCGGCGCGTACTTCATCAGAGAAGAGGGGTTGGGGATCAGGGGTTGGGGTTCGGGGAAAACGCAGAAAGTGCTCAAGACCGAGTAGCCGACATTCCACTGGGTACAACGAGCCGCCGGACATCGGCGGCTCGTTCCTGCTGGTGCTGGTGTTGAACGGGGACTGGCGCTGTGAGAATCACCAAAGGAATCGCAGTGCAAGTTGCTCTGAGAATCTTCCCGCAAGTCCCCTCGCGAATCGCACTCTGAGACACCTCGCCGGTCACGCGGCAAATCACGTTCCCTGTGGCCATGGAAGTCACGGTCGGAATCGCGGTCCGGACCGGACTGCGAATCCCCTCACGTCTCGTGCCGCAAATCCCGGTCAGAGTCACGCCGCCAACCGCAGCCCACACCACGTCGCAGACGACCTTCCGAACCACCCCGGGAACCGTTCCCGGAACGGTTCCCACGGTGGTTCTCGAGGTGTCGATTCCGACCGCCCTTTGCGCCTAACGCGCCATAAAACAAGCGCTTAGGTCGATGGACTATGAAAACGGGTAGATACTTATGAAGAGCCTC
>DDXO01000129.1 GCA_002347155.1 Caldifarciminota bacterium UBA2258
CTCTTCATAAGTATCTACCCATTTCTCGTCCTCCGACACCTAAGTCACTGGAGCATAAGGTATTAGGGTCGAGAAACCGCTATGGAAGACCTCTCCGGAATCGTCTTGGGAACCGTTCCCGGGACAGTTCCCAAGGTGGTTCGGAAAGCCACCAAGACCGGGGTTCGGATGGTCATCTGAAAACCGACTTTCGGCTTGACTGTCGCGGTGATACTCGGGGAGAACTCCGTAGCGGATTCGGCAGCTACGGACAGTGCCACATGGACCGTGAAATGCACCGCGACTGAGGCCAGCATCCGCAGTATCACGTGTACGATGGTCCTGTCGGCGATTCCGACCCTTGTTCGCATGATGGTACACCGAGTGACTCGGGAAATCTCCTTGACATCGAAGAGGAAATCGCTATTCTCCCGCCGGGGCACGCTGGAAGCGTACTCGCTATAGGCTCGGTCACCTTGTAAGATTGCAGCCAGACTCGCGACCAGCCGTGACCCCTTTTCTTTTCGGAGCAGGCGAAGTCAGATGCTGGAAGCTAGATGGCAGAAGTCAGAAAACGCAGGCACCCAGAGTCAACCACGGCATCTCATCCAGGACAGTCTACCTGATGGTTCATAACGCCACGTTCGAGGTCCCCACACAGGGATTCTGCGACGTGGTTAACGTCACACCCCAGGTCACCGCCATCGTCGAGAGGTCCGGCATCAAGAACGGCATCGTCTGCATCGCAAACCCGGGTTCAACCGCCGGCATCACGACAATCGAGTTCGAGCCGGGCGCGGTCGCGGACCTGAAGGCGGCCCTGGAGAAGCTCGCGCCCGAGGACGCGCGCTATCGTCACAACGACACCTGGGGCGACGGCAACGGTTTCGCCCATCTGCGCAGCGCCCTGGTCGGGGCGTCGCAGTCGTTCCCGGTAAGCGCTGGCGCGGTCGCGCTCGGAACCTGGCAGCAGATAGTATTGCTCGACTTCGACAACCGGCCTCGCCGCCGAAAGCTGGCCGTGACCGTGGTCGGCGAATGAACGAAATCGGGATTCCACCACAAAGGCCTCTGGAGGACCAGGACAAATCAGCACTTGGCAGCCATTTGCCGGCATGCAGCGTTGTCGCTGCTCGAGCTGACTTTGTACAATGGAGCGAAGGGTGTTGACAAACGGCCGAGTCCGGCCTAGTTTGTAGACGTGAAACGGCAGCTCCCACTACTGCTGCTCTTCCTGTTCGGGGCGTGCACCGACGAAGTCGAGGTGACCATCGTCGCGCCGTCATCCAACTGGGAGGTCTATGGTGAGGACACCATTCAGGTATCACTCCACCCCTACCGCAACGTGGCTCTCCTCGAACTGCTGATAGACAGCGTCGTTGCCGGCGCCGACACGTATCCGGGCCCGACCTCCAGTTTCGTGTGGAATGTAGCCGGCTTGCGTGAGGCCGGCGTTCACCGGGTGCAGGCAAGGGCGACTTCCGGCAGCCGCGAGTATCTATCCGCAGAATTGACGGCCACGGTTGGCTACCGCTCCCGGCTGCTCCTGACCGGGGCTGGCGAGACTCTCAGAATCCACCATCCCGACGGCCGTCGCGATAAGCTCTTCGTCCCCATGACCGGGGCGGGTCCAGTATGCCCGCGGTTCAGGCCTGGCTGTAAGTCAGTCGTGTTTCTATGGAATCGCAAGCTCTACGCATCCCTGGTGCCGACCGGCCAGGCACAGCCGCTTGATTCGGTCGAGAACGGCATCTTCAACTGCGACGCGTCACCGGTCTCAAACCTCGTTGCCTTTGACGGACTACCTGCTGCGACGGCACACATCTTCACCAAGGACGGTACAAACCCCAGGGTTCAGATAACCCACGACAGCGACTTCGTCATCATCGATTCGAGTCGGTTCACCTGCACCTCCAACCTGGACCCGGTCTTCTCACCGGATGGCAGCAAGCTGGTCTACCGTCGCGACAGCAGGTGCCTGGTGCCCGGCGACCCGCACGAAGGCGAGAGCCGGCTCAATGTGTTCGTGATGAACCGTGACGGCAGCAGTCCGCTCAACCTGACCCCAGGCTTGGCCGGCGAGTATTTCTCTGGGTTCACATGGACATTCGACGGCAAGTGGGTCTTGTTTCTGGGAGTCAGCAGGACGCTTGCCGCCAACCTGAGCGGCCAGGTTCTTACCATCCACGTGTCACAAGGACTCCCACCTGCGATGGCCTGCTCTCCGACTGATTCGACGTTGATCTATATTGACCCCGGAGACCACAGGCTACGGTCCACGAGACTCGTTTGGACAGCAGATACGATCTACACTAGTGGCGAGAACGTCCTGACCATGGAGACATTCGGGAACTGCATCGACTGGGTGGAGTACTCCGGACAATAGAAAAAGAGAGTCACGAGCAGCTCAGTGTCGCGGCAATGATTTGACCGAGCCGGTTTATGATACCGAACTGCCGTGCTCTCGAAAGTATTAGACACACGAGACCCCGAAAAGGTTCGCCCGGGTTTGCGCCGGCGGGCGCGAATATAGGATTATAGCCAAGTTCATATAATGCAAGGGGTTGCAGAACTGGCGGTCGTGGGCGGCGGAGCCGCGGGACTGGCCTGTGCCGTAACGGCCTGCCGGGCCGGCCTCGACGTGGTCGTGCTGGAACGGACCGACCGGTGCGGGAACAAGCTCGCCGTGACCGGCGGAGGCAAGGGCAACTTCACCCACGTCGAGTCACCCAGGGCGATGGCCGGCCGCTTCGACTGCGACACCCGGCTCATCATGCCGCTGCTGCGTAAGTTCCCGTATCAGAGTATTATACAGTTCTTCTCAAGTATCGGAATCGAAGCTCGAAGCGACGATGAGGGCTGCGTATGGCCAAAGGGCGAGAACGCAGCCGGAGTCAGGGATGCGCTCCTGCGGGCGATAGCGACGGCTGGCGGCAAGGTAAGAACCGGCTGCCGCGTAACGGGGCTTAAGCCGGGCTGGCGGATTCAGGTGGGCGACGACGTCCTCGTCGCGCGGAATGTCTGCCTCGCGACCGGTGGTGCGAGCTACCCCCGAACCGGCTCGACCGGAGACGGACTGGCGCTGTGCCGGAGCCTCGACCTGAAGACGGTCGAGTGGTTTCCCGCTTTGGCTTCACTCCGGACAAAGGACGACCTGAGCGGGTTGGCTGGCGTGACCCAGCCGCGAGTCGAGATGACGCTGCTCGTGGCAGGAAGCGAACCCAGAACTGCCGCCGGTCACTTCATCTTCGCCCACGCACATGTGTCGGGTTCGAGCGTGCTGAACCTATGCGGGTATGCGGCCCGCGGCCTTGCCGAGCGCAGGCAGGTGGTCCTGCGGGTCAACTGGGTACCGGACCGAAGCGCATCGGACCTATCCGCCGAGTTCGCCTCCGGGCGTGCCGCGCACCCGAAGAAGCAACTCGGCACGTTCCTGGGGACATTCGTGGCGCGGCGACTGGCAGTACGGTTGTGCGCCATGGCCGGCGTCCCGAGCGACAGGATTCTGACCGAACTCAGCCGGGCAGAACAGGAAAGCATCATCCGCCAACTCGCCTCGACCGAGTTCGCCATTATCGGCACCGAGCCGATGGAAAGAGCGACCGTGACCGGCGGCGGCGTGAGCCTGGACGAGGTAGACCTCAAGACGATGCAGGCGCGACGCTTTGCCGGGCTCTACTTCGCCGGAGAGGTACTCGACGTGTGGGCCGAGACCGGCGGGTACAACCTGCACTTCGCCTGGGCAACCGGGATGGCAGTCGCCGAGGCCATTGCTTCCGGCAAGTCCTGATACGCATGAAGCCCAGCGGCTACGTGTTGATACTGCTGAATCGGCAGGAGCAGGCACGAAGGGTCGGTGCTCTGGGCAGGGTCGGATTCGCAGCCGGGGTCTACTTTTACGTCGGTTCTGGCGGTGCAAACGTGGTCAAGCGGATTCTCCGGCACCTGGCGCCCCACAAGCGCAGGCACTGGCACATCGACTACCTTACCGCGGGCCGGAACCGGATGAGGCCGGTCGGCGCGTACATCCACCCACGAACACCTGAATGCCGGCTTGCCGCCCGTCTTGCCGGTAGGCTCACACCGGTCCTCGGGTTCGGCGCGTCCGACTGCGCCTGCCCGACCCACCTCTTTCTTGCATCCGACCCGTCCGCGCTTTCCAATGTGCTCGCCCGGCCCGGGGACAGCCTCCCCGCGCGACCTACCCGAGGACGACCAACTTCGCGTTGTAGGAGTCTTTGCCGTCCAGGGTCAGCTTGACGACATAGACGCCGGCAGCAGGCGGCGCGAACTTGAGACGGTGCTCTCCCGGACCAAGCCTGCCATCGACGAGAGTGGCGACGGCCCGACCGGTTCGGTCAAAAACCTGCAGCCTGACGGTGCCGGAGCCGGCCAGGCCGAAGCTGATAAGGCCGCTGCGGCCGATGGCCTGAGTCGTGCGGAACGGTCGGGACAGCACCGCATACGGTGGCTCTGCGACCGCCACGCCGTTGCGGGTTCTGACCTGCATCGAATCGAGAGTCATATTGCCGTACACGTCGCTTGCGCGCACGCGGACCCAGTAGGTCGTATCACCCACAAGGCCCGTATTCCACAGACCGCTCGTATCCGTTGACTCGATAATCGAGTCGCCGTCGGTGTTGGTGATGATGTAGTAGTACTCGCGTCGGTTGTAGTCACCGCGCGACCGGCAGAAGTTGTCGGCCTTGTAGACGACGTTGACCAGCGAGCCGTCCAGTCTGTTCGAGAACTGCACGCCGATTGTCCAGGGCACCACAACCAGTCCGTCCTCACGCCTGATGGAGTAGTCGACCTGGTAGGGGGCGAGCTTGTCCCAGGTGTCCTGGCCGGTCGTGAACCCGGTCTTGTCGTACACCCTAGCTATGATGTCGACCTCGCCAACCAGGCTGTCGTAGCGCAGGTAGCTGTTATTGACGTTGTTCCGACAGAAGGCGAACTTCTGGTTGGTGCGGGCGTTCTCGAACACCGGCGCCACCAGGTCGGTGTTGGGCCGGATGATGGTCAGCGGGTTCTGGACGAACCACCAGGTCGGGTACGGAAATCGTTGCCAGGTCGCGCCCGTGTCGGAGATGCGGGCGAAGTGGAGGTGGTCGAACGTCGCCTTGATGGGCCAGGCGACAAGATAGCCGATGGAGTCGCCTTCCTCGACTTCATCACCGAGGTTGCGGTGCCAGCGGGCCGAGTCGATATGGGCGTAGAGCCAACCTTCGGCCCGGCCGGTGAAGTCGGAACTCGTGTCGCAGATGGCGAGCCGGTAGTGGAGTTCTTCCTGAATCGTACCCCAGGCTTTGACCCACCCGTGCCGCACCGCGTGCACCCGACGGCCGTGGACATCCGGCGTGATGACGTCGATGCCGTTGTGGAAATACGGCCCGCTGCCATAGTCCTGGTAATTGCCCCAGTTGTTGCCGAGCGGGTGCACCGAATCGAGTGGCACGAGCGGCCAGTTCGTCGCCGAGGCCGGAGCGACGAATGCTGCTGTTAGGAGCACGAACACAATACTGGTTCTCAATGCCGGTTTCCTTCTACTGGATGCCAGGCTGGAATTCTAGAAGCATGCCGCGGCGGTGTCAAATCACCTATAGCCCGCGCAGGTACTCGGGCTTGAAGCGATGGTGCCTGATTGCCTCGGTCAGCTCCGCGACCAGCCGCTCTTTGTCCTTGGGCAGGCGGCCGGCCAGCGGCACGTAGTTGGAAGCATGGTTCGACCGGAATACGGTCGCCTTGACATCCACCCGTTCCAGGAAGAGCCTGAGCTCGGCCGCGAACTCGGCCGGCTCGGGCAGTTCGAACTCGCCGGATTCAAGCTGCCGTGCGAGCGGCGTGCCGGGAACAACGGTCACGGTCAGGGCCGACAGGTAGTTCGGGTTCATCTGCGAAACGGCCTTCGCAGACTCGACCGCGTTCTCCTGCCAGCACTTGCGGCCACCGAGCCCGAGCAAGAAGATGACCGACGACTTCATGCCGGCGGACATGCCGTGCCGCACACCGGCAACCATTTCCTCGGCCGTGGCTCCCTTGTCAATCTCCCTGAGTATGGGGTCGGAACCGGATTCCAGCCCGAGGTAGAATAGCGACAGCTTGTGGGCCGCGAGCTCCTGCAGGTCCGAGACCGGCTTGGACGAAAGGTCACGGGCATTGGCATACACGCCCACCCGCTGGAGGTCCGGAAACACCTCCTCCAGTCTGGTGAGAATCCGCAGCAGGTGCGGGGTCGGCAGGATGAGTGCATTGCCGTCGCATAGAAAGACGCGCCTGACGTCCGGGCCGTAGTAGTCGTGCGCGGCCTCGACGTCTTTGAGCACTTCCTCGACCCGGCGCACGCGGAACTGCTTGTCCCGGTACATCGCGCAGAAAGAGCAGCGGTTGTGCGAACAGCCGATGGTTGCCTGCAGCAGCAGGGAATCGGCCTCAGAAGGCGGGCGGAAGATGTTACCGACGTAGCGCATGCGTGAAGAAGGATTGTACACCGAGGGAACCGAGCGGTCTAGCGAGGCTGTCTGATGGACTTGGGACACGATCCCGGTTCCTCTACGGAACTGGGTCATGTCCCCGTCCGCTGCAGCCGCTTGACTGGAGCGCCGGCAGGGCTAAGATGGACGCGATGCTTGAGCCCGGCACAGACTTCTCCACGCGCGTTCTCGACCTCGGGCCGGAGGCGGTCGACAGCCTTGAGGTCGAACGTCTCCGCCGCATCCTCGCGGCCAAAGAGCCGGTGTCGTCTCTGCTGGCGTTGTGCAACGACGACCTGCTGCAGCGGCTGGGAGTTCTGGTCCGCGAACCTGGCGGGTTGCGGCTGACGGTAGCGGGGCTTCTGCTCGTCGGCAAGGAAGATGTCCTCAAGCAACAACTGCCGGGTCACGAGGCCATCTACCTGCACATGAAGAGCGACACCGAGTACGACAAGCGGGTCGACTCCTCCCGGCCTTTGCTCGCGATACTCGAGCAGTTCACGCAGGCGCTCGAATCCTGCAACCGGATTTACACCCTGAAACTGGGGCTGTTCCACTTCGAGATTCCCGACTTCCCGGAAGAGGTTCTGCGCGAGGCGCTGCTGAATGCCTTCGTCCACCGGAACTACGGCGTGGCCGGCCCGGTCTACCTGCGCCACTTCCCGGACCGGCTCGAAATATCGAACCCGGGCGGATTCTTCGGTGACGTCAACCCGCATAACATCCTCGGACACGAGCCGGTGTCGCGCAACCGGCTGCTCGCCGAAAGCCTGCAGAGGATACGGATGGTCGAGCGCGCGGGCATGGGCGTGAAGCGGATGTACCACATCCTGCTGTCGTACGGCAAGGAGCCGCCGAGTTACGAATCCGGGCCGGACTTCGTCCGCCTGACCCTGCGCAGCGGCCGGGTCGAGGCCGTGCAGGGAAACCGCGAGGAATCGGGAATCGACGAGAACTTCGCCCGGTTTGTGGTCAACCGCCACCAGGAAGGCCGCGAACTCACCCTGTATGACCTGCTCGTTTTCTCCTTCCTCAAGCGCAACCGCGAGATCGACCTCTCCGAAGCGGAGCGGATACTCCAGCGCGGTGAGAACGAGGCCCGCGAGACGCTGAGCTCAATGGTGCTGCGCGGGTTGCTCGAGCCTTTCGGCCAAAAGAAGGGCCGGGTCTATCGCCTGTCCAAGGCGGTGTACAATCAACTGAAGAAGAGCGTCAGCTACTCGCTCTTCCGCCGGGCCGAGGCCGCATTCGCCGAAACCGCGATCATGGGCTACCTCGAAGAATTGCCCGGCCCGGAAGACAGACGGTTCATCACCAACGAGATCGTCCGCACGCTGCTCAGGGTCAGCCCGGCCCAGGCCGGGTACCTGCTCTCCAGCCTGGTGAAAAAGAAGCGGCTCGTGCTGCGGGGTTGGGGCCGCGCGGCCAAATACTACAAGTCAAGCCAGCTCTCGGTCTTCTAGCGGCGGCCTCAGGATGAAAGCCGCCCTCCGGAGAGGGCGGCAGACTCAGACAAAGCAGCAGCTACTTGATGGTCGCCGAGGTGAGCGACTGGTCGTAGACCTGGGTGTAGCCCATGTCCGTGAACTCGTAGTGGAGCTTGACCATGCCGGTCCCACCGACGAACCAGTAGAACATCTCCATCGCCGTGTTGGTTGTGAGTTTCACCTTCCACGCGTTCTTGAACGTCCCGGCCGGGACCGACACATCCTCCTGGCCGATGACCTCAACCGTCGACGTCCCCTGGTGCCAGGTCTTGCCTACTGACGGGCTGGTCACCATCACTGTGTCGCCGATGCTGTCGTCAAGGTCAGCGTAACTGAGAATCCAGTCGCCGTCCTCGCGGTAGTAGGCGTACGTGGTCATGGTGTAAGTCGTGTCCGGCATCAATATGCGGACGGTGACATCGTTCCTGAACTTGATGACCTCCGGACCGGTGGCCAGATTCGCCTTGTCGACCGCCGTACTGACGGCCGTGCCGGTCTGCATGGTGTCGAGCGCGGCCGCGGCCGTGCCCGCCATCAACACGACGTCCATGTTCCATACGCTTCCGACCGACAGCGGGAAAATGTCGCCGCCGGCCGGGCTGCAGTTCACGCCCGCCAGGGCCGCGACTGCGATTGCTGCAAAGACCAGTGCTCGCGTCATAGTTTTCGAGCTCCTTTCGGAAGGCAGTCTAGCCGCGGCGGGCCGCTAGTCAATACGCCGGATATCGGCAAACACATCTCCCCTGAGCCCGATACAACACCGGCCGTGGTCTTGTGCGAATCTGCGTCCGGTCTATACTCACATCTATGGACTCAAGACTATCCGCTATCTTCTCCCGGCGCAGCGTGCGCCAGTACACCGGTAAGCCGGTATCTGAGGACGATGCGAAGGCGTTGCTCGAAGCAGGCATGGCTGCGCCGTCAGCCAGCAACCGCAAACCGTGGCACTTCGTCACCGTCACCGAATCGGCCAGGCTCGCTCAACTCGCCGCCATCCATCCCTACGGCAAGATGCTTTCGAGCGCCGGGCTTTGTATTGCGGTCTGCGGTGACCGCGACGTAAGTCCTGACTTCTGGGTACAGGACTGCTCGGCCGCGACTGAGAACATCCTGGTGGCGGCAGCCATGCTCGGCCTCGGCGCGGTCTGGCTCGGTGTTCATCCGAGGGCGGAGCGCGAGCGCGACCTCAAGCAGTTCCTCGGCATTCCCGGGAATGTCGGGCTGCTCTGCCTGATTGCCGTCGGACACCCCGACGAACACCCGGACGCGCGCACCCAGTACGACGAGCAGCGGGTTCACCGCGGCTGCTGGTAGCAGCGAGCCGCGGCTGCTCTTGACATCCTGCCCGGATCGCCGGTAACATTACTCTGGTATGGCAGAGGGCTGTTGGCCCGCTGCCTTTGTGCTTTCTTATCTTACTGGAGGACTTTGTGCGGAAATCACTGCTCTTGATTGTCACGGCCGGGGTGTCTCTGGCCCTGGCAGGTCAGTTTCTGGCAATCGTTCCGAACGCGGCGCCGGAGGAACTGGCCGGCCGCTACACCGTCGTCGGCGTGACCGGCAATGGCGTCCTGGTCCTTGCCGACGACGCCCGTGATGCCGGCCTTGCCGCGCGGGACGGACGCTTCCTGGCTCAGTCACCGAAGGAACACCTCTACTACACCGTACGCCTGTTCACAGATGCCTCGCGCGTTGACCTCGCCGCGGTCTCCCGCATCCTTGACTTCGACGGCGAGCGATACCTGGTCGAGGTCGAACCCGATGCGGTCGAACGCTTCATCGCCGTGCCGGCCATGCGCGGCCGCATCAGCCTGAACGGCTGGGTCATGGACCGCCCGGCACCGAAGCTGCCGCCTGTTCTCTCCAACTCGACCGTCGAGCAGGTCGTGGCGCGCGTCTCCCCCGACTCGGTCCTTGCCCTGGTGCATCGGCTTCAGGACTACGGCAATCGCTACTCAACCGGCGACTCCTGCAAAGCCGCGGCCCAGTTGATAGCCGCCAAGTTCGCCGCCTACGGCTGCGACACGGTCGTGCTGCAGAACCACACGGCGAACCACGCGCCCAACGTCATCGGCATAAGATACGGGACATCGGGCCGGCGCAACCCCTATGCCGTCATCGGCGGGCACTTCGACGGTGTCTTGGTCTCGCCCGCGGCCGACGACAACGCCTCGGGCACGGCGGCGGTAGTCGAGGCCTGCCGCGTGACGCAGGGCTTTCTCTTCCAGCACGACCTCAGGTTCATTGCCTTCTCCGGCGAGGAGTTCGGCCTGTTCGGCAGCGAGTACTACGCGAACCAGGCCCACGCGCACAACGACACGATTCTCGGGGTCTTGAATTTCGACATGATAGCCTACGAGGACTCGCCGCCGGAGGACCTGAACGTAATCGGCAAAATCGCCAATCCGGCCTGCGGCCCGTTCGTCGACTGGTTCATCGCGGTCGCCGACACGTATACGACACTACCCTGCTACAAAGACATGGTGACGGACATGCAGAGCTCGGACCATGGGCCGTTCTGGAACAATGGCTATCTCGCCTTCTGCGGCATCGAGGACTACTGGCCGGTGAATCCATACTACCACACGGCCGGCGACTCAATCGGTGCCGGCTACAACAACAACGACTTCTGCACTGAGGTCATCCGGGCCGGCGTGGCGGCGCTGGCCACGCTCGGCGAGCCGGTACCGCAGAACGTACCTTCGGTCAGCCTGCTCCACAGCCAGCTCCGTGACTCCGCCGGCAACAACAACGCGAAGTGGGATGCGGGCGAGTCGGTCGCCGTCTACCTGACGCTCAAGAACTTCGGTATGGTCGGTGCCACCGGGGTCAGCGCCGCGGTCAGCACCACCGACCCATATGTGACGCTCTACAATGCGAGCGCGGCCTACGGCGACATCGCCGGGCTGGACACCGCGGTCAACGTAGTGCCCTTCACGATGAAAGCCGCCCCCAACACGCCCCGCGAGCACGTGGTTGACTTCGGCCTGACCATCACCGCGGCCGAGTCTACGTGGCAGGCGACGTTCTCATTCCTGGTCGGTGAGCTCCTTGCCACCGACCCGGTGCCGGACGGCCCGCGTGAGCCCGCGCGCTACTGGGCTTACGACGACGTCGATACGCTCTATCCCGAGCACCCGACCTACGACTGGGTCGAGATAAACGCGCTGGGCACGCGGCTCACCTTCGCGCAGAACGACGATGTCGTCTCCTTCAACCTGCCTTCCGCGTTCGGCCCGTTCCGGTTCTACGGTCAGACCTACACCCAGCTCTCGGTGTCGGCCGACGGCTGGATTGCCGCCGGCAACTACACGCAGGACAACTACCAGAACACCACCCTGCCGAACCCCTCGGCGCCGCGGGCCGCCATCTTTGCCAACTGGGACGACCTCTACCCGGCATCGGGCGGCGGCGGAGCCGGCAATGTCTACTGGTACCATGACGCTGCCAACCATCGCCTGGTCGTCGAGTACGACAGCGTCCGGTACTACTCGGGCTCCAACCGCGACAAATTCGAGGTCATCTTCTACGACACAACAGTGGCGACGCCGACCGGCGACAACGTCATTGTCGCGCAGTACAAGACCGCGGCCGGCTTCACCAGCTCCACTGTCGGCATTCAGGACCCGACCCAGGCCATCGCGATTCAGAACCTCTTCAACGGCACGCTGACCCGCGGGGCATCGCCGATTGTGCCCGGCCGCGCGATCAAGTACACGACGGTGCCTGGAACTGCGCTCGCAGAACCGGTATCAGGCTCTCGACCAGCGGCTTCCCGCCTCACGCTTGAGCAGAACCCGGTCTCCGGTGCGGCCCGTCTCAGGTTCGGCGTTCCGGCAGCCGCGAACGTCAGGCTGGAGGCATTTGACCGTAGTGGTCGCCGGGTTGCGGTTGTAGTGTCAGGCTTTGCTGCTGCGGGCGCACACACTGTCACCTGGGACACGCGCACCGTCCCCGCCGGCGTCTATTTCCTCCGGCTGACTGCGCCGGGCTGCCGGCAGTCGGTAAAGGCGATAGTCAGCCGCTAGACCGAGCCAAACAGACGCGGGCGGGCGCAACGCGTCCACCCGCGTCGTTTCTCAGAACTCCCGGTCTCCGACTCCTCGCCCAAGACCGATTCTCGCTTCTGTCCTGAGGTTGCCGACTTCGGACGGGTCGCCGACCACAATTCCATCCGTGGTTCCAGCCGGTTCGGATTTCAACCGCCGATACACGCCGATGGGTGTCCCAGGTTCGGAACCATATCTGCGTCTATCTGCGTTGTGGCTGCGCCACGCTTCGCTCATCTGCGGTTCCCACCGGTTCGGTTGCGGCCGCCGAGGCCGCGCTGTAAACTCTGTGGTTCAACATCGGATTCAGGGCTGAACGGCTTGACTTGCAGTGGGTGTGGAATAGACTCATCTGTGATGGTTTCGGGCCGCTCGCAAGACGGCGAGCCGGCCCGTTGCCTTCCCTAAAGGAGAAAAGATGTCGAACAGATTGACCGTATTGCTGTGCTGCTGTGCTCTCGTCGGTCCCGCGGTCGCCCGCACCGGGTTGCGCCGGCTGGGGTTCGTCTCCGAAAGCCTGAGCAAGATTGCGCCCGAGCGCGAGGTGAAAAGCATTCCGGTCGCGCCCGGCGCGACGTCCTTCAGCCTGCTGCCGAGCGTGGACCTGACCAGCGAGATGCCGCCGGTCGGAAACCAGGCCGGACAGGGCTCCTGCGCGGCGTGGTCCATCACCTACTACCACCGTACCCAGCTCGAATACCGCGAGCGACACTGGGACCTCACCGACCCGCGCCACCAGTTCAGCCCTGCCTTCACCTACAACCAGGTCAATGGCGGCGGCGACAACGGCTCAGGATGGGACAACATGTCCCTCATCTGCGAACAGGGCGTAGCCAGCCTGGCCGACTGCCCTTACAACGACGGCGACGCGGTAAGCTGGCCGTCGGAATCGGCATACGCCCGCGCGCTTCCGTTCCGAGCCAAGACCTGGAACTGGTTCAACACCTACGACACCACCGGCATCAACATGATCAAACAACTGCTGGCCAACGGCAGCACCTCCTCCCTCTCAATCGGGGTCTGGGGCAACTTCGACAACATCGCCGCGCATAACTACATGTACTGCTCTGCCGACCGGGAAGGCTCGAACCGCGGCGGCCACCTGATAACCTTTGTCGGGTACAACGACACCCTGACCACGGTCGACGGCAAGGGCGCGTTCCGGATGGTCAATTCCTGGGGTACGGGCTGGGGCCAGTCCGGCTACTTCTGGATGTCTTACCTGGCGGTGATGGACAGCTTCCTGAGCAGGCGGGAGGCCGCGTTCATGACCGACACGGTTGGATACGAACCGAAGCTCGTCGCCCGGGTGCGAATCGACCACCCGACCCGCGACCGCGTCGGGCTTCAGTTCACAATCGGCAAGCGCTGGAGCGCGCTCTGGTTGAAGGACTTCCGGTCGTGGCGCCGTGCGCGTACCGACCAGCCCTTCCCGGAAAACAACATGGTCTTCGACTTGACGTTCCATGTCGATGACCAGGGAAACGTCTTTGACGGTGCTTCGTACATCAAGAACGGCCAGACCGACTCCATCTACTTCATCGCCACGGACACGCGGCGCGACGGCAAGTCTGGAACCCTCATCAGCTCGTCGGTCCAGTATCTCGACTGGGGCACGATGTTCTTCTCGCCCTCGACCCCGCTCGGGATTCCGGACAACGGCGACGCGGCGCCGGCCGGCCACCGCATCTGGCAGCTCGACCACGACGCCGCCGCCGCCTGGATCTTCACGCCGGTCGGCATCGTCGGACCGGAGACCTCGTACGTACCGCGGGTCGAAGTGCGAAACTACAGCAAGACCGCGGCCGACTTCCCGGTGATGCTTTCAATCACTACCGGCTACGCGGACACCGTGCAGGTAACCGGGCTTGCGCCCACCCAGGCGGAGACTCTCGAGTTCAAATCCTGGACCATCCCCGCGCGCTGCACCGCCATGGTCAGGTGCTCAACCGCCCTGACCGGCGACGAATACCACGGCAACGACGTCTGCTCCAGCATTACCTGGGCCCGCTACCACGACGTGGCCATGGTCGCGATTACCGCTCCGTCCGACACGGTCGACTCCGGTAGACTCTACTATCCCCAGGCCGTGATTCGGAACAACGGCACGCAGTCCGAGTATGTCGCTGCTACGTTCCGGATTCCCGACGAGGGCTACCTGCGCCAGTCGCGCGTGACGGTTCCTATGAACGAAGAGAAGTCGGTGACATTCGCCACCTGGGTTCCCAAAAACCTGGGCGCCCATGCGGTAAGGTGCAGCCTCAGCCTCACCGGTGACGCCGAGCCGGCCAACGACACCATGGGCGGAATCGTGTTCGTGCAGCCGGTCGGAATAGCAGAAGGCAAGTCGGCTCCGCCGCTGTTCCGGCTGGATGTACCGCGGCCCAGCGTCTTCGGCCGCATCGCCGCCATCGGCTACGCCATACCGAAGGCAGCAGTGGTCACGCTGTCCGTGTACGACGCGACCGGGGCGTTGGTTCGACAACTGGTGCGTGGCAACGCGGCGGCCGGAGAGTACCGGCTGACCTGGGACGGCCGCGACGGACAAGGCCGCATGGTCCCTGCCGGCGCCTACTTCTGCCGGCTCGAGGCCGGCGACCGGCTCGCCTCCGCCGCCCTGCTCAAACTGTAGCGGGACAGACTACCTGTTCGTCAGAGACGGCGCGGCATCCCCGCGCCGTCTCCGCATCGTAGGCAGGATTCAGACGCGCGCGGGCCAGCGTATCAAATGAGCGGCCGCGCGGCAGGAACTGCCGGCCGCACTGCTGGAATCGAACTCCGTCATTCTGACCTTTGATATGTGCAGTCTGAATTGGCGGGTGCAGCTCGTTGATGCGTCAGGAATCGCCTGCCGCTGGCCGTCGACTGTCCGCTATCTGCCGCTGCCGCGGCGCTGCCGATGCGACTTCAGTCCCTCCCAGAACTGGCGGGGCGACAAGACCCGCATGCCCTCTACGGTCCCCAGCTCCGCCAACTCCCGGTCGCCCGTGACAAACACCTCTGCCCGGGCCGCATTTGCGGCCCCCAATATCGGCAGGTCGTCACGGTCATTCAACTCGATCTCGGGAAGTCGGGCAGGCGGGGCGAACTCGGCCTCCTGCTCCAGCAGCCGGATGAAGTCGGCAACCAAGCCCGGACTCACGCCCAGTTTAACCCGCAGGACGCGCCTCACCTCGTCCAATACCTGCTGCGATGAAACCAGCTCGTGCGAAACCAGAACGGTGCGGAAGACATCGGCGCACAGCCCGCGCGTCGCCACGGCGGCGACCAGCACGTTGGTATCGAGGAAGACCCTCACGAAACGTCGGCGAACACGTCCTCGTCCGTCAGATAGCCACGCGCCTCGGCAAAAGGCATCACCCGCTGCCGCAGCCGCTCGAACTGACTGATGCGGAGCTGGCGGCGCAGAGCCTCCCGGGCGACCTGGCTACGGTTCCTGCCGGACCGGCGGCTGGCCTTGGTCAACAGCCGGTCGAGGTCCGGGTCCAGCCGGATGGTAAGCGTGCTTGATTTCATATGTAATACAATGTAAGACAAGAGAGCCTTCCTGTCAATCTCGACCTCTCCACTCCCGCATTCTGACTTCTGCTCTCTGACTTCTGACTTCGGCTGTTCCCCCCACCCCACTCCTCTATCTCTCGTTTCCGTCCGTCTTCACTCCGCCATCTTGCAGATTGTCGATTGGAGATGGGGCAGGCTTGTAGACTAATACGCCTACAAGACGCCGGGGCGGATTTCGGGGCTATCTGCCTATGGCGTGGGACGTTAGGCCAAGTCGGGCGAAAATGAGAACCCCGCCCGGGGGATTGCCTGCCAAACAGTTCGAGGTATAGGTTGAGGTATAGTCCGGAGTGTTGTCTTGGAGAGTCCTTCGTCCGTTGTCCAGGGGGCAGACTCGGAGGGAGTCCGCTCAGGAGCCTGACCGGCAGTTCGGTGGTCTGTGTCCCGGACAGCAGTCGAGGCAGTCTGCCGGTTTGCGTCAACGGTTGTTCTCCACTGAGTCCGGAGAATTGTCTCCGAAACTGCCGGTCAGATTGCTGTCAGGATTGCTTCCCGGCCTGTCTCCGGACTTGCCTGCCGGTCTGTTCCCCAATCAGTACCGGCCGCGGGGCGGGGAAGCAAGTCAAGATGCAGATTGCTGAGTGCAAAACACCGAAAGCAAAGTGGCGGATAGCGGCTGGCGGTGGCGAGACGGAGGGTGGTCGGGTGCCGGTGGCGATGACCAGAACCCGGCCCGTCAATTGTCAAGGCCCATCTGCATTCGCCAGCGCGCCTCCATCCGCTGCCGGAGCTTCTCGTCTTTGACCCCGTCGAGCGCCCGGCGCGACCGGTACATGAGGTCGTACTGCTGCCGGGTGAGACTCGCGATGCTGTCGAGTGCATTCCGGTCCATGGCCGAATCCGGCGGCTGCTGCCAGTCCTGCCAGCGCAACTCGGCGGTCCAGCGGCGAATCCGGCGGTCGAGTCGCGTCATCTCCGGTTCAAAGCTGGCCACGACTACCCGCTTACGCCATTGCGGCGCGGAGGTCTGAACCCAGTGGAAGAAACGATCCCTCTCCCGCCGGCGCTGCCACTCGGCCCGCGCGTACAGGCCCAACTCCACGAGGTTAGCGGCAAGCGAAACCAGAAGCAGGGGCAGGAGCCACTTAGGCCTCATCACTTGCCCCCTTTTCCCGCGGCCGCGGCGGACTCGGCCCGAAGAAGCGAGCCGTGCTCGACCTGCATCCGCTTCCGCCAGAACTCGATCTTCTCAGGACGATACAACCGGTTCAGCGCCCGCGTGTGCTCGTGCATCAGCCACGCTGCTTCCCGCTGGGCTCGCTCAATCCGGTCCAGCGCACTGCCTACCCGCGCCGTATCCGGGTTCGGCTCGATGGCAAGGAGGCCCAGTTCTTTAATTGCCGTGCGCACCGTGTCCAATACCGGCGCCCGGCTCATGTCCAGGTCCGAGAGCAGCCGGTCAAGCTGGGGCCGAGTCGTGCCGGGCTTGAACCACTTCGCCCGGAAACTCTGGGACTGACGCCAAACCTGGTACCGCTTCCACCCGTAGAAACCAAGCGCTCCGGCATTCACCGCGAGCGACAGCCCGAGCACCGCATACACCAGCCACTTCTGCTTCATATGCCCTCCCAAGTCAAAACCTGCATCCCGCACGCCGCCAGCCGCTCGTTGAGGCTCGGCTGGTTGCCAACAATGCCACGGCCCAGCATGGCTCCGAGCCAGAGACCGACTCCGACCAGCACCACTGCCGCGACCCGGGCCAGGGCCGGGCTCATTACCCACCAGCGCCCGGCCGTCTGCTTTCGGGCCCGCACCTCGGCCATTATCCGGGTCGCAAGGAAGGCCGGGACTTCGGGCGCCGGTTCCCGGCACAGCAACTCGGCGTCGGCCTGGAGTTGATCCTGCAACTCGCGGCAGTCCGCGCAGCCGGACAGGTGCCCGCGCACCGATTCGGCCTCGTCCGCGCTGAGTGCGCCTTCGGCCAGGCTCACCAGCCGCAGTCTAACTTCGTCGCATTTCATGTTCTTCACCTTCATAGACACGGCCGGGCCGTCCGGCTTTCGCTCAAGCTCGTATCAGCCCCCGTTTTCGGGAATCCGCGAGCGACTCCCGCACGCTCATGCGCGCCCGGTAGAGCAGCATGTTCACGGAAGCCGGGGACCGACCCATTGCCGCGGCAATCTCGTCGTGGCTCAGTTCCTCGTAGATGGACAGCACCAGCGCGGACCGCTGGTCAGCGGGCAGGCTCCCAAGCGCGCGGTTGATACACTCACCGAGAAGTTGCTGCCGAAAGCTCTCCTCCGGTTCGTACCGGCGCCCGGCCGAAATCTCCTCGGTGAGAGGCTCAACCGGTTTCCGGCGCGAGCGTCGGTTTATGCAGAGATTGGTGGCAATCCGGAACAGCCAGGTCTTGAAGCTTGCCGCGCCACGGAAGCCGCCCAGTCCGTCCCAGGCCTTCACGAATGTCTCCTGCGTCATTTCCTCGGCGTCGGCCGCGTTCCGGGACACCCGGTAGAGGTAGCCGTAGAGCTTGCCCTGGTATTGCCGGACGAGGCTGTCGAACGCATCCAAGTCACCGGCCCGCGCCTGCTCGACCAATAGCCGTTCCTCGTCCGGGCTCACAGTATCATGGACACACAGATAGTTCGAATCTCTCGCCGGTCTTGTCACCCGTGACGCCGCCGGCTGCAACCGCGGCCTGCCGGGGCTATCAGGCGAGGCGTCCGATGTACGGCGCCGGCTCGGCAAGGAAGTCGGTCGCGAGTGTCAAGAGCACCTTCGTGCCCGTGGCCAGGACCGCTTCGTCCATGTCGAACCGGTCCGAGTGGTTCATCGCGGTGATGCCGCGCTCGGGGTTGCCGCCGCCCAGGAACAGGAACACGCCGGGGACCTTCTCCAGGTAGCAGGCGAAGTCCTCTCCCCCGAGGTTCGGCTCCATGTCATCATCAACGTTCACGAAGCTCTGCCTGAGGACCTCCGCGGCCCGCCGGGTGAAGGTAGGGTTGTTCACGAGTGGCGGGTAGGCCGGCTCGGCGTCGAGGAGGTATGAGGGAACTGGGGACGAGGGCGAAAATGGGGACTGTACCGCAGCGGATTCGATTTGCTGCTCCGGGGGACTGTCCCCTTTTTCGCGGCCGAAGGCAACCATCAGGCCGTCGAGGTTCGACCGGATTGCGGCCACGATTGCCTCCGAGTCGCGCAGGTCGTAGGAACGGAAGGTCCCGACGACCTCGGCCTCGGCCGGCGTCTGGTTGTGCTGAGTTCCGGAATGGACCTCGCCGAACCCGAGCACGTAGCGCGAGTTGGGGTTGAGCCGCTGCCGGATGTCAGTCTGGACCGTGCTGATGAACCGGGCCGCTATCTGTATCGGGTCGATGTTGTCCTGCGGGCACATGTGGTGTCCGGGCTTGCCTCTAATCGTCACTCTGAAGGTGCGGGTCGCGGCCATGAACGGTCCCGGACGGAACCCGATGCGCGACAGGGGCATGTTGCCGAAGACGTGCACCGCGGCGATGGCGTCCACACCTTCGAGGCAGCCGTCGGCAATCATCAGGCCGGCGCCGCCGGGCGGCACTTCCTCGGCCGGCTGGAAGATGAGCCGGACATTGCCCGGGAGGCGGTCCCAGTGTTCGAGCAGCCAGCGCGCCGCACCCAGGAGCATCGCCATGTGCGCGTCGTGGCCGCAGGCGTGCATGACGCCGTCGTTCTGCGACCGGTACTCGTGGTTGATCTCGGTCTCGGCCTCCTTGATGCGGAGCGCATCCATGTCGGCTCGGAGCGCAATCGTTCGCCGCGGACCGTTGCCGCGTACATCGGCGATGACGCCGGTCTGTCCCGCCCGCCGGCACTCGATTCCCAGGTCGCTCAGGACCTGGACGATTTTGTCCTGAGTCTGGTGCTCTTCAAAGCTCGGCTCCGGGTGCGAATGGAACCACCGCCTGAGGTCTCTCACCCAGGATACAAGATTATCATCAAGCTCAATCATCACTGGACCTCCACTCTCTGCCTGTCACGACAGAATCGCCAAAGCCCGAAATCCGAAACCAGAATGACGATTGAATACCGAAACCCGAATTCCCCAACTCGTCATTTGCCAGCCTTCGAGTTTCGTCATTCGGGCTTTTCCCAAGCTCGAGCTTCGTCATTTCCTCTACACCTGGCACTTCGGACAGAAGTAACACGCGCCTCCGAGGAAGGCTATCTTCTGTATCCTCGCCCCGCACGCAGGACAGGGTTTGCCCGCGGTCTTCGCGGACATGATACGTTCGTATCCGCCCGGTTTGCCGAAAAGGTCGAGCTCGTCACTCCGGCCACCCCGGGCCGCGACCTCGCGCACCGTCTTGATAATTGCGTCATGCAGCGTCCGGCGCTGGGCCGGCGACAGGTCGGATATCAGGTGGCGCGGGTGCAGCCGGGCGCGGAACATGATATCCTGCGCGACCGAATTGCCCAGGCCGGCAATCAACTGGTCCTGTGTCAGGAGCCCTTTCACGCTCCGCTTCTCCCCTGCCAACAGTTCATCAATCAGCCCGGAGAAGTACCGGAACGTGAATTCCTTGTCCACCGGCGTCGGCCGCATTCCTTTGATGTACTTCCGGTCCTGCTCTCTGCCCTTGTCGAAGAGCTCCATCGCCCCCCACATCTGGGTGGTTACCGACATGGCCGACTCGTTCTCAAACTCAAGCAGCAGGTGGTACTTTGCCGGCAGTTCGACGCCGGGTTCGTGGTACAGCAGCCGGCCGCCGCATTCGCCGATGACGAGCACGTAGCCCGGTTCAAGTGGAACCATCATCCAGCGTCCCCGGGCGACCGCCGCGCCGACTTTCTTGCCCTTGGTCAGGCGCTCGAACTCGGCCGGTTTGCGGTTGTACCAGACGAACTTGTGCGGCGAGTTGCCGAGCCGGCCGCGTTTCACGGTCTTGCCGCGCACGGTATCGTTCATCTGCCGGACGAGCGTCGCGCACTCAGGCAGCTCAAACATTCCGCCTCCGGGCTCTCAGCTTTTCCAAGCGCGGCTGCGCGTCCCTGAACACAGTTATCTTCCAAACGCCCTGCAGCCGCTCGCACGGGAACTTCGCGCAGTGCGCGCAGTTCTCCACGCCCATCTCCATCGCGCAGCACCGCACCGCGCACTCAAGACACGGCTTCAGACACCGCGCGTCAATCATCGTGCACCCGTCGCAGATGACTTCTCCGTCGGGCACGGGCAGTCCCTTTGATTTCATCCCGCGCTTCAGCATCGCCTGAAGCAAACCCTTCATATGCAGCTTCTCGCCCAAACGTGGCAGCCGGTACGCCGGGCACCTCGCGCAGTCGATACCGCAATAGGCAATCATCCGTCGCGCCAAGGTTACTTCCCTTCTAGCGTGGAGTCCACCTTGGGACCGCACAGGACAAAGTAGTTCTTGCATGGCCGGCTGTCATGCCACGGCTCGTTGACATCATTGGCGTAGACAATCAGCGCGTACTCCGTGGGTTGAGGCACGACGGCATCAGGCGGCACATATCCGAGGATCACTATCGTCCCCGGTCGACCCTTGGGTGCCTTCATCTTTTCAAAAGGGACATGGCCCTTCTCCGTGGAGCAGCGTCTGTTGTCACCCGAATTGCCCAGAGAGTCTGGAAAGTAGAAGAAATCCACTCCGAGCCGGTAGCGTCGGCCGGTGAAGGGATTGTCCGGCAGGTGACCATCAGGCGTATTACTGGAGTCCCTGTGCCACCCGTCACTATAGGGCTGAAACCAGTAGGCCATGCTCGTAGAGTCGCCCGGCTCCCAGGAAATGTCTGCCGGCGGGTAGAGCCCTGAGTGTGCGGCGGCGTATCGGTCCATTGCCCGACATATGTCATCGCCAGCTGCGGGAAGTGCACGCGACCGCAGAGGGTCCATCATGTAGTACGGCTGAGCGAAACGCATGTGAATCGCAGCGACGAGCACGGCCGGAAGCAGGGCGGCCAGAACTGCGGTGATGACTGCACCCCTACCCAACTTGAGGCTAACTTCACCCCTCGATGCCTGAACTCGGCCGCCGACGATCAGTGTGGCTACTACGGCCAGCGGGAAGACCAGGGCCTGAGCGTACAAGTGCATCGTGGCGGCCATACCGAGAACAGGAACGAAAGGATGACCCGGCCAGTCCAGCCGCGGAGATCCCGCCAACAGGTAGGTGTTGAGGAGCAGTGGCACGGCGAAGAAGAGAAGCTCGTAGGCGCCAAGCAGCACTACGGCACGGACAAACCGGTCTCCGGCACGCTTCCAGAGCAGGTACGTTCCGACGAGTGAGCCCAAGAGTAGAAGGACAAGGCCGATGACCCGAATCGGGTCGACGGACATTTCGGGCTCATAGCGAAGCGAATCCACCGCAGCCCAGTAGCTCAGCGCGTACAGAATCGCGATCGGCCCGAACGCGACGCCGGCAAACAGAGCAAGCTGCCCTACGCCCCGGCGTGCGTGGGGCGCATGCGTGATAGTGGAAGGATTTACTTCTGAGTTCACGTATTCCCTGCGTGGTAGCACACTTGAGCCATCGCCATCGCATTAGCTTCGGCGGAAACCGCCGGAAGTCAAGGTTTCGCAGGCAGGACAGTGTAGAACTCAGAATCCAGAGACGTGAATCCAGAACTGCGACGAGAGCACGACGTTGCTCAGCGAGACTCGGTCTACGGTAGGTTGTGCACGAGCAGGGCAGCCCGGCGGCCGTCGGCAACGGCCCGCACCGCCGAGCAGTGGCCGCGCACCACCGAGCCGCACGCGACCACGTTGTCCTTCGCCTTGAGTCCCTCACCTGCCGCGTCGAGCCCGACAACGAGCGCAGTCGACTCCACGCCCGCTGCGATAACGACCGCTGAGTATTCCTGGGCCAGCCCGCCGATGTACTTGACGGGCTTGTTGCACTCAAACTCGACTCCCGTGCCGAGCACACCTTTCAAGTCACGCGCGAGGACTTCCTTCGGCAGCAGCCCCGGGTCGAGTCCCAGCAGGCTGCCACCAGGCTCTGCTCGCGCGTCCCAAACCGTCACCTTCCACCCGGCGCGGGCGAGGAAGTAGGCGCAACTCAGCCCGGCCGGCCCCGCGCCGATGACGATGGCGGACCGGCCCGAAGGTTCGGGCGCGTCGGTGGGCCAGCCGCGCTCTCCGGCCTCGCGGCATACCCATGCCTCCTGTTCGGCAATCCGTGCCGGACCGTCGGCAAAGGTCTTGCGCAGGCAGTGCCGCTCGCAGCCCGGGCTCGGCCGGCAGACATGCCCGCAAATCTCGGCCAGCGGGTTGGTTGAGCGCAAAGCCCGTGCCGCGCCCGCGAAGTTGCGTGCCTCGATACGCCGCATCACATTGCGCGTGTCGTTCCCGGCCGGACACTCACGGGTGCAGGCCGGTTCCTCGCAGTACTGGCACTCGCGCACCAGCCGCACCGCCCGTTCCGCGTCGATGGTTTCACCCGGCCCGGGCAGCCGCGCAAGCGGCCTGCCCTTGACGATGTGCACGCGCTGGTGCTCGAACTCGCGGCGGCCGTACTCGCGTTTCCCGGCCGCGCGCAGGACCAGGTTGGCCGCGCCGATACCGGAAACAGTGACTGCGGGCGTACCCATACCCATCACGGTCGAGTCGCCGCAGAGGAACAGGTTGGGCCAGTCGCTCTGCGCGTGCAGGCGCTTCATCAACTGCTGGCCGATGGCCTGCCTCGGCCCGCCGACCGCGCCGCCGTTCTTCAGGGTGTAGCGCTCGATGGTCGCGGGCGTACCCGCTTCAAGCACGAGGATGTTCTTGCGCAGGTCCGGCAGCAACGTCTCGATCTGGTCCAGGGTGCGCGCGACTGCCGCGGCCTTGCGCTCGCGGTAGTCGGCGGTACGGTACTCCTTGCTCCACGGGCTCGGCCAGGGTTCGGGCGAAGGCGCGATGGTCGTGATGACGTGCGTGCCGGGCGGACAGATGGACGGGTCGTCGAGCGATGAGATGTAGAGCGTCAGGTCGCCCTGGTTCACGCCCTTGATGTCGGCGATGAGCATCTCGACGGGAAGCGTGCCGGGCGGAATCGCCTCGGCCCTGACCCCGATGTACAGAACCAGACTGGCATAGGTCGGCACCAGGCGCTTCGCCCACTCGGCCCGTCCCGGCTTCTGAAACTCGGGCCGGACGAGCTTGCCATAGAGGTTCCAGACCGTGACCCCGGCAACGATTGCCCGCGCCTTCACTAGTGTGCCGTCTGCAAGCCGAACGCCGGTCGCCTTGCCGTCCTCGATGAGAATCTCGTCTACGCGGTGTCCGTACAGCGTCTGCCCGCCTGCGTCCTCGAATGCCTTCTCCAGAGTCGAGGAGTAGATCTGGGGCGAGCGGGCCGGGTAGTACGCGCCGCCGACGTGGTTGTCGACGAACATCGTCGCGGCGAGGATTGCCGGGGTCTCGGCGGCGGTGCAGTAGACGTAGACCGAACAGAGCTTGTCGAAGAACGCCATCAACTCCGGGTCCTTCACGAACCGGCGCAGGACCTGCTCGGCCGGCATCGAGAGCATCCGGAGAGAGGCAAGCATCGCGGCCGGGTGTCGCAGCAGCTTCTTCAGGTTCTCCTGCGGCGGGATTTCGGTCGGCGGAACCACCATCTGCTGACTGGCAATGACCTTGGTGTAGAGCCTGCGCAGGTACGAATAGAGCGCGCGCACCTCATCGGCCTGCTTCGGGAACGCGGCGCAGAGCTCCGATACGAACCGGTCGTAATCCGGCCAGAAGACGATGGGCTTGCCGTTGAAGTGCATCCGGAGCAGGGCCTTGTGCTCGATGACGTCTAAGTCGGCTTCGAGCTCGTTCATCAGGAATCGGTGGGGATTGACCCCGCGCTCGCCGAACCCGTACATCAGGGCCGTGCCGGTATCGAAGGAGAAGCCCTTGCGCCGGAGCGTCGTGCACATCCCGCCCGGCAGATAGTGGTGTTCAACCAGCAGGGTCGAGAGCCCGCGCCGTGCGACCAGCGCCGCCGCGCTCAGGCTCGATAGCCCTGAACCAACAACCACCACGTCGTAGGCATCACGAATCAACCCGTCAGACAGCAACTTCACAGTGAAACCTCCGTTCGCGGGACTGAGTTCTCCGCGAGCCGTCTCGCGCCAGAGCCAAGCCCGAAACCCGCGCTAGATGCGCCGGCTGTCATACGCCCAGTTAAGCAGGGCCTGTCTTTGCCTGGGCCGGCAACTCAGGTCGCCTTTGCGGCAGTGCTTTCTGATCTGAGCGACATGCCGGGACATTGCCTTCCAGCGCCGTATCTGCCGCTCGTCGTCCGGCCCGCGCCGGCCCACGTAGTAGCGGCAGTACCACTGAAACCACCCTCGCGGGTCATCGGGATGAATCCAACCCTTCTTGCGCCAGACTGAAAGCGGCTGCGAGGCATTGACTTTGAAGAAATTGAGCTCCGGTACATGCCGCTCGGGCGAAAGGCGGGCATGGGTGAACCAGCTCTTCGGGAACTCGTTCCGGCAGTCGGTCATGTACTTGCCGCCGAACACGCCAAGCTGGAGCATCTGCCTGGGAGTCAGTTGCGGTTTGAAGTCGGGATGGAAGTTACGGCCGACCGGCGCAGTAAGGTAGTAGACGTAGCCCTGCTGCATCAGGTCATTGACGACCACTCGCCGCCCAGCTCGTGCCCGGCTCAAGGCTGATTGGGTTTGGCCAGCTTGCGGCAGATGAACGCAGCGCCGAGGGCCTCGATGAAGCTGAACGGGATGGCTATCGGCAGAATCCCGAGCGGCAGGACCGCAAGGTTCCAGATGACGACCCACATCATCACCCAGCCCAGAAGCCAGCCGATTAACGTCGTCTGCCAGAGACTGAACCGCCGCGAGACGGCAAAGGCGGTGCCGGCAAACAGGAACGACCAGAGCATCCACATCACCCCATTCACGGGACTGGACGGGAACTCAAGACCCAACGCCTGGTAGTGGTTCTGCCACACCGAGCTTAGTATGAACTGGTTCCGGACGAACTCGCACATCCCTACCCAGAGTCCGGCCAGTGTTACGGTCAGTATCGTCCTACCCGCACCGGTCTTCGTTTCACTCACGTTCTGCTCTTGGTTCGTTCGGTTGCTTCATGCAATCGCATTGCGGGCAAACGCGGCTCAACAGCGGCATCGGGCGATTGTAGGTGACCGCTGTGGACGGGTCAAGGAGAGCGCGGCTCGGCCGGGCCGCACGACTGCCGGACGCAACTTGACTCGGCACCGCAGCGTCCTATCTTGTGCAGGCTCAAACTTAAGAAGAGGAGGTCGCGTGTTTGACCAATTGGACAGGATGCTCGGACTCGTGCGTGCCGACTATGCCGACCTGCGCTACGAGATGGCGCGAGAGACCAGCATCGATTTCAGCGGCCGTGAGCTGACCGGGCTCTCGGCCAGTTCGTCCGACGGCTTCGTCTGGCGCGTGCTCAAGAACGGCGGCTGGTCGCAGGTGTCGTTCACCAAGCCCGAAGACGCGGAGCGAGCCGCCCGCTCGGCTGTCGAGAATGCCGAGCTGCTGGCGAAAGGCGGGGCAAGGCCGGTCCGGCTGGCGCCGGTGCGGCCGCCAAAGGACGAAATTCACCCGAAGCTGAACGAGGACCCGCGCTCGATCTCGGTCGATGCCAAGATCGAGCTGCTGCGCCGATACAACGACATTGCCCTCGCCAACCCCAAAGTGGCAACCACCCAGGCCGGCTACTGGGACATGACGCGCGACAAGTACTTCGTGTCAACGGAGGGGGCCCGGCTGCGCGAGGAACTGGTGACCACGCGCATCATGGGTTCGATCGTCACCAAGGAAGGCAGCCTGACACAGACCGTGCGGTTCGGGTTCGGCGGCAGCGACGGCCTGGCGCGCCTGCGCAACCGCGAGGCCGAGATGGCCGACCGGGTCCGGATCTGCGTCGATCTGCTGAAGGCCGAGCCGGTGAAGGCCGGCGAATACCGCGCGGTTCTCGACCAGTCCCTGGCCGGCGTGTTCACCCACGAGGCGTTCGGCCATTTCTCCGAGGCCGACATCATCGAGGATAACCCGACCATGCGCGAGAAGATGAAGATCGGGGCGAAACTCGGGAGTGACGTTCTCTCGATAACCGACGACCCGACCCGCCCGGATCAGCTCGGATTCTACCGCCATGACGATGAAGGTGTGGCGGCCCGGCGGGTCGCCCTGATGACGGACGGCGTGCTGACCGGCCGGCTCCACTCGCGCCGAACCGCGGCCGCGTACGGAGAGCCGGTCAGCGGTCACTGCGTGGCCCAGGACTACCGCTTCGCGCCCATCATCCGGATGGGCTGCATCTTCATCGAACCGCGCGACAAAACAAAGGACGAGCTGCTCGCCCGACTAGGTAGCGGGCTCTATCTCTGCAACCACATGGGCGGCGCCACGATTGGCGAGAACTTCACCTTCGGGGCGCAGTTCGGCTACGAGGTGAAAGATGGTAAGCCGGGCAGGATGCTGCGCGACATCAACATTTCCGGCAACCTCTATGCGACGATGAAGAACCTGACTGCGGTGGCCAACGACCTGACCCTCCGCGAGGTGGGCGGGTGCGGCAAGGGCCAGATGAACTTCCGGTCCTGCAACGGCGCACCGCACGTGCTGGTAGAGAACGTTGTGGTAGGAGGCAGATAATGGAACGCCTGCTGGAAATCGCCCGCAAGCAAGCCGACGCCGTTACCGTGTTCGGCACAAGCTACACCGTCGACAATGTGCGGTTCGATAACGCCCGGCTCAAGGCCGTGGACACTCACCTGAACTCCGGTACCGCGATTACCGTGGTGAAAGACGGCAAACAGGGGTTTGCGTACACGCGCAACCTCATCGACCGCGAAGGACTGGTGCGCGACGCCCTGGCCGCGCTGGCCGGCGGCGTAGAAGCAGCCGGTGACCTGTCGCAGCCGGTGGAACTGCCCACGCTCGACACTGCCGTCGAGCACGTTGGCGGTAGTTCGGTGCTCGTGGACGAGTGCCGCCGGACTGTCGAGTACCTGTCGAGCCGGACCAAGGGCCAGGTGAACGCTGCGGCGACGCGCACCACTAGTGACCAGCGGGTGCTGACGAGCAGCGGCGTGGACGCACACTCTCTGGGAACAAGCTACGGGGCCTACGGCGCCGTGCTCTATCCCGGCACCAACGCCAACATCTTCCGTGGCTTCACAGCGAAGGCGCTCGCCCCGTTTCCTGAGGAAGACCTCAAGTTCGTCGCCGAAACCTACAACGCTTCGCAGAAAGAAGTGAAAGCCACGTCCGGCCGGACCAGGGTGCTCTTTCTCCCCTACACCGCGTACGCACTGGTCTGGCGGCTGATAGAAGCCACACACGCACGGAACGTGTATGAAAAGGTCTCGCCCCTGGCCGGCCGCATCGGCGAACAGGTGCTGAGCGACAAACTGACGCTCAGAGACGAGCCGCTGAACGACAGCCGGCCCGGCGCGCGCGCCTTCGACGACGAAGGCACGCCCTGCCGCAGTCTGACGCTGTTCGAACGCGGCGTGCTGAAGGCGTTTTACAACGACCGATTCTACGCCCACAAGCTGGGAACTGAGCCGACCGGTCATGGGTGGCGCGGCGACATAACGGCGCGGCCTGAGGCATCGCTTGAACACCTGACGGTCTCGCCGGGCGAACTCTCATTCGAGCAGATGCTTAAGGTGATGGGCCGGGGCGTGGTCGGGGTGATGGCGCTGGGCGCGCACTCCGGCAACCGGCTTAGCGGTGAGTACTCAATCGGCCTTGCCCCGGGGCTTCTGGTCGAAGACGGCGGGATAGTCGGAGTAATCAAGGACTCGATGGTCACGGGCAATGTCTACGAGGACCTGAAGAAGGTGGTGGCGGTCGAGAGTCGGGTGCATAACGCGCCGATGGGGCACTTCCCGTCGCTGCTGCTCGACGACATCAGCTTCACGACCCGCAGCTAATCGGCGTTCGTGAGAGGTGGAGGGGCGGCCCGCGCCGCCCCTCGTTCTGCCAAGGGCCGAACGGGTTCTGTGTCGGCCGCGCCCGCCTCGACTACGACTCTTGGCCTACCGCTCTGAGCAACTTCGCATCCTGTCCCAGCGCCCCTGGCTGTCAGCCGATAGCCGTTAGCCGTCAGCCATCATTCCCGCCGTCATCGCGCCCCGCGTGAGTGTTACTCCTTCTGCTGCGGACAAAACCGTTCTCTGATCCGTTCCAGACCGGTCGCGAGGTCGGTCTTCGCGACAAACCCGAGTTCGACCCGGGCCTTGTCGCTCCGGTAGCACGCATGGACCATCGTACCCCGCACTGCGCCGCGTGTGAACGCCGGCGGCCGGCCGCTCAGCCTGCTGCCGAACTCCGCAAGCCCGGCCGCCATGACGGCCAGCCAGCCCGGAGCACTGGGCAGACGCTCTTTCCCAACGATGCGCCCAAGTCCCATGAAGTACTCTCGGACGGTCGGGGCAGCAGGGCCGCCCAGAATGTACGCCTCACCGAGTCGGCCGTGCCGCGCGGTTGCGAGGATGCCGTCAACAACGTCGTCCTGATAGATCAGCTGCAGCAGACCAGTGCCGCCTGACGCCAGTATCATTCGGCCGCCGCGAATCAACCGCAGCGGACCCATCGTCCAGTTCTCGTCATCCGGACCGAACACCTCAGTCGGCTGGACGACGACCGCCGGCAGGCCGCGGTCTCGGACAAGTCCCCGGACAACCTCCTCGGCATCGAGCTTGGTGTCGCAGTACGGCTCACCGCTGTATTGATGCGGCGTCGCCTCATCGGTATCGGTTCCGGCCGCCATACCGTAGACCCACGCCGTACTGCAGTAGAGGAACCGTTCGACATCGTTCGCAAGTGCCGCCTGTGCGAGGTTACGTGTGCCGTCCACGTTCACCTGGCGGAAGTACGACCAAGGCCGGAACTCATTGGCCAGCGCGCCGGCGAAGTGAAACACTCCCCGACAGCCCTTGGCCGCACGCTCAAGCGAAGACACATCCGTCATGTCGCCGGCCATGATCTCAGCCCCGGCCGCAGCCAACTCCGCAGCCCGCGCCGGATTCCGGGCCAGCCCGCGAACGCGGGCACCATCGGCGAGCAGGCGCCGAGCAGTCAGGCCGCCCAGCAATCCGGTCGCCCCGGTCACCAGCACCAGCTTCCCGCGCCAACTCCAGCGCTCGACCACGTTCACCATCCGGTCCCGCCGGTTCCGCCAATCTGCAATCTGCGATCTGAAATCTGAAATGCCTCGGCGGCCCCTGTCTGACAGCGCGGCAGAAACCGGACAACGTTCATCGTTGGTCGGGTTCCTCAACTGGAAACTGGAACCTGGCAACTGAGACCTCGCGGCGAAGCCGCGTTGCGCCTTGACATCGCTCAGAAATATGGGAAGCGTCCCTTGCCGGTCATGGGAAGTGTCCCTCGCCGGTCCCGACTGACCGGGTCTTACCGATTCAGCTCAAATGTACTCGGTGCAGTTCGGCGGAAGTCCCGCGGGTTGTTCCGCAGCGCCGCGTCGACCGTCTTGGACGGGTACTTGCGGGTAGTCTTCCAGCCCTTACGGAGAATCGCCTTCGTCAGCTCCTTGATTGTCATGGGGCGCCGCGAGTGCTTCAGGGTCCGGGTAATCAGGGCGCGCGCACTGGCGCCGCGCATCGGCCGGGAGCTCCCCGGCAGCTTCGGCTGCGGATGACTCCCGAGGACAGGCTTCCTCGCCGCCCGGTGAATCGGCCGTCCAGCGCCAATCCGGCCGAGTTCGGCCCGCACTGCCTCCAACTCGCTCCTGAGCATCGCCTCACGCTCCCGGAGCAGTTCCCGACGCAGATTCCTCTCGACCACCGCCGCTATCTCGGCGGTGATTCGGTTCACACGGTTGTCCATCCTCAACTCCCTTCAGGTTTGAACGCGGTCCGGTGGCGGTCCGCCCGGAAACCAGCGCGTTCCATTTCGGCTACCTCAGACGTCACGGTCTGCATCCATGCGTACAGCATAGTCAAACTACCAGTCGCACGCAACAAACAGGCTCCATTCCGCTCGCTTCGGACTGTCAGCCGTCAGCCGTTGGCGACATCTTCAACGACTCCATTCGCGTCCTCATCCGGGCCGTAGGCTGTCAGCCGTAAGCCGTAAGCTGTAAGCTGAAAGCCGTCGGCTGTCATCATCGTCTCGACCATGCTCACTATCCGGCGCCGGCCCTTCGGCCAATCTGCAATCTACAATCTGCAATCTCAAATGCCGCTGTGCCGCGCCTTGACATCGCTCCGTAATAGGTGACAGTCCCTGATTTACAGTCCCTGATTTCCACGGTTCCTCGGTAGCGCTACCTGGCCTTGGCCCACTCGGACTTCCAGCGGTTCATCATCTCGATTTCCCGCTGCTGGGCGTCGATGATTCTCTGAGCGAGTTCCCTGATTTCCGGACGCTGGGATCTGGCCAGCGCATCTTTGGCCATCGTGACCGCGGCCTCGTGATGAGGAATCATCATGTCGACGAACATCTTGTCGAACGCAGCGCCAGTCATCTTCTCCATGTGCATGGGCGATATGTCCATCATCGTCTTGCTCATGCCCGGCATATCCAGGATGTTCGGCGTCTTCGTCCGGCCCGGAAACCACTGGTCGCGCCATTGCGTCATCAGCGCGACTTCGCGCGACTGGTCATCCACGACCTTGTGGGCGAAGTCCTTGAGTTCCGGGTACATGGCGTTGGAATCGGCGGGCTGGGCCATGGCGATTGCGCCCTGGTGGTGCGCAACCATGGCGTCGATGAACATCAAGTCGTAGGGCACAACGACCTTGACCCTCGGGGCGCAGGCAATTGCCAGCATTGCGGCAGTCGCCAGCAGCCCCGCGGCAATCCGGCTCGCCTTCACCTTCTTCAGCGTCGGATGGTACTTCATCTTCGTTCTCCTTCTATGATTCCGATTTCGTCATCGGTCAGTCCATATAGTTCGCAGACAAGTCGGTCGACCTGGCCATCGGTGATGGCGAGCTTCTGGTCGAGGAGTTGCTTCGCGCTGGGGCTTTGCTTCTTCGGGGCGCGGACCTGCTGCTTCTTCAATTCCATCATCCGCGTCACCAGTTCGACCATCTTGTCATGCTGTGCCTTGACATCGCTCCGTAATAGGTGACCGTCCCTAATTCTCGCCCTGTTCGGCAGTCCTTGCCGCCCCAGGACTTCAGGGTGAGTGCAGCGCAACACGATTCCCTTCGACATCCTGGAACTCGGCAACCCAGCCGAGGTCCCCGACTGATGTCTTGGGATACAGGACCTTGCCGCCGTTCGACAGGACCCGGGCAAGCGTCTCATCGATGCTCTCGGTGTTGAAGTAGAGGCGCGAGCCCGCGGTTGCCGGGGTGTAGCTCTCTCCCATGGCCAGGGCTCCGGTGATTCCCGGGGCCTCTTCGTACGACGGGAACAAGGCCATCGGATGGCCGTCAATGACGGTCCGCACGAGCCGGCAGCAGAACACCGACTCGTAGAAGCTCACTGCGCGATCGAGGTCACTGACCGGGATCTCGAAGTAGCCGACAGGGTTTTTCACTTCTTGTGACTCCTCACTCTCTCCAACGGCCCAACGCCCGCTTCTCTGGTGCGGCTCGGAAAACCGCCGGGAGAAGCTGGCAGGGGAGTTCCAGGGACATTTTACGAGATTCCTGCGCCCGTCAAGGTCGGGCGGCGGTCGGCAGGGTCAGACAACACGGCTTCGATTGTAGACCTACGGTCATCTGTGTCAAGCGTGCCGGCGGCTGAGAATCCCGTCCCCGCGAATTCCGGGGATGATGAGCAATTCCACTTCCGTCCTGATAATCTTTGATTGTGTCACCGGAACCAAACTCCACCATCCAGTCTGGCCGCGCCGGGACATCGCTCGGAAACATGGGAATTTACCCTCGCAGTCCCCAAGCTTGACAGAGGGCTCCTCATAGAAGAGCCCTCGCAGTCCCGTGATGGAAGTCCTGGCTCGCGGCTACGGCTACTTGCCGCCGCCCCCCTGCGTCTCCATCGCCATCATCTCTTTTGCGGAGCCGCGCGTGCAGTAGTAGCCCCACTTCAGGGCCATCTTGGCCGTGACCGGGCACTGCGGGCAGACGCAGCCGTTCTCCTCGGTGATGACCTTGCTCTTGCCGACGAGGCAGTAGGCACCCTTTTCGCCCGCCTTGGCGCACTCCTCCTTCAGGAACGAAGGGCAGGTAGCACAGATACAGTTGGCAGCGACGAACTCCGCCTTCTCCGTATCGGTCATTGCCTGCTCGGCCGGCTTGGGCATCTCCGCCTTGGGCGCCTCGGGCACCTTCTGTCCGCCGCAGGCGACGATGCCCAGTACCAGGCATACCATCACTGCGGCGATTGCGACGTTCTTCAGCATCTTCTTCTCCTTTGTCTCACGGTTCAAGACCAGAGATGATACGCCGGGGTGGGATGGTGTCAACCGGCGTGCGAGGCGTTGTTTCTGGACAGGCGACGCACGCCCGGTAGAATCAAGGAGTGAGTGTGCTGCGCCGGCTGTCCCTGCGAATCGCCTTGACGGTGGTCTTTGTCGGCATCGGTGTACTCCTGATGAACCTGCCCGGACTGCTCGGCCGCCGGCACAGGCCGAAGCTCACCCTGGTCCCGCGCTGGTACTTCGCGGACTCCTCCGGGCCTGCTCCGGGCACGCCGCCGCCTGATTCCGTCGCTGTCGTCGAAGCCCTGCGCCAGGCAATGGACCCCGAGCTGCATCTGAGCGTGGTCGACATGGGCCTGCTCGACACGGTGCAGGTTGATACCAGCGGTAACGTTCGGGTGGTGCTGATCCTGACCACGCCCGAGTGTCCCTACTACGCTACTATTGGCGGGGATGCTCTGGCCGAGGTGCGCAGGCTTCCGGGGGCGAGGCGGGTCCAGGTAAGACTCGAACCCAATGCCGACTGGAGTCCGGAGCGACTTACCGAGGAAGGTAAACGGAGATTCCGGGAGCTGTTCGGTGACGGCACTCGCACTGGCCGGTAGGGCGCTCGCGCTCGGGCTCTCGACCGGCCTCTTCTGCGCCGGGTTCTGTCTGCCGCTCCTCGGTCCGGTGATGCTGTCCGGACAGGGCACCGCATGGCACTCGGCACGACGCGTGCTCCTCTTCCTCGCCGGCCGCCTGGCTGCCTACCTGCTGTTCGGCCTGGTTTTCGGCATGCTGGGCGGCGCGCTGGCCCGGCTCGGGCCGTTGAAAACGTGGCTGCTGCCGGTTGTCTACGGCCTGCTCGGCATCGGAATGATCACCTACGGCCTGGTCCGTTCCATGCCCCATCTCGGGTTCTGCCGCGTGCTGAACCCGAGGTTCGAGTCCGGCTGGTACGTGGCGGCGCTCGGATTCCTCGCCGGCATCAACCTCTGCCCGCCGTTTCTTCTGGCGGTGACGACGGTCATCGACATCGGCGGGGCCCTGCGCGGCCTGCTGTTCTTCTTCGTCTTCTTCCTCGCGACCAGCGTATACCTGCTGCCGCTCTTCTTTGCCGGGCTGGCAGGCCGATTCGCGGCCGTGCGGTTCGCCGCCCGGGTCGCGTCGATTGTCGCAGGCTCATACTTCATCTACATCGCCGTCCGCACTATCGCCTAGACGCAGGGTAGTTCCGGGGACAGGTTACGAGATTCCTGCGCCCGTCAAGGCCGGGTGGGGACGAGAGGCTGACCGCTTACGGCTCACGGCTTGCGGCGTCGAGGGCGGGCAGGCTTGGTCGGCGGCCTGTCACGGGCAATGGGTGGTTCACCGAGTATCTCCGCGGGCGTCTTTCTGCCGCGGTCGGTCCGGTCGAAGTCGGCGTCGAAGCTGACCAGGGTCAGGTCGTACTTCTCGGCGGCGACGTACTGGTAGGCGTCGTCGAAGTCGAGACGGAAGCGCTTCCTGACGTTCATGATTCCCTTCAGGTCCTTTGTGTCGAGTCGGAGGCGATCGAGCGCTGTTCCCTCAAGAGTATCCGAGACGAACTGGACAAAGGCCTTCTCTAATCCGTTGCGTGCCAGCGCAATTCCGATTGAGTATACGGAGAACTCGCTGATGGCGATTTGGGCCATCGGTACGGTCTCAAGAAACCGCCGTACATCCTCGGCATGTTCCTGTTCAAACAGCAGTTCGAGCCAGACGTTACTGTCGAGCAGGTATGTCATCCGACCACCAGTCGAGGGCCTTGTGCTGAAGCTCGACTGACGTGAACCTGTCTTTCAAGTGACGGCCCGCGCCTGCCCAATCGAGCCGGAATCTGGTGCGCTTCGGTCTGGCCCTGGATTCCTTCAAGAACCGCGCGAAGTCGGCCACCTCGGCCTGAAGCTCGTCGGGCAACTCCCTTATCAACTTGACCGTGTCATCAATGGTGCTCACATTTCACCTCAGGTATGCAGTATCAATATAGCTTCAGGGCCGACCGCGGTCAAGCCGGCTCCGCGGACCTCAGTCTTCTCTTCGACCTTGGCCTGATGGCCGGCTGTCAGCCGTATGACTTTGCCGAGGAACTGTTCGTAGACCTCGCCGAGTGCGTCCGCCATCGGCTCACGGCTAACGGCCCCATACAGCTTCGCCAGCATCTTCTTCACGCTTTCATACTTGCCGTCGAGCGCCTGTTGTTCAGTCTTCGCCAAGTAACCCAGCGCCTCGGCAAGATGGAGTTGATACCGCACTTCTTCACATGACCCGACCGCGACGTTCACGAATTGGGCGAACTCCTTTGCGCCGGCTCTGGCAGCGCCTTCAGCCAGGTTCATCGGTATGGACGCTGCCGCCCGCCGCATCTGCCCGGTCATCCCGAACATCTCGGACTTCGGGAACCTGGCAGTGATACGGTACACTTCCAGCACAAGTTGGTCCGCCAACTGGAACACCTCGTACTTCCTGACGTCCCTCATCTTTCCTGCCTTGGGCCGTCAGCCGCAAGCTGTCGGCCGTCAGCGTCCTCGACGAGTTGCGTCTCGTTGTAGCTGCCGGAAAGATAGGCGTCGCGGTTCTGGTCGAAGCGGTCGACCAGACGTTGAACGGTGTCGGACACGCTTGTACCCACTATGGGTGAGGATATGTCAGAATCCGCCGCAGTCAAGTCGAGGGCCGCGGCCGCAGTCCGGTTCGGTGTGCGGGGCTGGGCAAGTGTGGTGACAAGTACCGGAGCAGGTGCTCGCACCGGTACGGTCAGAAGTGCTTGGACCAGTACGGCCAGAAGTACCTGGACCAGTACGGTCAGAGGTATTCAGGCCGGTGCGGTCAGAGGTTCTCGGGCCAGTGCTGCGACAAGTGCTCGGGTCGGTACGGTTGGAGGTGCTTGGGCCGGTAAGGTCGGAGGTACTTGGACCGGTACGGGCAGAGGTACTTGGGCCAGAACGGTCGGAAGTACTCAGGCCGGTACGGCCAGAAGTACTTGGGCCAGTGCGGTGAGAAGTACGGGGGAAAGTACTCACCCAGCGCAGGGGCCAATCTGGCCAGCCAGGAGCTAATCGGCTGTTCCTCAATTACTTGCGCTATTCCTCGGCCAAGCCACGTAGCCTATAAACCCGTAGGATTCGGCAGACTGCCGGATAGAAGCCACGCCAGTTGCCACGGCTGTATAACTCTGTCTATATGTGGTAGTCCGGGCATCCCTGACCACAATTCTGCCGCCCACTCCTCGGCCCACAGGCCGCCTCCCCCTAGCCTCTGCCGACGCAGCGCGGAATCCACCGAAACGTGCAATAACGCGAGCATCGACACGAGCATCGAGTCGAACAACGCCGCGAACAACTGCCGGAACAACGATTAGCACGACTTCGCGAGCAACTCGCGGTACAGCTACAGAAAGAGCTAAGGATTGAGGTCGAGGTTCAGGTCGAGATGGAGCTAAAGACGCGACTGCTGACGCAGGCGAATACACAGCGCACGGAGCCTCGGTCGGAGCTTCGTGACAAACAACGCGAGATGCTTCGCGAGACACAAGCGTGCCTTCGGCGCGAGGTCCCAGTTGCCAAGGAACTCGGGACACGATCCGAATCGTAGGACGATTCGGTCATGTCCCTGAACGAGTCTAATCAGCAAAGGAGATACCATGGCGACAATGAAGCTGAAGGTCGGCGACAAGGCGCCCTTGTTCTGCCTGCCTGACCAGGACGACAAACAGGTCTGCCTGAAGGATTTTGGCGGACGCTGGGTCGTGCTCTACTTCTACCCGAAGGACCAGACGCCCGGCTGCACCAAGGAAGCCTGCGAGTTCACCGAGCGCCTGGAAGACTTCGCCCGCATGGATGCGACGGTTCTGGGGGTCAGTACCGACTCAACTGAGAGCCACCGCAAGTTTGCTGCGAAGAACAAACTGTCAATCGAACTGCTGAGCGACCCCAAGCATGAAACAATCGCGGCGTATGGCGCATGGCAGCCCAAGAAGTTCATGGGCAAGGAGTTCATGGGCACGGTCCGCGCGACCTTCATCATCGACCCCAAAGGCAAAGTCGCCCACATCTGGCCGTCGGTGAAGCCATGGGGCCACGCGAACGAGGTGAAGCAGAAACTGGCGGAACTGAGCGGCGAGCGCCCCGAGCCGGAGCCGAAAGTAGCCGAGACTCTTCCCCCGCCCAGCCTGGTCTAGTCTGGAAAACGGGGGCAGTCCCGGCCGCGAGGATACGGCCGCAATCCGGTACAGTCCCCGTTTTCGCTGGAACCGGCGGTCCCGGGAAGACCGCGCAATCTTGGCCCGGACTTCCTCATCACAATCAGCTTGCGGATGGCAGCACCTCGGTCACCGACCGGCGGCGGGCGATCTCCTCTTCGAGTGCCCGGTCCACCTGGCGCCGGATGAGAATCCCGGCCAGGTGCTTCTGCCCACCGGCCTCGACCACGACAAGGTAGTCGCGGCCTGCGTCGGTCATCACCTGGCGGGCGCGCGCCAGGTTAGTGTCCGGCGTGACTGTGTCGCCCGCAGGCTCCATCAGGTCCTGCGCGACAATGAACTGACCGACCTCAGCCAGGTTGATGACGTTCTTCAGACCTTCAAGTGTGATAACGCCGTGCAGGCCGCCCGCGCTGTCAAGCACCGGGAAATAGACAGCGTCACTCCGCGCAACCGTATCCATCACCTCAGCCAGCGACGCGTGCAGTCCAACGAAAGGCGACGCCCCGCGCATCACATCACCGACTCGCAACGTTTGGAGCAGGTCCTCGATGGTGACATTTCGGCCGGCTTCACCTGCGCGCATGATCGCGTAGCGCACGGCCGGCGGACCGATGAGCTGGGTCAGGAACGTCGTGGCCGTCACCACCGCCACTATCGTCGCGCTGACTTCCGGGTACCCGGCAAACGTCTGGGATGTCAGCATCGCCAGGCCGATCGCGACGCCGGCCTGTGAGAAGAGCGTGAACCCAAGCAGGCGGCGCAATACGTCCGGCGCGCCGGTGAGCCTGGCCCCGAGCCAGACGCCGGCGAACTTGCCGGCGGTACGGCCCAGTACATAGGCCAGCGCGGTCAGGGCGACCATCCAGGTCAGACCCTGGACGTGCAGCCGCGCGCCGACCAGTACGAAGAACAGCACGAATATCGGGGGCGCGAATCGCTGCACGGTCGCGAACACTTCGTCGCTCTCCTTGCCGGCCACGTTGGCGAATACCGAGCCGCAGGCCATCGCCGCCAGAATCATGTCGGTCGACAGCGCCTGGGACACGCCGACCAGCAGCAGTATGCAGCCGAGCGCCAATGCCAGCAGCAGCTCCTTCTCCCGGATGTGGCGTCGCGCCCAGTGCAGCAGCAGGGCGACTCCGCCCCCCAGCAACAAGGCCCCGAAGATCTCATACAGAGGCCGCACGACCGTCAGCACCACGAACCGACTGTGGTCGAACATCGTCCGCGCCACCGCCGAGGCGAAGCCGTAGAGCAGCAGGGCGAGGCCGTCATCCAGGGCGACAATCGCCAGGGTCATCGTGGTGAGGATTCCCATTGCCCGGTATTCCCAGAGTACGTCGACTGTCGCGGCGGGCGCGGTCGCCGAAGCTATCGCGCCGAGCAACAGGGCCAGTGCCCAGTTGCGCGTGACGATGCCGGTCGCCAGCGTCACGAGGATGAACGCACCCAGGCCCTCTGCCAGCAGGATGACTATCGCCCGGGTGCCGTGTCGACGGAACATCGACAGCTTCAGTTCGCCGCCGATCATGAAGCCGATAATGCCCAGTGCCAGCAGGCTCAGCAGCGTCAGCCCCTCAACCGTCTCGGCGTTGATGACGCGAAGCCCGGTTGCTCCCAGCAGCACGCCGATGACGATGTAGGCAACCACCTGGGGCATACGGAGTCGCTTGAACAACCGGGCACCGAAAGTCCCGAGCAGCACCGCCAGAGCGACGGTGAGCATGATGTTGAATTGGAGCGTCATCGCTGCCTAGAAGTCCGGCCGGAAACCG
>DDXO01000092.1 GCA_002347155.1 Caldifarciminota bacterium UBA2258
GCCAAGGCCATCAAGCTGAAGTGAGCGGACAGCAAACAGCAGACAGCAGACTGAAGATAGGGCGGAGGCAAGCGCAAGCATGGTGCCGGCGTCTACCTAGCCAAGAGACGGATACCCAGGAGAACGGACACGGACGGAGCGCAGGGCGCAGGGCTTGCCGCCCTCGTACTGGACAAGGCCAGGCCCAACCCGGCCACGGGCCGAGTCACCATCCGCTGGCAGGTGCCGGTAGAGGCTGACGTGTCGTTGCGCGTGTACAACACCGCGGGGCAACTCGTGAAGGTGCTGGCGAGCGGAAGGTACAAACCCGGCGCATACACGAGCGTCTGGAACGGAACCGACGCCAAGGGCCGACGTTTGGCCAACGGCGTCTACTTCTACGCGTTGGACAACGGCGTGAACAGAATCAGCCGCAAGGTTGTCCTGGCCGACTAGGCTGGATGAGCTACCACGAGCAGGCTGCCCGCAGCAATGCGGGCAGCCTGGTGCTGGTAGACGGGTCAGGCTGACAGAAGCCGCAGGGGACACTGCAATTGCTCTAGTCGAAAGGTGGTCGCGAAGTGAAACCAGAAGGTGTTCTGCTTGGGGTACTCGCTGGTCTGCTGGTAGCAATGGCGACTGGTACCGCCCAGTATGTGGAGGATTCAATTGATGTTGGCGCGCGGGTAGTTGGTAGCCTGGCATACAACTCCCGCGAAGATGTGTTGTATGGTGCTAGCGAGGACGGGGTGTTTCTTGCCATCTCCTGCGACAGCAACAAGCTTGTAGAGAGCTTCCCTCTGCAGCGTGCATTCAAGGTTGACTATGACTCAACTGACAACAAGGCGTACTGCACGTTCTACAATACGCAGACGGGCGATTCGCTGCTGGTCGTGGATGGTGTCACGCACACTCGTGTCAAGAGCATACCTTTGGAGGGAGCGAATACCCCGGTCTGGGATCCTGTCTCAGACAGGCTCTACGTCTCGTGCTACTCCACCAACGCAGTCGCAGTCGTGGACTGCGCGACCGATTCAGTACTCATGTACATCCCAGTGGGGGCATGTCCGATGAAGATGTACATCAACACGCTACGGCGGAAGCTGTACGTCTTGAACTATGATGACGGCACCGTGTCCATCGTGAACATGACCACGAATCAGGTCATCAGAACGGTCACTACCTCGGCTGCGAATGCCGGGTACTACTGCCGTTCTGCAGACAAGTTCTACTGCTCTGGACCGTCGGGGCAGTCCGTGGTCATAGGTGGTCAGTGCGATACTGTCATTGCACGGGTGTCTCTACCCGGCACCAGCGGTATCTTCAGCGCGGTCGGGAACGAGGGCGCTGGTCTCGTCTACCTCGGAACTGCCGACATTGGTGGTGGCGATGACTACGTCGCGACCGTGTCGGTGCAGAACGACTCCGTGTTGGCTACCGTCGTCATTGGGCGAGAGCCATGGGGAATGCAGTTCTACGCCCCAAGCGGATTGCTGTACTGCGCTTCGGCGAGAACCGACGAAGTCTGTGTTCTAACCGGTGACGGAGCGGGGATACGGACGACTTTGTCGGTTGGAGACTGCCCGTACGTGTTTGCTGCTGTACCGCGTCACAACAGGCTGTATTTGGGTCATCTGAACGGTAGATACGTATATGTCCTGAGGGATACGTCGGCGGGGATAGCGGAGCCGCAGTCGCCGCGTTCTGGATTCCGAGGAGTCAGCGTCATGCCGAGTCCCTTCAGTCAGAGTGTGGCAGTCGTCTGGAGTTCGCCCGCGAGAGGCGATGGTGCCGCGCGCGTCTATGCACAGGATGGGAGGCTGGTCAAACAGGCTCAGATTCCGGCGGGCGAAACTCGCTGGGTATGGGACGGCCGGGACGACTCCGGCGCTCTTCTCCCGCCCGGCGTCTATGTTCTGGAAACAGGGCCGGGACTCCGCGCCAAGGTCGTCAAGCTGAAGTGATGGAATCCGGCTCGATTCGGGTAGGGTAACTCAGCGTTGCGCGTCGTAGACGACGCGGCCCTCGCGGGCGAAAGCGGCGGCGGGTGAGGAACGCGACTCGTACTCGTCGGGCGAGAGCAGGATAAGATCAAGAGGCACAACGAACCGGCGAATGGTCTCCCGATCCGCCCGGGCCGTCATCTCGACGCGCTCGAAAATGTCCTTTCCAGCAAAGTCGGGCGAAACGAGAGCGACGTCGAGGTCGCTGTCTTCCCGTGCGGTTCCCTTGGCCTGCGAGCCGAAGATGACCAGCTTCTCGACCCGCAAACCGTGCGACTGCAGAGCCGAACGGAGGAAATCGAGGATTACCGCGATCGTGACTTCAGCCATTCCAGTGCCTTTCTGCTCTGTTCGATGACAGCGTCCGTCCTTGTCCTGTCATACTCCTTGGTCATGCGGCGGAGTTCGTCCGGGTAGCGGGTCGGGATGCTCAGCCCATTGAGGCGCGTGAGGAACGCGTCCAGTTCAGACGGGAGTTCGAGTTGCAGCTCGTCGACAAAGTACATCAGGCTGTGAACCCGTGGCGGTTCTTTCTTCATGCGCGCCAGATACAGCCCCTTGAGAGCCTTCTCGATGGACAAGTGGCACATGAATACAGCGTAGAAGTACCGGCTCTCCCGGAACATGGAGCCGGCCGTGTCCATGTCGTAGTCGGACTGGAGGAACCACTCCTCGGGCGGCTTCCGGCTGGGAGTATCCATCAAGCGAGAGTAGCAGCGGGGCAGAGGTAAGTCAAGCACTGCGCGTCGGTGCTGAGACCTGATTTGGCTTAGAGTCCCCCAAGCAATCCGCCGGGCAATCTGCCCAGCAGTTCTCCCGGCTATTCTCCAGACGATTCTCCGAACTATCTGCCGGGCTGCTCTCCAGACTATCTCCCGAGCGATTCTCCGGACAGTCTGCGGAGCAGCTCGGAGAACTCTCCTCCCCGCAACTTGCCGGGCAACTCGCCCAACAGCTCTCCGAACAGCCCGCGGAATAGCCCGCCGAATTGCCGTCCGAATAGCTCTCCGTACTCTCTGCCGGATAGCCCGCGGAGCAACCCGCCGAACTCCTCTCCGGACAGCTTGCCGGAGAACCCCCCAAAGAGCCTGGGGAGTGGGGTAGGGGAGATAGGGAAAGGGTGAATAGTGAATTGAGAATAGTGAAGTTAGAGGATTTGCGGGCTTGACTTCAAGGTAACATATAGGAAACTAGAATGGTGAAGCGCGCCTCAAATCAGCCGCCGAATTCTACCCTGTTTCCGAAGGAAGTGGGGAGCGCGTCCATGCTGTTCAGGCGAGACTTGGGACACGGCCGCGGACGAGAGCGGTGAGAGTCACGGGTGTGCCAAATGGGGACAGTCCCAAAGAGCGCTTGCGTCGGACTCAGCGCGGTACAGTCCCCATTTGGCGTGGGACGGTCCCCGTTTTCGCGGGCGAGGCTTGGGACACGATCCGACTGTAAGTGGGGGCAGTCTCTGGAAGAGCTGGAGAGTGGGGGGCGCTCCCGGAGAGGGGACACGTCCACGGAGCGGACGCGCGGGACGCGTCGCGGATGTGTCCCCGGCGCTTGCGTTGGACGCAACCCGGTGGCGTCCCTGTTTTCCGGCGGTACGGTCCCGTCTTTCACACGTGCACCTGTGACCCCTCGGGGGGAACCCTCGCGGTACAGCCCCGTTTTCCGCGAACAAGGAGAGGTGCTCTGACCAACCGAATCGCGGGTTCGTCGCGAGACACATTGAAGCGTGCAATAACCGGAGCATTGAGTCGAGCATTGGACCGAGCGATGCCGCGAGCGGTTTCTGGTGCAACTTCACAAGCAACTTCGCGAGCGATGCGTGGTGCAGTGATGGATGCAGGTTGAGGCCAACGTTGAGGTTGGGTGCAGGATTCAGTTGCCGATGCAGTGGCAGACTCAGCGCGCTGCGCCGTGTGCGAAGGTCTGGCTGGTGCTTTCTTAGGTGCTTTGTCGAGTCCAATCGCGGCTTCGGCGCGAGGGGCAGATTCGCGGGAGTTCGCAGGTGGGCGAAAACTGAGATAGTCGCCCGGAGCGCGCGGACGCGACGCCAGAGCCGGGCTAGGAGAGGACGGGTACGACGGAGCCGGCGTCGGGAATGAAGTAGACGCGGGCGTCCGGCCCGAGCCTGGCAAAGGCCGCATTGAGCGCGTCCTGCGCAGTCCTGTAGGGGTGCATGAAAGCGCTGTTGACCACCGTATCGTCGATGCCCATGACCGTGTAGAGGTCAGCGGTCTGCATGATCTGGGCGAGGCGGGCGGATTTGTGCCAGCCGAGGACAGAGGAGTGAGGAGGGAGGAGGGAGGAGGGAGGAGCGAGGATGTCGGATGGGGAGGAGCAGTTGCGGAAGACCTGGATGAAGCTGTCGTTGCCGATGCCGTCGTGGCAGGCCGAGACCGTGATGTGGACCGATGGGTTCCTGAGCACGGGCCGAGCGAACTCGACCGCTCGCTGGGCCTGGTAGAAGTTGATGTTCGAGGGCGGGCCGAGCACGCTGAGCACAATATCGGCCTTCTCCTGCACGGGGACGGCGAAGACCTTGTGGGCGTCGGCCGCGGCCTGGTCGAAGGACTTGAAGAGGTCGCCGAAGCGGATTGAGAGGAGTCCGGTGGTCGCGACACTGTCAGCGAAAACAGGGGACAGTCCCTCGGAGCCGCTGCGTCGAACGCCCGGCGGGACAGTCCCCGTTTTCACGTCCCTCTGAACGAGCTGGATGGAGAAGACCGGGCGCGGGAGCATCTTCGCGGCCTCGGTCATGTCTTCGTGCACCGGGTTGCCCTTGAGCGAGAAGGTAGCCGAGCCCTCGTGCGTGACCATGTTGTGGTTCCGGGTGATGGTGTCGTAGCCGGCGATTCCGGGCAGGAAGCCTTTGCGGCCGCCGGTGTAGCCGGCGAAGTAGTGCGGCTCGATGGAGTTGATGGTGATGACCTTGTCGGCCCAGAGCAGCTCCCGGTTCATCCAGACGTCGTTGCCGAAGCTGGTCTTGCCCAGGAAGAAGAGCCTCGATTTGTCGCGGGAGTCGTGCTGCATTATGCGGTCGCGGCGGGTACCGACGAACTCGCTTCCGAAGATGGCGTCGAGTTCGGCGGGTTGGGCCGGGCGGTGGGTGCCGAGGCAGACTACGTACTTCACGTCGCGGTCGCGCAGAGTCGCGTCGAGCGCGGCGAGAACCGGCGCGGACGGCGTCGGCCGGGTGTAGTCGTTCACAAGCACGAGGATATGCTGCGAACTGCCGAGGAATCCGGCGCAGGCATCGGCCGCCTGTTGCAGGGCTGCACCGGTATCGTGGAACCGACAGCGGTCGTTGGGTTTGAGGACTGCGATGAGATTTCTGTCCGGGACCTCAATCGTCTCTTTGTCGCGGGCATGGCTGAGTTCGATTCGCACGAGCAAGTATAGGCAGAGGGTCGCTTCTTTACAAGCTGAGCCCTCGTCCATAGAATATCCTACTATGAAGAAGCACCCGATTGTCGCAATCGCCATGGGCAGTGACTCGGACCTGGCGGTGATGTCCGAAGCCGCGAACGTCCTGGATGAGTTCGGCGTTGGCCACGAGGTCTTGATTGTGTCCGCGCATAGAACCCCGGACCGCTGCCGTGCTTTCGCACGGGGCGCGGAACGACGCGGTATCAGGGTGATTGTGGCGGGGGCAGGCAAGGCGGCGCACCTGGCCGGCGTGATTGCCGCGCATACGACTCTCCCGGTCATCGGCGTGCCGCTCGATGCCGGGATGAGCGGACTCGATGCCTTGCTTTCGACCGTTCAGATGCCCGGTGGCATACCTGTGGCATGTATGGCCGTGGGCAAGGCCGGGGCAAAGAACGCCGGCTTGCTGGCAGTCGCGATCCTGGCCCTGAGTGACGCAGTTCTTGCACGGAGACTCGCTGCCTACCGCGGCCGGATGGCGAGTGACGTCGCGGCAAAGGCCAGGGTCGCCGCGCGTCGCGGCGTGACGAAGAGTTAGTACAGGCAGAGGAGGCAGGTATGCTCTGGATGCTGGTGTGGTGCGGTGTCGTGGCTCAGGCGGTTCAGCCTGATACGGTCATCAGACTGCCGCCGCCGGATACGGCCGGCATAGTCTCGGTCGAGCAAGCGCTCTGGCACCGGCGTTCGGTTAGAACCTACTCTGACGCACCACTGACGGTCAAGCAACTCGGGCAGTTGCTCTGGGCGGCGCAGGGTCTGAACCGCGGCCTGGTCGGTCGAACCGCGCCTTCGGCCGGGGCGACTTACCCCATGGAGCTCTATCTTGTGGTCGGTAGGGTAACCGGGCTGAAGCCAGGGCTGTATCACTACCGGTTTGACGGTCATTGCCTTGCACTCAAGGTGGGCGGGGACCAAAGGGCCGCGCTGGCCGGAGCCGCCCTGGGGCAGAGGTCGATCTCGACCGCGCCCGCGGTGCTGGTCCTGGCCGCTGACTTCAGCCGCACCTCCCGTATCTATGGGGAGCGTGCGGCCCGGTATGTCTATATGGAGGCCGGTCACGTCGGCGAGAACGTGCACCTGCAATGCGAGGCGCAGGGACTCGGCACGGTGATGATCGGCGCGTTCCAAGATGACCGCGTAAAGAAACTGCTCGGGATAGCTCAAGAGCCGTTGTACATCATGCCGGTAGGATGGAAACTAACCAGATGAGGAGAGTGAGCGCGAGATGATCGTCAAACAAGCCGAACTACCAGGGATAAAGCGCGTTGCCCGAGGCAAGGTCAGGGACATTTTTGAGGTCGACGAGCACCTGCTGATTGTCGCGACCGACAGGCTGTCTGCGTTCGACGTTGTTCTGCCGGACCCGATTCCGGACAAGGGCAAGGTGCTGACCCAGCTTTCCAGGTTCTGGTTCGACCGGTTCCGCGAACAGGTGTCGAACCACGTCGTGGAGACGGATGCCGCACGGTTTCCGTCCAGCCTCGCGTCCTCTCGCGAACAACTTGAGGGCCGGGCAATGCTCGTGCGCAAGGCCAGGCCGCTGCCGGTCGAATGCGTGGTGCGCGGGTACCTGGCAGGCAGCGGCTGGAACGACTACAGGAAGACCGGCCGTGTCTGTGGCATTGAGCTACCGGCAGGGATGAAGCAGGCAGAGAAGCTGCCCGAGCCGGTATTCACGCCATCAACCAAGGCGACAGCGGGCCACGATGAGAACATCACGCAGGAGCAGGCGGCAGTGCTGGTCGGCGCAGACCTGGCCCGGGAGATAAGGGAAGTGTCCCTCAATATCTACCGCAAGGCGGCAGAGTACGCGCTCGGCAGGGGCATCATTATTGCTGACACGAAGTTCGAATTCGGCGTCTACGACGGCCGGCTGATGTGGATTGACGAGGCGCTGACGCCGGATTCTTCCCGGTTCTGGTCCGTCGCCGAGTATCAGGTCGGCATGTCGCCGCCGAGCTTCGACAAGCAGTTCGTGCGTGACTACCTGATTTCCATCAACTGGGACAGGACACCGCCCGCGCCGGAGCTGCCGGCTGAAGTTATCAAGGGGACCTCGGACCGCTATCGCGAAGCCTACCGTCTCATCACCGGCAGCGAGCTGGCATGATTCGGATGTTAACCACCAAGACGCAAAGTCACAAAGTCAGGCCCGCACGGCTCGGACTGCAGCCCCTTGGTGTCCTGGTGCCTTGGTGGTGAATCTCCTGTCCTGATGCTCGTCGCTGATTTCGACTACAATCTGCCCAAGGAGCTGATTGCCCAGCAGCCGTTGGTCCGGCGCGATGCGTCGCGTATGCTTGTGCTCGAACGCGGCACCGGCAGAGTGCATGACGCGATGTTCGGCGACTTCGGGCAGTGGCTCAAGGCCGGAGACCTGCTTGTTCCCAATAACACCAGGGTCATCCCGGCCCGCGTGTTCGGCAAGCTGCCGACCGGCGGGACGGTCGAGTTGTTGCTGCTGCGACAGGCAGAGCCGGGCGTCTGGGAGGCGCTGTCGCGGCCTTCGCGCAAGGCAAGGCCCGGGACAGTGTTGCTGATTGGCTCTCACCGCGCGACGATAGTGGAGCGGAAGTTGGAGGGCATACGCGTGGTGAGATTCGACCCACCGGACGTCTCCGCCCTGCAGCAGTCGTTGGGCGAGGTCGCACTGCCGCCGTACATCAGGGAGAAGTGCGGTGATTACTCTCGCTACCAGACGGTGTTCGCGCAGGTGGATGGCGCGATTGCCGCGCCGACAGCCGGGCTCCACTTCACGCCCGAGTTGCTGCGCGCTCTGGGAAACGCCGGAGTCGAGACCGCATTCGTGACGCTCCATGCCGGCCTCGGTACGTTCCGGCCGGTGAAAGCGGAGAACGTCGAGGAACACACGATGCACCCGGAGGAGTTCGAGTTGTCGGAGGCCGCGGCCAACCAGGTGAACCGGGCGCTGGACGAAGGGCGCAGGGTGGTGTGCGTCGGCACGACGACAGTGAGGGTGCTGGAAGGACAAGCACGCGAATTGACGAATGACGAATGTCGAATGTCGAATGTGGAGAGGCCGAATCCGGGAGGTCCGGAGTCCGGAGTCCAGAGTCCAGAGTCAGGAGGGGTCTGGTGCGTCAGGCCCGGACGCGGCCAGACGAACCTTTATATCTATCCGGGCTATCAGTGGAAGGTGGCAGGGGCACTGCTCACCAACTTCCACCTGCCCAAATCGACACTCCTGATGCTGGTCTCGGCCTTTGCCGGTCGGGAAGCGGTGCTCGCGGCGTATCAGCATGCAATTGAGCAGAAGTACCGGTTCTACTCATTCGGCGATGCGATGCTGATAGTATGAGAGAGGGATAGAGAGATCGAGGGACAAAGGGATCGAGTGACGGAGCCGGAATGGACCCGATAAGGCTGATTGAACTGGTAGCTGCGACTCGCGGCAGGCTGGTCAACGGCCGGGAGTTGAAGGTCACCGGCATCTCCATCGATACCCGCACGCTTGGGCACGGGGACCTGTATGTGGCCATTCGGGGTAAGCGGCTCGACGGACACCGTTTCTGTCAGCAGGCGATCGAGAAGGGCGCGGTCGGCGTCGTCGTCGACTCGGAGGCGGCCGTGCCGGCGGCGAGTGTCGGCATCGTCGTCGAGAATACCACTGAGGCACTCGGCCGCATTGCTTTCCGTCATCGTGAGCGGATGTCGGCGCGCGTCGTGGCCGTAACCGGAAGCAACGGCAAGACCACGACCAAGGAGGTCCTGGCCGCCATCCTTGCGCTGAAGTTCAAGACGCTCAAGCCGGAGGGCAGCTTTAATAATGACATAGGCGTGCCGCTGACCGTGCTAAGGATGACGCGGGACACTGAGGCCGCGGTGTTCGAGATTGAGATGAACGAACCGGGCGGGACGGCGCGGCTGGCCCGCATCTGCCGGCCTGAGGTCGGGGTTGTTACCAACATTGGTGACACTCATCTGGAGTTTATGAAGGACCGACATGGCGTAGCCCAGGAGAAAGCCGAGTTGTTGCAGGCACTGCCGGAAAAAGGCGCTGCCGTGCTCAACGCCGACGATCCGATGGTGATGGCCATCGGTGCGACCTATGCTCCACCTCGTCGGGTGACTTTCGGGCTGGAGCAGAGCGCCGAGGTCTTTGCGACCGACATCGAGGTCGCCGGACTCGCCGGGAGCCGGTTCAAGCTCATGGGAAGGCACGATGTCACGCTGCCGATGCCCGGCAGGCACAATGTTGCCAACTGCCTCGCGGCGTGTGCCGGAGCGTACGCGATGGGGATGTGGCCCGGTGACATGCCTGACGCAATATCCCGGCTCCAGCCGCTGCCCATGCGTCTGCGCGCTGTGAAGCTGGGAGATGTCACGCTGATAGAGGACTGCTACAACGCCAATCCGCAATCTGTCGGCGCAGCCTTGGATGTACTCGAGCAGTGCGGAGACATGGAGAGGCGTATCGCATTTCTAGGCGATATGCTAGAACTGGGTGATGAGTCGGAGTCTCAGCACCAAGCGCTGGGTCGCAGGGTGGGGGTAGTTGTAAATAGACTCGTGGTTGTTGGGCCGATGGGTGAGTTCATCGCCAGGGGCGCGTCTGCGGCCGGGCTTTCGCGTATCTGGCGGTTCGGGATGGCTGCCGAAGCCCGGGAGGCGTTGTTTGACATCATCAGGCCGGGGGATACAATCCTCGTCAAAGGCTCGCGAGCTACAACCATGGAAGCAGTCAGCCAGGAGATTGTGAGACGCTATGGCCAGAGAGAATAAGCCCATCCCGGACGCTGGTTCGGGTTCTTCTACTTTACCTCCGATAAGACTTACCGATACGACCCTGCGCGATGCCCACCAGTCGCTCTGGGCTACCCGGATGAAGACGGCCGACATGCTGCCCGTGCTTGAGCACCTGGACAAGGTCGGTTACTGGTCGCTGGAGATGTGGGGCGGAGCCACTTTCGACGTCTGTCTGCGCTATCTGAACGAGGACCCGTGGGAGCGGCTCAGTGAAATCAGGAAGCGCGTGAAGCAGACCAGGCTCCAGATGCTGCTGCGCGGCCAGAACGTGGTCGGGTACAAGAACTACCCGGATGACGTGCTGGAGGAGTTTGTGGCCGAGTCGGCCGAGCGCGGCCTGGACGTCTACCGTGTGTTCGATGCTCTGAATGACGCGCGGAACCTGGAGCGGGCGATCGAGTACGTGAAGAAGGCGGGGAAGCACGCCCAGGGCACGCTCTGCTATGCCATTTCGCCCGTCCACACGATTGAGTACTACCTGGCCCGGGCGCGCGAGCAACAGGAGATGGGCATCGATTCCATCTGCATCAAGGACATGGCCGGGATAATCTCGCCGTCAATGGCATATGACCTGGTCAGGGCGCTGAAAGAGACGATCGGCCTGCCGGTGCAGCTCCACTGCCACGCGTCGAGCGGTATGGCCGTGGCCGCCTACCTGAAGGCGGCCGAAGCGGGAGTTGATGTGATTGACACCGCGGCGGCGCCGCTGGCGTTCATGACGTCGCAGCCCGCTGCGGAGAGCATGGTGGCGAGCTTCGCCGGTACGGCACGTGACCCCAAGCTGGATATGGCGGAGATGGAGGCCGTAGAGGAGCACTTCGAGAAAGTCTCGGCGGGGCAGTGCGTCACGCTGCCCAAGGTCGTGGACTCGATGGTCATCATCCACCAGATTCCGGGCGGCATGGCCTCCAACCTGCAGTCCCAGCTCAAGGAACAGAAGGCCGAAGACAGGCTGCGCGAGGTGCTGGAAGAGGTGCCACGCGTGCGCGAGGATCTCGGTTTTCCGCCGCTTGTGACCCCGACGAGCCAGATTGTCGGTGTGCAGGCGGTGCACAACGTGCTCGCCGGCGAGCGGTACAAGCGGGTAACGCGCGAGACAAAGGACTACGTGAGGGGCTTGTACGGACGGCCGCCGGCTCCAGTCCGCGAAGCTGTCGCCGCGAAGATACTCGGCGACGAGAAGCCGATAAAGGGCAGGCCGGCAGACCAGCTCGAGCCGGGCATGCCGCGGGCGCGCAAGGAATTGAGCAAGGACCTGGTCAAGAACGATTCCGACTATATCTCCTACGCGATATTCCCCGAGGTTTCGTTGAAGTTCTTCCAGTGGCGGAAGAACCCGAACGCGCCGGAACCGGAGAAGAAGCCGGCAGCAGCGCCGGCACAAGCCCAGGCTCAAGCGCAAGTACAGACGAAGCAGGCAGCTCCGCCGGAGGACCTGCAGGTGCGGCGCTTGCGCGGGCTGATTGAACTGGTCGCCACCCACTCAGTTACCGACTTCGAGTGGGAGCACGAGGACGAGAAGGTGAGAATCAGGCGTGGCAGCGGCGAGCCGGCACCGGCGCCGGCCAGGCACGCAGCTCCGGCCCTGCAGCCGGCCGCGGAGCCGGTCCTGGTTGCGGAGCAGCCGGCTTCCCAACCTGCAGTTCAGGCAGCGCCGCCGCCGGCTGCGCAACCGGCTCCGGCGGCCGCCAACACCGAAGAAGTGACATCGCCCATGGTAGGGACGTTCTACCTCAGGGCCCGGCCGGAGGCGCCGCCGTTCATCAAGCAGGGCGACACGGTCGACCCGGGACAGACGCTCTGTATCGTCGAGGCGATGAAGCTGATGAACGAAATCCAGGCGGAAAAGAAGTGCAGGATAGTCGATATCCTGGTTGAAGACGGCGAATCGGTCGAGTACGGCCAGCCGCTCGTCATCGTCGAGCCCCTCTAGACCGCAGGGACATGACCCAGATCTCCGAGATTTGGGATCGTGTCCCGAGTAACCACACGACTCGGCATCAACAATAGACCGACAAACGTTCAATCGTCAGGAGGATTAGTGACCGGCAAGTACGAAGAGACCACCAAGCGCGCGCTGGCAAGCCCGGATGAGTTCTGGGCCGAGCAGGCGGAGAAGCTCCACTGGTTCCGCAAGTGGGACGAGGTACTCGACCGCTCGAACGAGCCATTTTACCGCTACTTCACCGGCGGGATGACCAACGTCTGCTACAACGCGGTTGACCGGCATGTGCTTGCCGGCGCCGGCGACAGCGTGGCCGTCATCTGGGAGAGCCCGGAAACAGGCAAGAGCCGCAAGATTACCTACCGGGAGTTGCTCGACGACGTCAACGCTTTCGCCGCGGTCCTGCAGGAGCACGGCGTCAAGAAGGGCGACCGCGTACTCATCTACCTGCCGATGGTGCCGGAAACGATGGTAGCCATGCTCGCCTGCGCCCGCATCGGCGCGCCGCATGCCGTCGTGTTCGCGGGTTTCAGCACTGAGTCGCTGGCCGACCGGATAGATGACGCAGGCGTGAAGCTGGTGGTCTGCGCCGACGGCGGCGTCCGCAAACAGAAACCGGTTGACCTCAAAGGTATCGCCGATAGGGCGCTCGAACTTGCCGGGAACAAGGTGCCGGTCGTCATTGTCCTTGACCGCGGCCTCAACAAGTGGAACCGCGTCCCGGGCCGAGACAAGCTCTGGGCAGAGGAGATGGCCAGGCATCGCGGGGCCAGGGTCGACTGCGTCCCCGTCGAGTCGAGCCACCCGCTCTACCTGCTCTACACATCGGGAACGACCGGAAAGCCGAAAGGCGTAGTGCGCGACACCGGCGGCCACATGACCGCGCTGGCCTGCTCGATGCCGCTGATTTACGGAACGAAGCCGGGCGACGTCTACTTCTCGACCTCCGACTTCGGCTGGACCGTGGGACACAGCTACGTCTGCTACGCGCCGCTCCTGGCCGGCCTGACCACCATCGTCTATGAGGGAACGCCGGACTTCCCTGACCCGGGCATCTGGTGGCACGTGTGCGAGAAGCACAAGGTGAACGTGATGTTCTCGGCGCCGACCGCAATGCGGATGCTCCGCAAGTTCCCGGCCGACTGGTTCCAGCAGCACGACCTCTCAGCGTTGCGGTACATCTTCCTCGCCGGCGAGCCGCTGGATGAGCCGACCTGGCGCTGGGCCAAGGACGCCCTGAAGAGGCCAATCATCGACCACTACTGGCAGACCGAGTCAGGCTGGCCGATGCTCTCCAACATGCCCGGCGTCGAGATGCTTCCGTTCAAACCGGGTTCGCCGACCAAGGCGGTGTACGGCTGGGACCTCATCATCGTGAATGAGAACGGTGACGAAGTGCCGGCCGGGACCCGCGGTCTGCTGGTGGCACGGCCACCGCTGCCCGCAGGCACGTTTCTAACCCTCTGGGGCGACAACGAGCGCTACGTTCAGACCTACTGGAAGCACTTCCAGGAGAAGCTGCTCTTCTATACCGGCGACTATGCCATTCGAGACGAGGAAGGCTACTTCTGGGTGCTGGGCCGGGCCGACGAGGTCATCAACATCGCCGGCCACCGGCTGGGAACCCGCGAAGTCGAGGAGGTCATCTCCGGGCATCCGGCCGTGGCCGAGGCCAGCGCGGTCGGCGTGGCCGACGAGTTGAAGGGCCAGGCCGTGGTAGGATTCGTGGTTCTGAAGCACGGATTCGAGCCGGACGACGCCGCCCGCAAGTCGATTATCAGTTTGGTCCGTGAGAAGATCGGCGCGATTGCCGCTCCGCGCGACGTCCAGTTCGTGAAGATGCTCCCCAAGACGCGCTCGGGCAAGGTGATGCGTCGCGTGCTCAAAGGTATCTGCGAGGGCGCCAAGGTGGGCGACCTCACGACGCTCGAGGACGGCGCATCGGTTGAGGAAGTGAAGAAGGCAGTCGAGAACATGGCTGCCTCCGGCGGCAGGTAGCGCGAGCCAGACGGCACTGTCAGGGGCGGGCTTTCAGGCCCGCCCCTCGACCTATCGAAGAAGCCGCACACTACCCTCGCCTTCACTTCGTCTGCCGCCTCAAGCCTCAGAGAAGGACCGGAAGGAAGGAACACGCGGGCGCACTTCCGGCTTCGCTCTTCCTCCCTGCCGTTCCGCTCTCTGCGACTGCGCTTCTTCTATCATCATGACCGGAGCGAAGGGAGCGAAGGAATCTCTCAGGACGTCCGCAGATTCTGCGGATGACGCGTGGCGCCGCCTCGCGGCCGGCACGCCCGGCCTCGACCACAATCATGTCATATGCTGGCTCGCGCTTCATGACGTGGCCGACTCCATGTGCTTGGGTGTCTGAGTCAACCCAGCCGGGCGACATTGAGATCAAGATTGAGGTTAGGGTTGAGGTTGAGTGCAGGACGCAGTTGCTGACGTAATGCGCTGCGCAGTGAACGACACCTTTGCCGGTACTCTCTGACGGACAATGACGGGTGCTTTGACGGACGCGACAATGCCTTCAGTACGAGGCCAACGTGCAACCGCGGCGAAGGTCCCGACGTCCGCGTTGGCTTGAAAGAGGCTGGTTCTTTGATATATTGCCCTTTGTGAGGCGTATTCGCGGCTTCGTCCTTGCGATTGACGGGCCTGCCGGCTCGGGCAAGAGCACGACCGCGCGACTCTGCGCGGAGCGGCTCGGGCTTAGGCACCTCGACACCGGCGCGATGTATCGGGCGGTGACGCTGAAGGTACTAGGGACAAAGGGATCGAGGGATCAAGGGATCAAGTGGTTGGACAGGGCGCAGACAGAAGCGGAGATCCACCACAAAGACACAAAGACACAAAGGGGTCCGACCCGGAACGAGGAGCGGGCGCAGGCAGGAGGCGCCATCGATCAGCGTGCGTTGGCGAGATTGCTGCGGCGAACCAGCGTGAGCGTCATTTGGAGCCGGCGCGGGATGAGGGTTCTGCTCGACGGGCGAGACGTGAGCGAGGAAATACGGTCTCCAGATGTGAGCGGTTTCGTCTCCGAGGTGTCGGCGATTCCCATGGTGCGGCGGAAGATGGTGGCCGAGCAGAGACGAGTTGCGGCCGGGCAGGCGATAGTGTGCGAGGGGAGAGACATCGGCAGCGTGGTCTTTCCCTATGCCGACCTGAAGATATTCCTTGAGTGCGATACCGAGGAACGCGCCAGGCGGCGACAACTGGAGTTGAGTGGACAAGGCGCGCGCGCTTCCCGCAGGGCGGTGCGAGACAACCTGGTGAAGCGCGACCGGATTGACTCAGGCCGCGAGGTGAGCCCGCTGCGCCGGATGCCGGACGCGGTCCTCCTTGATACGACGCATCTGACGATCGAGGAGCAGGTGGACATAGTCTGCGACTTGGTCCGCGGGAAGAAAACGCGAAAGCGTTGAGACGTGAGACTCAGGTGGATGGCCGGGTATGCGATTGTCTACGCTTTCGGCCAGCTTGTGCTGAAGGTGCGCGTTACCGGGCGCAGCAAGCTGGTGCCAGGGCCGCTGATACTGGCGTCGAACCACGTCTGCAACTTCGACCCGCTCTTGGTCGGGCTGGGGGCAAGACGCGAGATTCACTTTCTCGCCAAGGAGGAGCTGTTCAAGGCCTCGCGCTGGTTTGACTGGCTTATCCGCACCTACAACGCATGGCCGGTGCGCAGAGGCGGGGGCGACGCTTCGGCAGTCAAGCGCTGCTCTTGGCTGCTCGGCAAGCGCCAGACAATTGTGCTTTTCCCAGAGGGGACGAGGAGCAAGACCGGCGATGTCAGCGGGTTCAAGCCCGGTATTGGCATGCTGGCCATTAGCAACCGTGTTCCCGTTGTGCCGGTTCATCTTGGCGGCGTGGCGCGGTCAGTCATTTCGTACTGGACCGACCGCGACTTCGTGAAGCGCGGGTATCGCAAGCGGCCGGCGTGCAACGAAGGGATACGCGTTGCCTTCGCCGCCCCGGTGTATCCCGACGCGTTTGCCGCGGACCGACACGGATACGAGGAGCTGACGCAAGAAGTGGAGAGACGAGTGAGGGCGCTGGCAGAGGAGGTGGTCTAGTGGTCAAGTGGTCAAGCGGTCGAGTGTCCGGACGGCGCCGGGCTAACGACAAGAGGCGAAAGCCGGCAGCCGAAGGTCGAAGGTCAGAGGTCAAGAGGCCGAAGGTCATCGTGGCGCGGCCGATGGGGTTCTGTTTCGGGGTGCAGCGGGCCATCGGGCTCGCAAAGTCGGGTAAGAAGCAGTTCGGCCGGATATCGACTCTCGGCGAGCTGGTGCACAACCCCTTGGTGCTCAGGGAACTGGAACAGGCCGGCATCAAGTCGGTTCGCAGTGCGCGGCAGGTGCGTGATGGCGCACTAGTTATCCGCGCCCACGGCTGCCCGCCCGAGACTCTCGATGAGTGCGGCAAGCTCGGCATCGCCCTGGTGGATGCCACGTGTCCCTATGTGCGGAAGGTGCAGAACGTTGCCAGGCGCCTCAAAGAGCAAGGCTACGCCGTGGTCGTGGTCGGCGAGCGCAATCACCCCGAGGTGAAGTCGATCCTCGGCTATTGCGAGGGACGGGGACGGGTCTATTCGCCGAAGATGCGGCTCAAGGGGGGCAAAATCGGCGTCGTGGCCCAGACCACGATGTCCCGCGAACGCCTCAGGGAGGCTGTTGCCAGCCTTTCCCGGTTTCGCTATAATGAGCTACGGGTCTTTGACACCATCTGTGAGGAGGTTGCTGCCCGACAACAGGCTGCCGCCCGGATAGCGCAGCAGGTTGACCTGGTCGTGGTTGTCGGCGGCCGCAACAGCGCCAACAGCTCCCGGCTTGCCGAGATTGCCCGCAACGCGGGCCGGCGCGTTGTTTTTGTGGAGCGGGCCTCAGAAGTCCCGCGGTCGATTGTCGAGCGGGCCGGCCGGGTCGGAATAGTGGCCGGTTCCTCGACGCCGTCACGGGTGGTGTGCGAGATCGTTGAGATTGTCAGAAATCCCGCTAAGGAGGACCGTCTTAATGTCAGTTGAGGATAGCAAACAGGAAGGCGCCGCAGGCCTGCCTGAGTCCGAAGCAGTGAATGCCGTCGTGCCGGAGGTCAAGCCCGAGGCGCCGCCGGCACCGAAGACGACCGCGGACCTCTACGCCGATTCTTTCCCGCGGCTGCGGCTCGGCGACATAGTCACCGGCCGCGTGGTGAAGCGGCTGACCAACGCCGTGCTGGTCGACATCGGCCTGAAGGCCGAAGGGGTGCTTTCGGTCGAGGAGTTCCGGAACCGCGACGAGGCGGCCGAGGGGCGTGAGGTGAAGGTTTACCTCGAGTCGTTCGAGGACCGGGACGGCTTCCCGGTCATCTCCAAGAAGAAGGCCGACTTCCAGCTCGCCTGGGAGACCATCAAGCAGAAGTCGGAGAGCGCCGAGGGCGTGCCCGCGACCGTAATCAAGCGCGTGAAAGGCGGGCTCGCGGTCGAGATCTTCGGGCTGGACGCGTTCCTGCCCGGCTCGCAGGTGGACCTGCGGCCGGTGCCGAACCTCGACGACCTCATAGGCAAGCAGCTTGAGGTCAAGATCCTCTCGGTCAACTGGTACAAGAAGAACATCGTGGTGTCGCGGCGGCTGCTGCTCGAAGAGCGTCAGGAGGAAATCAGGCGCGAGTTGTTCAGCCGGCTCAACGTCGGCGATGTCATCGACGGCACAGTGAAGACGATTACCGACTTCGGCGCCTTCGTGGACATCGGCGGCGTGGACGCGCTGCTCCACATCTCGGACCTTGCCTGGAACAAGGTCGTGCACCCGACCGAGGTGGTGAACGTCGGCGACCAGCTCAAGATCAAGGTCCTCACCGCCGACCCGAACTCCGGCCGCATAACCGTGGGCCTCAAGCAGCTGACGCCCCACCCCTGGGAGCGGGTCGAGGAGAAATATCCGGTGGGCAGCAAGGTCAGGGGCCGGGTTACGACGCTTGCCGAGTACGGTGCGTTCGTGGAGCTGGAAAAGGGCATCGAAGGCCTGATCCACATCTCGGAAATGTCCTGGACCAAGTCCATCCACTATCCTTCGCAGATACTCGCGATGGACCAGGAAATCGACACCGTGGTCCTCAACATCGACAAGGAGAACCGCAGGATATCCCTGGGCCTGAAGCAGACTCTGCCCGACCCGTGGTCGCTGGTCGAGGATAAGTACCACGTCGGGCAGCGGGTCGATGGCAAAGTGCGGGCACTGAAGGAGTTCGGGGCCTTCGTCGAAATCGAGGAGGGCATCGAGGGTCTGATTCACAACGCCGACATCTCCTGGACCAAGCATATCAAGCACCCGCGCGAGGAACTGAAGAAGGGTCAGCGGGTAGAGACCATCATCCTTGGCATCGACCGGGAGAACCGCAGGATAACGCTCGGGCTGAAGCAGACGCTGGAAGACCCGTTCTACAGCATCAGCAAGGAGTTGAAGGAAGGCGACGTCGTCAAGGCGCGGATTGTCGACCTGCCCAAGCCGGGCGTAGTCGTGATCCTCAACTACGACATCGAGGGTTTCGTGCCCCTGAGCCAGCTCGCACGCGGCGGCAAGAAGGCGAAGGAGAAGTATCAGATCGGCGAGGAGCTCGAGTTGCGGGTTATACGTATCGACCTTGAGCACCGCCGCATCGCGCTGAGCGAGCGCGCCCTGCATCCCGAGGCCGAGCCGCCGATCGAAGAGCTGGATGAGCGGCCGGAACGGGAGCGGAGCCGCGACCGCGACCGCGATCGCGGCCGCGAACGGTATCGCGAAGAGGACCCGAACGACCGGTTCACGCTCGAGGACCATCTGCGCGAGTTTGAGGAAGAGCGCGACCTGGAGGCCTGACCGGAAGTCGGACTTGTCTGACGGGTCCGAAGAGCCCGACCTTCTGTGGAGCAGCCCACCGCTGCGATTCTGACCGCCGGCTGTCGACTGAATCAATCCGAGAGCGACGCCCTGAGGCACCGTCTGGCACTTCAGGGCGTCGCCGTTGTCGAATCGCTGGCCGAGGCCGATACGGTCTACGTCAACACCTGTACCGTGACCGGCCAGGCGGACCGGAGTTCCACTCAACTGATACGCCGTGCGTGCCGGGCTGAGAATCAGCCGCGGGTGGTCGTACTGGGCTGCCTGGCCGAGCGCGCACCGGAGCAGGTCGGGCAGATTGCCGGCATTTCCGAAGTCTGGAGCAACGCGAAGAAGCAGGCCCTGATTGCGGGCATCGCTCCGGCGCCGGTCCGGAGCCGGGCAATACTCAAGGTGCAGGATGGATGCGACCGGGGCTGCTCCTACTGCATCGTATCCCGGCTGCGGGGCGAGCCGACGGCAGTCCCGGCGTCCCGGGTTTGCGCGCAGTTCGAGCAACTGCTGGCTGACGGGTTCTGCGAGGTCGTGCTGACCGGGCTCAACCTCGGTACGTACCGCGATGGTGAGACGACGCTTGCCGGGCTGCTTAGGAATCTGCTCGGTGTATGCAGACACGCACGAATCCGGCTGGCTTCGCTCGAGCCGGATACACTCGACGATGCCTTCATCGCAGCGATAGCCGACCCACGTGTCTGCCCGCACTTCCATATGCCGTTGCAGTCCGGAGACGACGCCGTGCTTGCCCGTATGAACCGACGCTACCGTGCGGCCGACTTCGGACGGCTGGTCGAGTGCATCCTCAAGGCCAGGCCCGACGCCAACATCGGGGCCGACGTGATTGTGGGGTTTCCGGGCGAGACCGAGGAGTCGTTTGACCTGACCCGGCGCTACATCATGGCCCTGCCCATCGACTATCTGCACGTCTTTCCTTTTTCACACCGGCCGGGAATCGAGCAGCCGGGGGCAGGGCCGGTGCGGCCGCAGGTTGTACGTGAGCGGGTCCTTGAGATGCGGGGATTCTCCGAACGGCGGCGGCGGGAATACCAGGGGCGGTTTGTCGGAACTGCCCGGCTGGCAGTTGTCGAGACGACCCGCACTGCGCTGACCGACAACTACCTGCGGCTGAAGCTGCTCTGCGCCGCGCGGCTGGAGCCGAGAGCGCTTGCCAGCCTGCGGGTCGGGCAGGACGGCACGGTGCTGACCGGCAGTCCGTGTTGACAACCGTGCGCCGCCGCCCTAAGCTGCTACGCCGGTGAGCAGCAACAAGATTACCCATGACAACCTGAACCCAGGAGGATTTCTGTGAGAGCAGTCCGGCTGGCATTCATCATGTTCCTCGCGGCCGCGGGAACGCTCTTTGCGGCCAAGGAGTTCCGAGTCGGCTTTGTCGGCTACGACCAGGTCATCGCCAAGTACGAGGGCGCGGTCGAGGCAAAGCAGGAGATGGACACCGTGCGCCTGAACTACGAGGCGAAGGCCGAGTCCCTGAGGAGCGACTACGAACGGGCGAAGGACGAGTACGAGTCGCAGCAGCTTACTCTGTCCGAAGAGGGTAAGCGGGCGAAGAACGCCGAGGTCGACCAGCGAAAGCGGCGCTACGACGGCTATGTTGCCGACGTGTACGGCAAGGGCGGCCTTATCGACCAGCGGTACAAGGAGCTGATCGCGCCGATAGTCGCGAAGATCGATTCGGCCGTCGCGCGGTTGTCGGCGGATGAGGGGTTTGCGCTGATACTGGATGCGTCGAAATCCGGAATCGTCTACGCCGATGCCGGGCTTGACCTGACCCAGCGCGTAATCGATGACCTGAACCGCGAGTTCGGGCCGATCGCGCCCACGGTTTCCGGCAAGAAGGTCTACGCGCTGATGCCCGTGTATAACTCCAACGACCTGGCGGCACAGGACTTTGTCGGCCGCGACATACGCGATTTCGTCTACGGTCTCGTGAAGGCACAACCGAATGTGGACATGATCGCCAACTCGAAGGTCGACCAGCAGTTGCAGTCGTACGGTCTTCAGGGTCAGCAGATCGTGATCGACAAAGCGCTGGATGCGGGTCGGTCCCTCGACGCCGATTACGTGGTGTTCGGCAGCGCGACCAAGCAAGACCGCCGGATTCTGTTCGAGCTGTCGATTGCTGACGTTCGGCTCGGTACTCTGCTCAAGACCGAGAAAGGCGTCGCGGACCGGCCCGAGGACCTGCCGCAACAGGTCGGCACAGTGGTCCGCGTGCTGCTTGCAGCAGTTGGCAGGCCCTGAACTGGCGCGGGTCGAGCCGGGCGCCAAGCTCGCACCCGACGTCGTGCTCGCACCGTTCGTCTGCATCGGTCCGGACGTGGAGATTGGACCGGGGACGGTGGTGGAGCCCAACGTGACCATAACCGGCCGGACGATAATCGGCGCGCGCGTGCGCATCGGGCCGGGCACTGCGGTCGGCTGTACCGGCTTCGGCTACGAGAAACGAGATGGCCGCTACCGTCTGCTGGAGCACGACGGTCGCATTGTGATTGAGGACGAAGTTGACATCGGCGCCAATTGCACGATTGCCCGGGCAAAGACCGGGCGCGAAACGCGCATCGGCCGCGGCACCAAGATAGACTGCCTTGTGCACGTCGGTCACAACGTCAGGATCGGTCGTGACTGCATTCTGGCCGGTCAGGTCGGAATCGCCGGGAGCGCGGTAATCGGCGACCGGGCCATGCTGGCCGGCCAGGTCGGTGTCAGCGACCACGTGACAATCGGCGACGATGCGGTCATCTATGCCAAGTCCGCGGTGTTCCGTTCAGTACCCGCCGGCGCTCACTATTCGGGTATTCCGGCAAGGCCACACTCCGAGATGAAACGGCTTTGGGCGAGCCTCTGGCGGCGGTTCGGCGGTGGGACATGAACGGAGCGACGATCGCGAGGACTGCCTGTCTGGCGGGAACGGACTTGCGGGGTCGGCGGAAGGTCAGCGTGCGGCTCAGTCCTGCCGGACCGGGCGCGGGCATCTGGTTCAACGGAAACGTGCGGGCCACTCTCGCGAATGCCACCGTTGTCGGCCACGCTACTTGCCTGGGTCGAGGTCGCCACAGGGTCCGGTTGGTCGAGCACCTGCTCGCGGTCTGCTTCGGGTTGGGCATCACCGACCTGGCGGTTGAGACATGCGGACCAGAGTTGCCGATTGGTGACGGGAGCGCCGAACCGTATGTGAAACTGCTGGGCAGGGCCGGCATTGTCCGGTACAAGAAAGGGCCGGACACGGTTCGGCTGGAACGACCGGTGCTGGTGAAGGAGGGGGCGCGGTTCATTGCCGCGGCCCCGGCAAAGGGGTTGACGGTCAACTGCCTGTCACGTTTTCCTGAGTTCGGGCCGCAGTTCTGCTCATTCGCTCTGGCGCCCGCGTCGTTCGTCGCGGGTATCGCGCCTGCCCGGACCTTTGCCCAGACCGGCGTTGCGCCGGCGGTCCTCAGACGGAGGCTTGGTCTGCGGTTCGGGCTGAGGCGGGTCGGCCGGTTCGTGTGCGCCGGGCGGTGGCGGCTCAGACATGAACCGTGCCGGCACAAGGTGCTGGACCTGCTCGGCGACCTTGCCCTGCTGGGAAGACCGTTCGAGGCCGCGGTGTTCGCATGCATGCCCGGGCATCGGTTGAACCTCTCTTTTGCCCGCAGAATCGAGAAAGAACTGGAGGCTGGATGACTGACGTTGTACTCACGACCGAGCAGATCAAGGAATTGCTCCCTCACCGCCAACCGTTTCTGTTCGTCGATGCCGTCACCAGGCTGGAACCCAATCTGATTGAGGGATACCGCGACATCAAGCCAGAGGAATTCTACTTCGCCGGGCATTTCCCCGGCTACCCGGTTCTTCCCGGCGTGCTGATGGTCGAGGCGATCGCCCAGGTTGGGATTCTGCTTGTGTGCGAGGTCCGCGAAAAGCGGCAAGGCCGCCGGACTCTCTTCGCCGGAATTGAGAAAGTGCGGTTCCGCCGTCAGGTTCGACCCGGCGACCGGCTGTTGCTGTGTGCCGACATAGTCAGCGGGCGCTCGTCGGTGTACAAGATCCACGGTACGGCCAAAGTCGGCGATGAGCTGGCCTGCGAGGCTACCGTTATCGGCGCGCTGCGCTGAGACTGCGCTCTACGCCAGACGCTCAACGCGAGATGCCCGACCAGAGCAGCCCTTCGATTCCTTTCCGTGCCATCAGTCCTTCCGCCATCATCGGTGCTGAGGTTGCTCTCGGCCCCGGCTGCCGGGTCGGTCCGTTTTGTCACCTCGAGGGAAGGGTCAGGGCCGGAGAGCGGAATCGGTTCGGGACCGGCGTGGCCGTCGGCGGCGCGCCGATGGATACGAAGTATTCCGGAGAGGAGACGGAGGTGCGGATCGGCACGGGCAACGTCTTCTTCGAATACGCGACGGTCCACCGGGCGAGCGGAAGAGGGACCGCGACGGTCATCGGCGATGACAACTTCGTTATGGCCTATGTTCATATCGCGCACAACTGCCGCATCGGCAACGGCTGCGTGATTACCAACGGTGTTCAGCTTGCCGGACACGTGGAACTGGGAGACCGCGCGAACATCGGCGGGCTCGCCGGAGTCCATCAGTTCTGTCGCATCGGTACGCTGGCGATGGTCGGCGCGTGCTCGTACGTCAATAAGGACATCCCGCCGTACATGCTGGCCGCAGGCAATCCGTGCCGCGTCCGCGGACTGAACACGGTCGGCCTGCGGCGGGCAAGGATTGGTGAACCTGCGCTTGCCACGCTGCGGCGGGCTTATCGTACCCTCTATCAGAGCGGCCTGAATCTGGGACAAGCCCTGCAGACAATCGAGTCCGACCTGCTGCCGCAGAGCGCACCGGGCGGCGGCAGAGAGCAGCTGGAGGAAGTGGTGCGATTCGTCCGCTCGAGTGAACGCGGGGTCGAGTTGCGCAGCGGGCGCGGGAAAAGGGAGGAGTCGTGAGAGAAGTGCTGGTTCTGCTGTCAGGTGTGGCGTTGTCGCTGGCTATGGGGCACCCATGGGCGTGCTTCCACGGCGACCCGCAGCACTCCGGCCGGTCCTCGAACGTCGTCGGTGCTCCGCTGACCCGAGTCGAAGCCCGCGGCCTGGGCGGCAAGGTCTCGGGTTCGCCGGTAGTCCGCCAAGACGGCTTTGTTCTTGTGGGCGCCCGTGACGTGAGGCTCTACTGCCTCGGGCCGGCCCTCGATACACTGCTCTGGGTCGCTGACCTCACGCCTTACGGTTCGAGCATCTACTACTCCGCACCTGCGCTCGACGATTCGAACAACGTCTACATCACCACCAACCGGAGGCTGGTCAAGCTCAGCAGTAACGGCGTGGTACTCTGGTCATGGCCCGCGAACAACTCGCTATCCATCAGCCACTCGCCGGTCATCGGACAGGACGGCAAGGTCTACTTCGCCTGCTACTCGGATTCGCTGTACGCATTGACACCCGAAGGCACGCTGGCGTGGGCCTACCCGCTGGGTCGCGCGGCCAATTCTGCTCCGGTCGTCGGTCTGGATGGAAACATACTGGTTGCGACGACGCGAGGCAGCGCGCCATGGCCGCTGTTCTGCATTGAGCCGGACGGCGATCTGCATTGGGTCCACAACCTGGACGGGGACGCGGAGTTCTCGTCACCGGCAGTGGGTCCTGACGGCGCGGTCTACATTGGCGCGAATCGATACCTCTATGCGGTGAGGTCGGACGGTACGCTCAAGTGGCGGGACAGCCTGCTGGCGAGAGTCCAGTCCTGCCCGGCCGTTGCCAACGAGTCCACGCTCTACGTCGTGGCCGGTGCCGGGCTGTATTGCGTCGACACCGATTCAGGCGTGCGCTGGCGCAGGTCGATTGGCGGCTCCAACTACTGCTCACCGGCAGTCGACGCCGAAGGCAACATCTACGTCGGCACGGCCAGCGGCACGAGCAGCAGATTCTGGTGTATCGCGCCGGACTCGACCGTGCGCGACAGCCATCTCATCGGCTCAGATATCTGGTCGTCACCGGCCATCAGCGGCAGGGGCATCTACTTCGGCACGATGGCCGATACGATGTACCTGTTCCAGGGCCCGGGCTCCGGCGCGGTCGAGTGCCGGGTTCCGGCCGGTCCGTCCGGCATGAGACTTCTGCCCAACCCGACGCGCGGGGTCGTACGAATAGCCCCTTCCGGTCGATACTCGGCCAGGGTCTTCGATGCCGGCGGCGTCCTGGTGGCCAGGACATTGGACGCTGACAGACTCGACCTTAGCGGGCTGCGTCGCGGAATCTACATGGTAGCCGTTCCCGGCGCTCAGCCCTGCAAGGTTGTCCTGCGCTAGCGGAACAGGGCCCATAGGACCTACATGACCTATTCCCAGGCTGTCGAGTTCCTCGACAGCCTTGTGAACTACGAGAAGCTGGCCTCACCGCGCAACGAGTTCAAGCTCGACAATATCCGGAGGCTGCTTGAGCTTGCCGGTCATCCTGAACGGAAGATGCGCAATGTCATCATCGTCGCCGGCACCAAGGGCAAAGGCTCGGTCTGCTACATGCTCGAAGCCGCCCTGCGCGGGTGTGGATTCTCGACCGGCATGTTCGTCTCGCCGCACGTGCTCGACGTAAGGGAGAGAATCCAGCTTGACGGCAAGCCGATTCCTAAGAGCCTCTTCGCCGACCTTGTCACCCGGCTTGCCCCTTTTGTCGTTTCATCCTTGCCCGCGAATCTGCAATCTACAATCTGCAATCTGCAATCGCGTGTTCCTGTCAGCTACTTCGAGTTGACCACGGCCATGGCCTTTCTGCTCTTCGCCGAGAAACAGCCGGACTACTCGGTTATCGAAGTCGGCCTCGGCGGCAGGCTCGATGCCACCAACCTATCCAACCCGAAGGTCTCGATCATCACCCGCATCGGGTATGACCATCTCAAGGTACTGGGCAACACGTTGACCGAGATAGCAGGGGAGAAGGCGGGCATCATGCGCAAGGGCAGGCCGGTTGTCATCGGCGAGCAGGAACCGGAGGCGCTCGCGGCGCTCAAGCGTAAGGCGCGCGAGTACGGTGCGCGGCTGGTGCGTTCCGAATCGGTCGGATCCGTCCGATCTGTCGTATCCGTCCGACCAGGCAGTTTCCTTTCCGCATGCTGTGGGCTCGGAAGCGGCACGATTCGCCTGCCTCTGTTGGGCGCCCACCAAGTCGAGAACTGCAAGGCCGCACTGGCAGTGCTCGACGAACTCGCGGCGCATGACCGCCGTATCAAGCTCGGTCCGGCAGCGCGGGGAATGGGCAAGGTCTCCATTCCGGCCCGGTGCCAGGTCGTCAGAAGAAGGCCGCTCACCATCGTCGATTCCTGTCACAATCCCGAGTCCGGTCGAGCGCTTGCCGGCGTCCTCCGTGACCACCTGCCGTACCTCCATTTCGGAACTCGTCATTCCGACAAGGTCGTCCTTGTGTACGGTTCGCTCAGCGGCAAACTCGTGGAGGAGACCGTTGCCCCGCTCGCGCCATTCGTGCATCAGGCGGTGCTCGTACAGCCCGACAATCCGCGCGCCATGCCGCTGTCAGAGCTTGGGAGCATCTTCGCCGGGCTCCACATTCCTTACGTCACCGCCGACAGCGTCCCGACAGCGCTCGCGCTTGCGAAGAGGCTGGCTCAAGCCCAAGCTCAAGCACAAGCCAGGGGTCTGCAAGCTGCAACCGGCAAACTGCAGACTTCGTTGCCTATCGTTGTCGCTGGGTCGTTCTATCTCGCTGGCGAGGCCTTGAAGGTGCTCGGGCCGTCGAGGGCCAGTCGTCGCTTCTAGTAGTGTCGGGGCGACCGGCAGTCTACGGCGACGGAGACCCGAAAGACGCCGTCAGATTCACCTTACAGGTCCCTGTCCAAGTCCGTCTGCAAGTCGCTCTGCAAACCGAGACGGAAAAGGCCTTCCGTCTCGCCCTGCAACTGACCGTCGGCGTGAGCCTACCTGTCAACCTGTCGGTGCCCCTGGAATAGGCCCGCCAATTCATAGCTGGAGTCGGAGTCCAAATCGGCCGCAGAATCACCCTGAGATTCCATTTCCAAGTCCCCCCCCAAACCACCTCGGGAACCGTTCCGGGAACGGTTCCCATGGTGACTCGCAGGGCGTCACTTCTGGCTGCCTCTTCAGCCCCTAACAGTCCGACAATCAGGCCGTTAGATCATCCCGTGCAGCCCAAGACGGTCTATTAGGCACCCAGGCCCCGTTTCGGCGGCTTGACAAGAGGGAAGTCCGGCGTACGATAGTACCGAGGAAACGATGAAACCCATTCTGTTCTTGGCGGCGTTGGCCGCACTGGCCAGCGCCGGGTACTGGGACATCGAACAGGTGGACTCGGCTGGCTGGGGAGCTGCCGTAGACATGCGTTGGCATCCCGATAGCCGCCTTTTTCTCTGCTACGGCGATACTTCCGGTATCATACGGCTGGCTTCGACGGGAGACTCGGTCTGGTCCTATGAAGAGCTACCGCAATGGCGTCCCGCTCGGACTGGGACACAGGGATTTGATGTTGACCGGCGCGGGAACATCGGCGTATCGTACATAGACACTGACGGCAACTGCTGGTCTGCGTTGAAGACTGACACCGGTTGGGCCGACATTCAGACGCATTTCTTCTCCGCATGGGTGTCCGCCCTGACCACTCTGGATACCGCCGGAGCGCCGGCGATCACCATCCAGGTCGGCGATGACTATCTGCTTGCCCGTCTGCTCGACGCCGCATGGGTGACCCAGACGGTCAAGACGGGGCTTTCCGGGTGGGAAAACACCTTTGTCTGCTACGCTCTGGGGTCGAGTGTTGACGACGTGGTTTGGGGCGTGTTCATACAGACTTTTCATTGGCCGCCCGCGTGCGCCTACGGCACGTGTCTCTATAGCTTTCAGGCGCGGGATTCTAATGTGAGTCTGGGGCAGATTACCTACGAGGGAGGTGTTAGCGCTGCCTCTGGGTGTGTTGATGCGAGAGACTCGGTGCACACATGCTACAACCTCGATGGCGACCTGTATCTTGACCAGATTGTGATTGACACCATTCCCGTGGTGCGAACCTCGGTTAGGATCGACTCGCTGGACCGACCGCAGATAGCCTATGTGCCGAGGATAGGCGGGCTGCTGTATCGCTACCGAGAGGCTGGTACCTGGTACATCTTTGACCTTCAGACCACTGGGGTGACGGCTCTCAGCCTTGCCATCGACGAGAACTCGCAACCTCTCGTTGCATACACGACAAGCGAGGGCGTCTTTCTCGCACATGGCGTCGACATAGTTGGGCTGAGTGAAGCGCAGAAGGAGCGCTCGGTTCAGAGTCCCCGGATGACGGCCACGGTCGTCAGGAACGTACTGCAGTTGCCGACCTTCGCAGCCGGGGCCGAGGCGGCGCTGTTCGACTTCTGCGGGCGGAAAGTCGGGGAGCTGCGTGCCGGCGCGAACGACATCAGCGGGCTTGCGCCCGGCGTGTACTTCGTACGGCGAGAGCCGCAAGCCACAAGCCACAAGCCGCAAGCCGTCACAAAGGTCGTTATAACGAGATAGCCCGAGCGCAAGGGCGCGGGCGATTGACTTGTCCGCAGTGCGGCCTATGATTCCCTCTCAATGAAGAATGATGAGCTGCGGCAGTGGTATCGGCGCTACGGGCCGACAGGACCGCTCGGGACACGATCCGAATCCTCGGAGGATTCGGTCATGTCCCTCGCGGAGCCGGTGTTTGCCAAGAATGGCGAGGGGGCCTGGCTGGAAGATGACACGGGCGGAAAGCGCCTTGATTTTGCTTCAGGCGGCACCGCGCCGCTGGGCCGCAACCATCCTGACATCGCCAAGGTCCTGAATCAGGTGGGACACGCGCCGGCATCGGACGGAGTCGTTGCGCCGACTGAAGTCGCACTGATGCACAAGTTGGCCGAGTTGGTCCCAGGCGGGATGAACCGGCGGGTGCGGGTCTGCGAGTCGGGCAGGGAGGCGCTGGCAAGGGCGATTGAGTTGGCGAGGAATAGGACCAATAGGACCAATGTGACCTATTTGTCCCAGTGCTCCGGCGAGAAACCCGCAATCGGCAGGGACGTCGCTGCTGTGGTCGCGCACCCGCTGGATGGGCGTATCAGACAGGCGAGGCAGGCGTGCGACGCTGCCGGGGCCTTGCTGATTGACGATGAGGCGGGCATCGGGCCGGGCACAACCGGCTGGATGCTCGCGATCGAGCTTTCCGAAGTGAGGCCGGACATCTACGTTCTGGGCCGTGGCTGGGCCGCAGGGTTTCCATTCGGCGCGTGCGTGACCGGGAGTTCCAGCCTGCGTTGGAAGTCCGCGGCCACCGGGAACCCGATGGGCTGTGCCGCCGCGCTTGAGACCATCGGTCTGCTTGAGACCGAGCTGCTGGAGCAGGGCAGGAAGCTGGCCACGCAGCTTGAGAAGCGGTTCGGCCGTCTGTCCAGCACCAAGCTTGAGTCCGAGCTATGGGGAGTCGGATTGGTGAGGACCATCGTGTTCCGCAAGGGCAAAGGCGTTGCTGAGGGCTTCGTGGAAATGTGCCGCGAGTCCGGACTTCTGCTGCAGCTCCTTTCGGCTGAGACAGTTGGAGTCAGGCCGCCGTTGGTCGCGAAGGAGAAGGACATTGACTTCGCTGCCGACGTCGTGGGCAAGGTCCTGGCCGGATTCGACAAGAAGGCATGAGCGCCGGGAAGCTGTCGGTTCCCGGCCGGTTCTTCGCGACTGTGAAGGAGCACGGCCTGCTGCCCGAGGGCGCTTCCGTGCTGGCCGCAGTGTCGGGTGGGGCAGATTCGGTCTGCCTGCTCGACCTTCTGCTGCTGGCCCAGCCCCGGCTCAAGCTCAGACTTGCTGCGTTTCACTTGAACCACGGCCTGCGCGGCACGGCGGCGCGGGATGAGGACTTCGTCAGGAAGTTGTGCCGGGACTGGCGGGTCGAACTGGTTGTCGCACGCGCCGACGTCGCGGGGTATGCCAAACGGCACAAGTTGGGCATCGAAGAGGCCGGACGGGAGTTGCGCTACCGGCACTTGGAGCGGGTGGCGCGGAAGCTGACGTGCGACGTCATCGCGCTGGGCCACACTGCTAACGACAACCTCGAAACGATGCTCTTGAACCTCGCGCGCGGGGCAGGGCCGCGCGGGCTGGCAGGTATTCAGATCAGAAGGGCAGCGGATTCTCACCACAAAGACACAAAGACACAAAGGGGTCGGAGCAGAATCACCTTCATCCGCCCGCTGATAGACATCGAACGCGAGAAGCTTGAGCAGCACCTGCGGTCGCGCGGCATCGAGTGGGTTGAGGATGAGTCGAACCTGGACGTGAGCTTCCGACGCAACCTCCTGCGGCGCGAGGTCGTTCCGGTGCTGACCAGACTCAATCCCAATACCGTCGCCAATGCCCGAAGAGCAGCGCAACTGCTGGCCGAAGAAGGGGAGTTCCTCGACGGGCTGGCCGAGTCGGCGGCAGCAGACGTGGCTCATCTGGACAAGGGTCGGGTGCGGATTGACCTGACTGAGTTCAAGACCTATAATGGAGTTCTGAAGCGGCGAATGCTGAAGCTGGTTCTTACCGAGCTGGATTCACAGGCCGTGGAAAGAGTTCTCGATTTCTGCAATCGCACTACCGGTGGCAGGCTGACTTTGACCCGCGGCGTGCGCGCGCACCGGCGCCGGGGGATGATTGAATTTGAACGCACCAAGGAGTCTCTGAATGATGCCTGACAAGACCCAACGTAACCGGGTCCTCGGGCCGCTGGTCGTCTGGCTGCTCGTATTTCTGGCCGCATGGGCTGCGTGGAACTTCTTCGCCGGCAGGCGGGCGTCACGCGTAACCATCGACTATTCCGATTTCACGACCCAACTGCAGGCGGGTAACGTCGACAACGTGACCATGGTCGAGCAGGACCTCAGCGGTTCGCTCAAGCAGGAGGCCGAGGCCTCCACGCCGCGCGGGACCGTGAAGTACAAGGACTTCCGTACCTACATGCCGGACGACCCGCAACTGGTGACGCAGTTGCGCGAAGCCAATGTGAAGATCGTGGCGCGGGCGCCGTCGCAATGGACGACTATCCTGATAAACCTCCTGCCCTGGGTGCTGATTCTCGTGGTCTGGCTGCTGTTCATGCGGCGGATGTCATCGGGCCAGGACCGCGCGTTCACCTTCGGTAAGTCGCGGGCCAAGCCGATGGCCTCGGACCGGCCAAAGACTACCTTCGCCGACGTGGCCGGCGTACCCGAGGCAAAGGAAGAGCTCAAGGAGATAATCGCCTTCCTCAAGGCCCCGCACAAGTTCCAGAAGCTCGGCGGCCGCATACCCAAGGGCGTACTTCTGGTCGGCCCGACCGGAACCGGCAAGACGCTTCTGGCCAAGGCGGTTGCGGGAGAGGCAGGCGTGCCGTTCCTCTCTATCTCCGGTTCCGATTTCGTGGAGATGTTCGTGGGCGTGGGTGCGGCGCGGGTCCGCGACCTGTTCGAGCAGTCGAAGCGCAACGCTCCCTGCATCGTGTTCATCGACGAAATCGACGCGGTCGGCAGGCAGCGCGGGGCCGGGCTCGGCGGCGGCCACGACGAGCGCGAGCAGACGTTGAACCAGTTGCTGGTCGAGATGGACGGATTCGAGACCCAGGATGGCGTCATCATGGTGGCGGCCACCAATCGGCCGGACATTCTTGACCACGCCCTGCTAAGGCCGGGTCGTTTCGACCGGCAGATAGCTGTTGACCGGCCTGACGTGGTCGGCCGCGAGGAGATTCTGAAGGTCCACGTGCGCAAGATAACCATGGCGCCGGACGTGAACCTGAATGTGCTGGCGCGCGGGACGCCGGGTTTCTCCGGGGCCGACCTCGCCAACATGGTGAATGAGGCGGCGCTGCTCGCCGCGCGGAGGGCTCGGGCCGCAGTGACGATGCAGGATTTCGAGGATTCGAAGGACAAGGTTCTGATGGGCGTCGAGCGCCGCAGCATGCTCATCAGCGACCCGGAGAAACGCTGGATCGCGTATCACGAGGCTGGGCACGCGCTGGTGTCACGGATGATACCAGGCAGCGACCCGGTGCACAAGGTGACCATCATTCCGCGCGGTCAGGCCCTTGGGCTCACTCAGCGGCTGCCGCTGGATGACAAGCGCATCTACTCGCGTGCCTACTGCCTGGACCAACTGGCGATAATGCTCGCCGGCCGGGCCGCCGAGCAGCTTGTTTTCTCCGACCTCTCAACCGGCGTGCACAACGACATCGAGAATGCCACAACCCTGGCCAGGAAGATGGTCTGCGAGTGGGGCATGAGCGACAAGGTCGGGCCGCTGACCTTTGGCTCGCCGAGCGACGAGGTCTTCCTCGGCCGGGAGCTGGGTATGCGCCGGACTTTCTCGGAAGACACGGCCCACACGATCGACAGCGAAATCCGCCGGATAATCGACGAGCAGTCGGACCGGGCGCGCGGCATCGTCACGAACCATCGGGACAAGCTGGATGCGCTGGCCAAGGCGCTGCTCGAGCGTGAGACGCTGAGCGGCGAAGAGGTCGACCGGGCCATGGGCATCGAACCCTCGGAGCCGCAGCCGGCTGCGCCGGCCCTGGCTCAGTAAAAGGCTATGAGGGAGGCGGTCATGTCGCTATCCGGGTGCATCACGGCGCTGGTGACGCCGTTCAAAGGGGCCAGGCTCGACATCGCCGGCCTCAGAAAGAACGTCCGGTTTCAGCTCAAGAACCGGGTCAACGGCCTCTTGGTCAACGGCTCGACCGGCGAAGCGCCGAACCTGAGCTCGGGCGAATGGGAGCGCGCCCTGGCTGCGGTGGTTGCCGAAGTCCACGGCCGGGTCAAGGTCATCGCCGGGGCCGGGACCAACAGCACCGCCAGGTCCATCAGACAGGCGAAGCGGGCCGCGGCACTCGGCCCGGACGCGCTGCTGGTGGTTGCGCCGTACTACAACAAGCCGACACAAGAGGGCCTGTACCGGCATTTCCGGGCGATTGCCGAGGCGGTCGAGCTGCCGATAATCGTCTACAATATCCCGCCGCGCAGCGTGGTTAACATACTGCCGGCCACCATTGAACGGATGGCAAAGGACTGCGACAACATCGTCGCGGTGAAAGAGGCGTCGGGCAGCCTGGACCAGTCGAGCGATATCATCCAGCGCTGCGGCAACCGCGTGACCGTGCTCTCCGGCGACGACTCGCTGACCCTGCCGATTCTCTCGGTCGGCGGCAAGGGCGTGATATCGGTCGTGTCCAACATCGCGCCGCTCGACGTCGCGAAGATGATAGAGCACCACCGCGCGGGCAAGGTCGAGCTGGCCGCCGGGATGCACCGCAGGCTCTTTCCGCTCATCAAGACGATGTTCATCGAAACCAACCCAACGCCGGTCAAGGCGGCGATGAACATGCTGAACATGGCGGCGGGTGAACCGCGACTGCCCCTGGTGCCGCCTTCGGAGAACAGCCTCAAGGCAATCCGGCAGGCGCTCATCGACTACGGACTGCCGGCCGGCAGCGCGGGACATGACCGAAATCCCTCCGAGAATTTCGGATCGTGTCCCAAGCGTTCGAGCGAGTAGCCTGTGAAGGTGATCGTCGTCGGTTGCGCGGGCAGGATGGGCGGCGAGGTCTGCCGGCTGGTCGCCGAGCAGCCCGACATGACGCTGGTCGGCGGCATCGAGGTCAAAGGTCACCCCGCGGTCGGCACCAGACTTGGCGCCGGCTTGGTCGGGTCTGACCTGAGCGCGACGATTGCGGACGCCACTGTCGTCGTCGACTTCTCGACTGCCGAGGCGATGGTGACCCACTGCCGGCTCGCAGCGCTGGCCGGCAAGGGCTTCATCACCGGCGTGACCGCGCTGAGTCCGGCCCAGGTGAATGCGCTCCAGGAGAGCGGGCAGCAGATACCGATTGTCAACGCGCCCAACTTCTCGGTCGGCGTAGGCGTCCTCTGTACGCTCGTGGCTGAAGCGGCGAGCAGACTCGGCCCGGACTATGATGTCGAGGTCATCGAAACCCACCACCGGATGAAAAAGGACGCGCCCTCGGGCACCGCGGCAAGGCTGGTAGATATCCTCAAGGCCGGGGCAGGCAGGGCCAAGGTGGTCCACGGCCGGCACGGCGTGGTCGGAGCGAAGCCCAAGTATGAAATCGGCGTCAGTTCCATCCGGACCGGCGGTGTGGTCGGCGAGCACACCGTAGTCTTCGGCTGCGCGGGCGAGCGGCTGGAACTCACCCACAAGGCCGAGAGCCGGGCCGCGTTCGCCACCGGCGTGGTCGCGGCAATCAGATTCATCAAAGGCCGGACGCCCGGGCTCTACTCGCTCGAAGACGTGCTCGCCGGTCCGCACTAGGTAGGCCGGCGGGTTCGCTCTCTGTCCTCGTCGGTCCCATCCGTCGGCTCAATTCCGCAGCGCGACCGCAACTTCCCGGACAGCCGTGCAGGGAATCTGGCGAATGGCCCTCCCAATTGCTGAGCAGATTCCCTGTCCCGCTGCTCGGCAGATTGCCCTCCGGGCTACGTTCCCGGCGATTCTCCGGGCAACCTGAGGAGGAGTCTGCCGGACTGCGGCCCACGCAGTCTTCCGAGCGGCTCGCCGGGTTCTTCTCCAGACAGCAGTCCAGGTAGCTGACCGAACAGCAGGTCAGGCGGTTCTCCAGATTCCTCTCCGGATAGTCTGCTGGGCAGCCTTCTGAACTGCTTTCCGGGCAGCTTGCCGAACAGCCTCCAGAATAGCTGGGGGGACGGGATAGGGGAGAAACCAGGAGAGTGAATAGAGAATTGAGAATAGTGAAGTTAGGGCACTTCCCGTCCGGAATTCGAGGGGACATATCCTAAACTGGGCGCGTGCGGCCGGCCTCAAATCAGCAGTCGGATTGGGCCTCGATTTCGAGTGAGGCGGGAGGGTGGACGCAGGCGTTCCGAGCACCGGCTATGCGGAGTTTGTTGTCGTCTGCGTCGTCTGCCGACGTGCTCTTCAGCACTGAGGTGCTGGCCTTCAGGTTCGCCGCGCGACTTCGGCTTGACATGGCACGTGCCGATACTACAATCTAGGTGGCACGGAGGCGAGGGAGAGGGTCTTTTGTCTGAGTCGTCAGTGCACCTCGCAGTATGATGCAGGGAGCATCAGTGCAGGACAGGAGGTACCTGTGAGGCTTTGCATGCTGGTTTGGGCAGTTTTCGTTCTGACTGCATTTGGCTCAGCTCAACCTGAGCCCGGATTCGACCCGCAGGACGTTGTCCGGCAGATTCTGGCACAGCAGGACATGTCCCCGGGCGAGGCACCCGGCCCATCACGACCGGGCGATTCGCGCGTTGTCCCCGGCCGGGAGAATCACGGACTTCCATCACAACCGAGAATTGAAGGTAGCGAGGAGCCGGCGGTCGAGGACAGGCTGCTCCCCGGCACCGAGTTCCTGCTTGACACCAGCAACGCGCTCGTGCCCGCGCCGGGTTCGCAGCACAACGTTGACATCGCGTTCGATGGCACGAACTACCTTGTGGTGTGGGAGGACCAGCGCGGCGGCGGCTATCCCGACATCTGCGGGGCGCGGGTGACGCCCGCGGGCGCGGTGCTCGACCCTGCCGGCTTCACCATCTCGCAGGCGACATACGAGCAGGGGCATCCTGCCGTCGCCTTTGACGGGACGAACTACCTCGTGGTGTGGGACGACGGCCGCCGCGGTCACGTGCTTGACATCTTTGGGACGCGGGTGACGCCAGCGGGCGCGGTGCTCGACCCCGGCGGCATTCTCATCGCACGGTCGAGCAACAACAGGCGCAACCCTGACGTTGCCTTTGCCGGCACGGATTTCTTCGTTGTCTGGGAGGACGACCGCAAGGGACTCGATTCCACCGACATCTACGGTGCCCGCGTCACGACCGGCGGCACGGTACTCGACACCGCCGGCATTGTCATCTCGCATGCTGTTCGGCTCCAGTCGGTGCCTGTCATTGGCTTTGACGGCACGAACTGCCTGGTGGCGTGGCAGGATGTACGCATCGCTGTGGACCAGGCCGACATCTACGGCGCGCGGGTGACGCCTCAGGGCACGGTGCTCGACCCCTCAGGCTTTGTCATCTCGCATGCGGTAGACCAGCAGGTGTCTCCCGTCCTTGCCTTTGACGGCACGAACTACCTTGTGGCGTGGCAGGATGTCCACGGTTCTCCTCCCGACATTGGCATCTACGGCGCGCGGGTGACGCCCGAACGCACGGTACTTGACCCCTCGGGTATAGCCATTGCGCCGGGGTCGCGTGGCGCGCATCCTTCCGTGGGCTTTGACGGCGCTAACTACCTCGTCGTGTGGTCCGAGGTCCAGGGGTTCATTCCGGCGTACTACGGCGTCCGCGGAAGGCGGGTGAAGCCCGACGGCACACTGCTTGACAGCGCCGCTATCGCCATCACACCGATGAAGCTGTGGTCGCAGCAGTGCGCGGTTGCGGGCTTCGACGGCGCGAACTTCCTCGTGCTGTGGGAGGACTGCCGCAACAAGCCGAACGAACCCGACATCTACGGTGCGCGGGTGACGCCCGCGGGCACGGTCATCGACCCCGGCGGGTTCGTCATCTCGCTGTCGGCAAGGGGCCAGTATGCTCCTGCGCTCGGGTATGATGGCACCAACTTCCTCGCGGTATGGGAGGACGACCGCGCCGGGTACACCGACATCTACGGAGCGCGCGTGACGCCCGACGGCATCGTGCTTGACCCGCAGGGCTTTGCCATATCGCAGGCAGCCAACTGGCAGTACTACCCTGTCCTTGTCTTTGACGGAACGAACTACCTCGTGGTGTGGCAGGACTACCGTAACGACCCGAGCGACCCTGATATCTACGGCGCGCGAGTGAACCACAATGGCACGGTACTTGACCCGGGCGGCATTGCCATCTCGGATGCGGTGGGCCGGCAGGACCATCCTGCCGTCGGCTTTGGCGGAGGAGAATTCCTCGTCGTGTGGCAGGACCACCGCAGCGGCAGCTTCGACATCTACGGAACGCGCGTGACTCCCGGAGGCCTGGTGCTCAATACCGACGGTATTGCCATCTCGCAGTCCCCGGGCCATCAGTGGAAGCCGGCCATGGATTTCGACGGCACGAACTACCTGATAGTCTGGGAAGACTATCGCAATTCGACATCAGATATCTACGGGACGCGGGTGACGCCTCAGGGCACGGTGCTCGACCCCAACGGCTTTGCCATTTCGCAGGTGGACAAAGGCCAGTACGTGCCGGCCCTTGGCTTTGACGGGTCGAACTTCCTCGTGGCCTGGGAGGATTACCGCCGGAGCCAGTACGCTGACATCTACGGCGCGCGGGTGACGCCCGGCGGCACCGTGCTCGACACCGCGGGTCTTGCCATCTGCTACGTCCACAACTGGCAGACCAATCCTGCCCTTACCTTCAACGACTCGAACTTCCTGGTGCTGTGGGAGGACGACCGCCGCACGCCGGGAACGACCGACATCTACGGTACGTGGGGGTCGCCGGCCGGAGAGGTCTTCGGTCAAGGTGCAATTGTCTGGCAGCCGGGGAGTCAGACTCATCCGGCGCTGGCACGTGGCACCGGCAGCCGGCTCTTCCTGTCTTACCAGGGCTGGGCAGGAACGGTCGGTAACAAGCTCTACAACTCCCAACGCGTCTGGGGCAAGATGGACCCGACGCCGGGCGGGATTGAGGAAATGCCGAATGCCGAACGCCGAATGACGAACGGCGGAGCGACGATTGTCCGCGGGGTCCTGTTCCTGCCGGAACGCACAAGCTCAAGCCCAAGCGCAAGCCTGCTCGACATCAGCGGCCGGAATGTGATGAACCTGCACATCGGTGCGAATGACGTGAGCCGACTGAGTCCTGGCGTCTACTTTGTCCGGGAGCGGTTTGCGGTTGACGGTGAACGGTCTACGGTTCGCAAGGTCGTCGTGACGAAGTAGGGGATGACGGAGAGAACGGCGGGTTCTCCATTGCGCCTGGCCATGCTGCTGGCCGTCGCGGTTGCAGTGGCGTCGGCACAGTGGCTGGAGTCAACGATCTTCATCCCGGACTCGCTTGGAGGATTGCGCCTGCCGAATTGCCTGGCGTATGACAGCGTCGACAACCGGGTCTTCGTAGCCGGGGCACTCACTCAGGCGATTCAGGTCCTCGACGGGACCGACGGGCATCGTCTGGGCCGGATTCGGTTCGAGGCCGATGTCCGCACTCTCTGCTACAACCCGCGCGACAACAAGGTATACGCGGCTGCTGCGGACAGGGATGCGGTTGCGGTGATTGACGCGGCAACGATGCAGATGGTCGCGACCGTTGCGACCGGCGACTCCCCGCGCGCGCTCGCGTACAGCCCGACCTCGAATAAGGTCTACTGCGTGAACGCGTTCAGTCACGACGTGACCGTGATTGACGGCACGAGCGACAGCGCGGTCGCGACCGTGCCGGTCGGCCGGAATCCGTGCGCGGCCTGCTGGAACCCGCCCCGCAACGTGATCTACGTCGCCAACTCGAACTCTAACGACGTGAGTGTGATTGACGCGGCAAGCGATACCCTGGTCGCAACGATTGCGACCGGTTACCTGCCGTCCGGTCTGGTGTACAACCCGGACCTGAATAAGCTATATGAGGCTGATTTCGCCTCCGGCGTCGTGACCGTGATTGACGGTCTGGCGGATAAGGTGCTTGCTACCATCCCCGGCGGGATGTCGCCGAAGCGGCTCTGCTACGACCCGGCGAACGGCAAAGTGTACGTGGCGGACGAGGGTGGCGGGATGATGGTGATTGACTGCGCTGCGGATACGCTCCTGCGCTACGTCGACGCGTATGTCGCTGACGTTGCCTTCAACCCATCGGATAACCGTGTGTACGCGACCGCCGGCGACAGGCTCGACGTGATTTGCGGGTCGGGCGACAGCATCGTGGCATCGGTCCGGCTGGGCCAAGGTGCATCGGCGGTCTGCCTGGCCGATTCAGGGAGGCGGGCATTCGTTACCGCGACTGAGGAAGGCGTCGTCGGCGTCGTTGACTGCCTGACTGATTCTCTGATAGCTGCGGTCGGCACGGATGTGCGGTTTTCGGCACTCTGTCTGAACGTAGCGGGAAACAAGGTCTACTGCGCCGACTCCAGCGGCAAGACGGTCACGGTGATAAACGGCGGAACGGACACTGCCGGCGCGGTCATCCCGGTCGGGCCGCGCCCGGTGGCGCTCCTTCACGACCCGGTCGGGAACAAGGTCTATTGCTCAAGCTCCGGGGACGACAGCACGGCCGCGACCCTGACGGTCATTGATGGTGCCGGTGACAGCGTACTGCGGACGACGACTGTCGGGACGGGCCATGTCATAGGCGGGCACGCGCTCTGTTTGAATCCGACGGACAATCGGGTGTACGTCGGGGTCTATCCTGAGAATTCCGTGGCGGTCGTGGACGCAGCGGCCGATACCGTCATCGCGAAGATGCAGGCGGGTGGCAACCCGGTTGCGCTCTGCTATGGTCCGGCCTACAACTACGTGTATGCCGGCATCCGCAGCTCAGCGGTGGGCATCTTCGATTGCGACTTGAACGTGATGGTTGCCAGGCTGACAACCAGCGGAACGCCGGTCGCCCTGGTCTACAACCCGGCGAACGCCCGGGTCTACACCGCGAATGGGAGAGCCGGTACAGTGAGTGTAATTGACGGCGAAAGGCCGGAGGTAGTCGCCGAGATTATTGCCTGCAGTTGGGCATCTGCCATCTGTCTGAGCACCAGGGAGAACAAGGTCTACTGCGCTGACCTTGAGGATGGCAGCGTTGCCGTGATTGATGCGGCGACCGACCTGGTCCTAGGACGCGTGCCGGTCGGCAGGCAGCCGAGCGCGCTTTCCTACGATTCCGCCAACAACTACGTCTACTGCGCGTGCCGGGGCAGCAACGAGGTCTACGTGATTGACAGCCATCGTGACACCGTGGTCACGCATATCGTCGTCGGCGCGGAGCCGTTTACCCTCGCCTGGGACCCAACGACGCTGCGGACCTATGTCCTGAACTACGCCGGCTCAAGCGTGTCGGTCCTTCGCGATAGCCTGCATCCGGGGGGCCAGCAAGAACAGCCTCAAGCCGCAAGCCTTAAGCCCCAAGCGACGGTTGTCCGCGGCGTTCTGCTCCTGCCTTCCTCACTGCTAACTGCTAACTCCTCCCTCCTCTCTATTGACGGCCGGACGGTGCTGGACCTGCTGCCCGGTGTGAATGACGTGCGCGCCCTGGCACCCGGTGTCTACTTCGTGAGACAAGCCCAAGCTCAAGCCCAAGCACAAGCGGTCCGGAAGGTTGTCATCACAAGGTAGGATGAAACGATGAGAATGACTGAGAGCAGAGGGAGGGTTCAAGGACTCAGGGATTCAAGGCGTCCAGCGCCGGATACCAATCGGTGCTCGTCAGTGTTCATCTGTGGTTTCCCGCTTCGTGTCGTTCGTGTTGTCGTGGCTTCGATGCCTGGTCTGGGAGCTGTCTGCGCGGCGGTGGCCCTGTGCATTGGGACTGCATCGGCGGATTGGGTCACGTTCATAGTCACCGCGGGCTCAAACCCCATGGCTATGGCGGTGAACCCGGTCACCAACAAGGTCTACGTTGCGAACCGCCACGACGGCAGAAGCAACGTGACGGTGATCGACGGTGCGACCAACGCCACAGCCAAAGTAGCCGTCGGCTCATACCCCACAGCCGTGACTGTGAACCCGGTGACCAACAAGGTCTACGTCGCGGATTGCCACAGCAACAGCGTGACGGTGATTGACGGTGCGACCAACACTACAGCCACGGTGATCGCGGGCGCAAACCCCATGGCCGTAGCGGCGAACCAGGCCATCAACAAGGTCTATGTAATGAACGCCAGTGGTGGCAACGTGACGGTGATTGACGGTGCGACCAACGCCACAGCCACAGTGACCGTTGGCTCATACCCCAGGGCCGTGGCGGTGAACCCGGTCACCAGCAAGGTCTACGTCGCGAATAACAACAGCAGCAGTGTGACGGTAATCGATGGTGCGACCAACGACACAGCTACCGTGGCCGTCGACTCATACCCCGTTGCCTTGGCGGCGAACCCGGTCACCAACAAGATCTACGTCGCGAACTACGGCAGCAGCAATGTGACTGTGATTGACGGCGCGACCAACGCCACAACTTCGGTGGCCACAGGTAACGGCCCATGTGCTGTTGCAGTCAACCCGGTTACCAACAAGGTCTACGTCGCGAACGCAGGCAGCGGCAATGTGACGGTGATCGACGGTGAAACCAACGCCGCCACCACGGTGACCGCAGACTCGAACCCCGGTGCCTTGGCGGTGAATCCGGTCACTAACAAGATATACGTGGCGAACTCCGGCAGCAGCAATGTGACAGTGATTGACGGCGCGACCAACGACACGGCCACGGTGGCCGTGGTCACCAACCCCAGGTCCGTGGCGGTTAACCCGGTCACCAACAAGGTCTACGTCGCGAACCCCAGCAGTCAGAACGTGACGGTCATCGACGGTGCGACCAATCTGGCGACAGCAGTGTCGACAGACTCGAGTCCTGTTGCCCTGGCGGTGAACCCGGTCACAGACAAGGCCTACGTTGCGAACATCAACAGCAACGACGTGACGGTGATCGACGGTGCGACCAACGCAACAACCACGGTGGCAACGGGTTCGAGCCCCGTTGCCATTGCGGTGAACCCGGTCACCAACAAGGCCTACGTTGCGAACACCAATAGCAACGACGTGACGGTGATCGACGGCGCGACCAACGTGACGACGACAGTGCCGGCAGGGTTGGGCCCCTCTGCAGTAGCTCTGAACTTGGTGACCGACAAGGTCTATGTGGCGAACTCCGGCAGCAACAGCGTGACGGTGATAGACGGTGCGACCAACGTTACAACTACGGTGGCAGTCGGCACGTATCCCAGGGCCGTTGCGGTGAACCCGGTTACCAACAAGGTCTACGTCGCGAACTCCGGCAGCAACAACGTGACAGTGATAGACGGCGCGGCAGACGACACGGTTACCGTGGCCGTGGGCCTGCATCCCGCGGCCGTGGCGGTGAACTCCGTTACCAACAAGGTCTACGTCGCGAACAACAACAGCCACAATGTGACGGTCATCGAAGGCGCAACCAACGATACGGCCAGCGTGACCATGGGGAGGATCCCCATTGCTGTGACCGTGAACCCCATCACCAACAAGGTCTATGTCGTCAACCGCTACAGTAACAGCGTGACCGTCCTCGACGGAGCGACACACGAAAAGGCGACAGTCGCCGCGGGCGTGGAACCTTCAGCCTTGGCGGTGAACCCGGTCACGAACAAGGTCTACGTCGCGAGCTCAGGCAGCAACAACATCACGGTCATCGATGGTGCGACCAACGCTACGATCACCGTGGCCGCAGGCACAGGTCCATTTGCCGCAGCGGTGAACCCGGTCACGGGCAGGGTCTATGTCGCGAACAGCGGCAGCGACAACGTGACGGTAGTGACTGAGGTGCCGACCAGCGATACCAGGGTGCGTGCGGTTTGCGACCGGCTGCCGGGCGACACGACTTCTTGCGGGCGTGTGGTCCTGACTGGTCGAGGCGTGAACCGCTGGACGCCGAACCGTGCGGCGATGACGGGTGTGCTGAACCGAGTCGGGACCGCGCAACTGCCCTGGAACTGGGCGTACGTGACCGGTGGCGGCGGTACTGATTCGATATCCTGGTCGTACAACTGGGGCAGCGATTCGTTGATTCCGGGCGAGAACTTCATCTGCGCTGTGCCGCTTGAAGCCCATGCCGCGACCAGCAACAACCTTGGGCTCGGCACGCCGTTCGCGGGCAATCTCGAGGTGTACCCGGTGTACCGGGTCGGGTTCGCGGCTGGCATGGAGGAAACGCCGAACGCCGAACTTCGAACGACGAAGGCGGTGACCTTCGTCCGCGGCGTGTTCAATCTGCAACCTGCAACCTGCAATCTGCAATCTGAAATCGTCCTGCTTTCTGTCGATGGGCGGAAGGTGATGAAGCTCGTGCCAGGCGCGAATGACCTCCGCCATCTGGCTCCGGGCATCTACTTTGTCCGCTTCGGGCCGTCAGCCGTGAGCCGTCAGCCGTCGGCCGTCGCCAAGGTCGTAGTGACGCGGTAGGAGAGCGCCGTGAGACTCATCGCTTCTCTGTTGGTCCTGGGTTGCGTCGTCTCGCCTGCGCCCGGCCAGTGGATTGAGACTACCATACAACTGCCGGATTCCCTCTTCGGGCTGGACAGCATCTGTTCCATCCAATTCCACTCTCCGAACCAGACCGTATACGTTGGCGGCAAGGGACGGCTGGTTTCCGTTGACGCCGGTACGCACAAGAAACTGACGCGGACGACTTTGCCCGGCGTGGTTAACCTCATGTGCAGCAGTACGGCCGGCAACAAGCTGTACGGCGCGGCGCTCTACCGGGAGTCGGTATGGGTGGTGAACTGCGCGACCAACAACTCGGTCAAGACCGTGCGGTTGAATGGCCGGGTGGGGGCAATGTGCTATGCTGCGCGGTCGAACAAGGTGTACGTCGCGTGCCCGGGAGAAAGCCTGGTTGACGTAGTAGACTGCGAGCGAGACAGCGTGGTCGCGAGAATACACCTGGAGTCCTGGCCCGGGGCGCTGTGCTACAACCGGGGCCTAGACCGTATCCACGTTGCGAAGCAGACGTCCGACGAAATCGCGGTCATCGACTGCACCGCAGATACTGTAGTCAGCACCATCTGGGTACGTGGTGTCAAGCCCATCGACGTCTGCTACGATTCGGCGACCGACTGCGTGTACACGGCAAACTACACGAGCGGCACCTCGTCGGTCATCGACTGTGCTGGCGACAGCCTGGTTCGCGTCGTGGCGGTCGGCCTCAAGCCCGAGCGGATTCTGGCCGGGCCGGAGGGCAGGATGTACTACGGCGGCTACAACGATTCGGTTGTGGCGGCGGTCGAGTCACAAGGAACGCACACAATTCCGGTTGGCCGACACCTCTCGAGCATGAGCTATGACCCGGTCAACAGCAAGGTCTACTGCGCCATGTCGGATTCGGGGGTCCTCGTTGTGGACGCTGCGGGCGACACGGTAGTCGCCCGGCTCAACGCGGGCGACGACCTGCGGCTCGTCTGCTACGACCCGGTCGATGCGAGCACTTGGGTGGTCGGTGCAACTCGCGCCACGGTGGGCGTGGTCGACGGCGCAACCAGCCAGCTCAGCGAGATGCTTTTGTTCCGCATTCTTCATCCCCGGGCCCTGTGCTACAATCCTGCGAACAACCGCCTGTACTGCCTGGGGCAGGGCCGCAGTCAGGCGGACGGTTCGCTTATCGTTATCGATGGAGACGTCCACCGGGTACTGAAGATCATGCCGACAGGGGGTTCTGCCGATTCGATGGTCCTGAATCCGGCCAACAACAAGGTCTACCTGAACAGCGCTGCGGATAATACTGTCTCGATACTCGACTGTGAGAGCGACAGTATCATCGCCGTGGTCCAGACCGGCGAGTCACCGCAGGCGATGTGCTGCAGCGACGACGGCAAGGTCTACGTAACCACCAAAGCGGGTGGCGTCGCGGTCATCGACCCCGGCGGCGACACCGTTCAGGCATTCGTATCGACTCCCTTCGACCCGATGGCGCTCTGCTACGACCGTGCCGACAACAAGATGTACGTGAGCTTCTGGAGCGGCGGGCAGGTGAGCGTCATCGACGTTGGCGGTGATACCGTTACGGCCTCCGTGCCGGTCCCGCAGTACCACAAGACGGTCTGCTGGAACCAGAACCACAACAAGGTGTATGTGTGCGTGCCCGACTCGGGCTATGTGGTCGTCATTGACTGCACCGGGGATACGGTACTGAAGCGTCTGGAAACCCAAGAGCATGTATGGACAGCCTACAGCGATTCGTCCTGCGACAAGGTATACTGCGCTGACCCCGCATTCGGCCACCTGTGCATCATCGACGCGGCGAACGATACGTTGTGCCGAGATCTGAACTTCGGGAGGCTGGCCTCCTTGCTTGACAACCGACAGCCGGCTGAGGCAAATCGGCTGTATTGCACCGACTTCGGGACCGGCAGCTTGATAGTAATCAGCGGTGCGACGGACAGCATCGTGCGTTCCATTCAGGTCGGTGTGAAGCCAACTGACCTTGCCTGGAACTCGTTGCACTCCTGGGTCTACGTGTCGGACTCGGCCACTTCCCGCATAGTCGTGGTAAGTGATACGATGCTCGGCGTGGAGGAGGAACAGCCGCAGGCCTCAAGCGCCAAGCCGCAAGCCACGGTAGTGCGGGGAGTGCTTTTCCTGCTGCGTGGCTCAAGCACAAGCCTGCTGGATATTGCCGGGCGACCCGTGCTCGATCTCCACCCAGGTGCGAACGACGTGAGCAAGCTTGCCCCGGGCGTGTACTTTGTCAGACCGCAGTCAGCATTCAGCAGTCAGTATACAGGGGCGTCAACCGTCACCAAGGTCGTGATTGCGAGGTAGCCGCCGATGTCATTCCGACGGAGTCCGACGATTGGAGGAATCTCGCCGGAGAGACCCCTCCACTTCGGTCGGGGTGACACGTACAGAGGAGGCGCGATGAGGGTAGCGTCGGCATTGTTCATACTCGGTTGTCTGCTTTCGATATCAGGCGCCCAGAGTCACGAAGAGACAATCCAAGTACGGGTGGCCCCAACTCCGGCCCGGCTCGCGCTTGAGCAGATGAGCCCGGCTGAGCGGAAGAACTCGGAGATCGCCGTTGAGTTCCATAGTTCTGACAAAGAGGCTGTTCTGCTTGGCAGTGAAGTCGAGCGACTCTGGAACAGCGGCGAGTTCGACAAGGCCCTCGCGCAACTCGGCGACCTTGAAACCCGTGTAGGCCATGTGGCTGTCGGCAACTCCTGGCGTGCCGCCGTGCCGACTATCGAGACCAGTCTCTGGGGGCAGGACGTGCGCATCAGCAACCGCGACTCACTGCTTGGCCTTGCCTTTGATGCTGACGATTCGACCGGTAATCTCTTCGCGGTCCTCCGCCGCACCGGGCTTCCGCACTACTCGGTCTGCATGTCTACCGACAGCGGCGCCACGTGGAACGAGACATTCGTGTGGAGCGGCAGTCCTCCGACATCGGTCAATGCGATGGTACTTACAAACCATCTCTATGTTGCGTACAACTCGCCCGAGGACGACCCCCAGCACATCCGGCTGCGACGGTTCCTGTGCAGCAACGGACGGGCCGACACCTTCAGCAGCGGAGGAAACTGGGTGACCGCCTGCACGCTGGACGCAGGGGACACGATGAAGGAAGTGTCGCTCACATCAAACCAAATGGCTACCACAGTCTGGTTGTATCTGGCAGCAATCATCTCCGACGGCAGCGTGCGGTGCGGCTACGATTACCAGGGCAGGGGGTCGTGGCGCAGGATGTCAACCGGCATCACATCGGGGGCGTCTCAGGGTCTGGATTTCATATACAACAGAGATGGCGATTCGTCCCACTACTTCATTTCTTACTACGATGCAAGTGATACACTGCGGATATGGGCCCGGGCGAGCGGCGGCTTCACCCAGCGCTTCTCGCTGCTTACCGGCAGGGGTTTTGCGACCAGTCTCTCGGGTCGCGGCGATACTGTCATCTGCGCGTACGAAGACGGGGTTTCTTCGCCTCACCGGGTCCGCTACGTAATCAACTGTGACGACGGAGATACGTGGACAATAGGCACGCTGAGCAACGCCGATACTGCCGCGAACGCGCCTGCGGTTGCGCTCGGTGGCGGCGGGTTCGCGGCGGTGTACCGGCACTGCTCTCCTACTCGGGAGCTGCGGTTCCGCCGGCGCTCGGAATACGGAGCGTGGAGTGCCCCGGTCGCCATTAGTGACCATGAGCCGTACTGGTGCCGTCCGGCAGTCAAATGCCTGGATACAACCGGAGTGTTCGGTGTCGTGTACCTGTCCAACACCAGCCCGGTCGTGCGCGGGGCGTACTTCGACCGGAGCCTCTGGGCCCATGGTGTTGCCGAGCAACGGCGGCTCCTCATGGATGACGGCGTCCTGGGCGTCGCTCCAAACCCGCTCAAAGGCATCGGCCGGCTGAACTACATGCTCGACCATCCTGCCGAGCTGCGGGTGCAGGTGCTTGACCGCACCGGGCGTCTCGTGCGGACGCTCTTCAGTGGCCGCAGTTCCGAAGGCAGGCATTCGCTCAGCTTCGATGCTGCAGGGATAGCGCCCGGAGTCTATTTCATCCGCGCCGATGCCGACGGCCGTGCTTTGACCGTGCCGCTAGCGGTCGCGAAGTAGCCTGGCAGCCGGCCCGGCCGCAGCAAGGGCCCGGGCCGGCTCGCCCTCCGATTCGCAGCGCCAGCTTGACAATTCGGGGTTTGCGACTAGCATCGAATGGAGCAGGGCATAGGCGGACGCGGCCCGTGCCGGCAGCATCAGCATAGGCCGTCGTCCAACGCGAACAACATCACGGCAGGGCATCAGGAGGTATGTGTGAGGTCGATTATTCTGATATTGGCAGCCTGCGTTTTGACTGCATACGGTTCGGTCCAGCCCGAGCCGGGGTTCAGTCCGCAGGAAGTGGTCCGGCAAGTCCACGCGCGCGGTGACATGACCGGGTCGGCGCCGGTGCGGGCTTCGAGCCGACGGCGGCATCGTGTTCCATCTTATCCGACGTTTGAAGGCCGGGAGTTTCTGCCGGACGGCGGGCCCTCGCTATCGGACGAGGGCAGGTTCCTGCTGGATACGAACAGCACGCTCGTGCCCGCGCCGGGCCACCAGACCCGCCCGGTCGTCGCTTTTGACGGCAGCAACTTTCTCGTGGTCTGGGAGGACCAGCGCGGCGGAGGCTACGTCGACATCTGCGGCGCGCGGGTGACGCAGTCGGGCAAGGTGATTGACACGTCGGGATTCTTCATCGCGCACGCGGTGGACGACCAGTTGAATCCGGCGGTCGGTTTTGACGGTACGAACTTCCTCGTGGTGTGGCAGGACTACCGCAGCGGCTACGCCTATCACGTCTATGGAGCGCGGGTGACGCCCGGCGGTGCCGTGCTTGACCCTTCCGGTTTCATCGTTGCGAAGTCCAACAACAACCAGACTTGCCCGGCTATCGAGTTTGACGGCACCAACTACCTCGTGGCGTGGCAGGACAGCCGCAACGACCCGGCCATGCCCGATATCTACGGCGCGCGGGTGACGTCCGGCGGTGAGGTGCTTGACCCGGCCGGGTTCGCCGTCTCGCTGGCCGCCCGCGGCCAGTACGCCCCGGCCGTAGGCTTTGACGGTACGAACTACTTCGTGGCATGGCAGGACTGCCGCGACAGCGGTACGTCCCACATCTACGGCGCGCGGGTGACGCCGCAAGGCGCAGTGTTTGACACCGCCGGCATTTTCATATCGCCGGCGACGGGGATGCAGGGGACGGTTGCACTGGACTTCGACGGCACGAACTACTTTGTGGCATGGCAGGACATCCGCGGCAGTTTTCCGCCCAGTCTGTACATCTACGGTTCGAGGGTGACGACCGCGGGGGACGTGCTCGACCGCAGCGGCATCCGAATCGCGTCCGGCCAGACGGGGTATCCGGCCATTGACTTCGACGGCGCGAACTTCCTCGTGGTCTGGCAGAGCGGCAGCCAGACCAACATCAACATCTACGGTTCACGGATATCGCCCGCCGGTCAGGTACTTGATGCCATCACCATCTCGTCGGCGCCAGGCATGCAGTTCTTTCCGGCTGTCTGCTTCGACGGCAGCAACTCCCTTGTGGCCTGGCAAGACTACCGCAACAACGCAGGCGAACCCGATATCTACGCGGCGCGGGTGAAGCCCGACGGTACGGTACTCGACTCTACGGGCCTCATCATCACGCAGGCGGCAAGAGACCAGTACACACCGGCCCTTGGTTTTGACGGCGTGAACTTCCTGGTCGTCTGGGAGGACCACCGCAACGGCTCGCCCGATATCTACGGAGCGCGCGTGACACCCGGAGGCACGGTGCTCGACCCGGACGGCCTGGCTATCGCGCAGGCGGTAAACGACCAGACCTCTCCCGCAATTACCTTTGACGGTGCCAACTTCCTTGTGGTCTGGCGGGACTGCCGCACGAGTCCGGCAAACCCCGACATCTACGGAGCGCGGGTGACGCCCGGCGGCGTGGTCATGGACATGGCAGGTTTTGCCATCTGCCAGGCCGCGACCCCACAGGGGCATCCGGGCATCGGGTTTGACGGCACGAACTTCCTGGTGGTGTGGGAAGACCACCGCAGCGGCGCGTTCACCGACCTCTACGGCGCCCGAGTGACTCGCGACGCGACGGTGCTCGACCCCGGCGGCTTTGCCATTTCGCAGGCGCCGGCCGACCAGTTCTTTCCGGACGTCGGCTTCGACGGCGCCAACTACCTCGTGGTCTGGGAAGACCACCGGGGCGGCAACTACTCTGACATCTACGGCGCGCGAGTGACGTCAGGCGGCGCGGTGCTCGAACCGGACGGCATCGTTATCTCGCAGGCTTCAAGGGACCAGCTCATACCGGCTCTTGCCTTCGACGGCGCCAACTACCTCGTGGTCTATGAAGACTATCACCGGAGCATCTTCTCCGACATCTACGGAGCGCGGGTGACGCCCGGCGGCGTGGTGCTCGACGCCGGGGGCTTCGCCATCGGGTCGGCGGTCAACGACCAGTGGTTTCCTGCCGTTGGTTTCAACGGCCGGAACTTTCTTGTGGTCTGGGAGGACTACCGTTCATACCGCCCGGTAATCAACGGGGCGTTCGTGACGCCGGGCGGAGTCATCCGCGACACCGGGGTCGTTCTCCAGCAGGAGGGGCACCAGTCCTATCTCGCGCTGGCCTGCGGTGCTGACAGTCAGATGCTCCTCGTGTATCAGGGCTGGGCCGGGATAGTGCAGAACCGGATGTACAACACCGACCGGATCTGGGGAGCGGTTAATCCACTGCCGGGCGCCATCGCGGAAATGCCGAACGCCGAGGTGCGAACGACGAGGCGGGGCCCGACCATCGTCCGCGGAGTGCTGGTTCTCGGAGCAGTAGACAGTAGACAGAATACAGGATACAGGGCGGAACTGCTGGATGCAGCGGGGCGGAAGGTGCTGGACCTGCTGCCCGGTGTGAACGACGTGCGGGCGCTGGCACCCGGCGTCTACTTCGTGCGAGAAGCACAAGCGCAGGCTCAAGCACAAGCAGTCAGGAAGATCGTCGTTACGAGGTAGACAGGCAAGAGAGAGCAGACAGCAAGCACTACACATCATACAGGCAAGGGCGGGCGGAGGCCCGCCCTTGGTCTTGAGGGTACAGGCGAGTCACGCTCGGCCGGAGCCGGCCCGGCAGGGCTGTTTTGACTTGGGCTCTTTGAGTCGTATAATCTCAGTCCTCATGGACAAGCAACCCCGACCCGCCTGCATCGGCATCCGGCGCGAGGACAAGAATGTCTGGGAACGCCGTTCGCCGCTGATACCTGAACAGGTGGGTCAGCTCATCGGCGAGCACAATCTGGAGTTCACGGTGCAGCGCTCGGAGATAAGGACGTTCAGCGACGCGGAGTACCGTGAGGTCGGAGCAGAGGTCAGCGACGACCTGTCCGGATGCCCGGTGGTACTCGGCATCAAGGAGATACCGGAGGCGGCGTTTCTGCCCCGGCACACCTACATTTTCTTCTCGCACGTCATCAAGGGCCAGCACTACAATATGCCGATGCTCCGACGGATGATGGAACTCGGCTGCTCGCTCATCGACTACGAGAAGATGACCGACGAGGCGGGACGGCGGCTTGTCTTCTTCGGCCGGTTTGCCGGTATCGCCGGCATGGTCGATACGCTGGCCGGGCTGGGTGAACGGCTGGAAACCCGCGGTCTGCAGACGCCTTTCAGTCGCGTCCGCCTGGCACACGAGTACGGCCGCGTCGACCTGGCCAAGGCCGCGATCGCCGAAGTCGGCCGGGACATCGTGGAGCAGGGCCTGCCCGCCGAACTCTCGCCATTTGTTGTAGGCGTCACCGGGTACGGGCACGTGGCCAAGGGCGCGTGGGAGATGCTCGACGCGCTCGGGGCGACCGAAGTCGAGCCGGTGGATCTGCCGGCCCTTGCCGCCATGGGAGACCGTGGTACGGCCTACCGCGTCATGTTCCGCGAGGAGCACATGGTCGAGCCGAAAGAGGTCGGTCACCGGTTCGACCTGAAAGAGTATTACGGCCGGCCGGAGTTGTACCGTTCGGATTTCGCCGACCACCTGCCGTACCTCTCGGTGCTGATCAACTGCATCTACTGGGACGAGCGCTACCCGCGGCTGGTCACGAAGGAGTGGCTGAGGCAGGCTTTCGCTGGCGGGGGCGAACCGAAGCTGGCCGCGATCGGCGACATCTCGTGCGACATCGAAGGTTCGATTGAGGCGACGGTGAAGGCGACCGAGCCGGGCGAGCCGTTCTATGTCTATCACCCCGAGACCGGCACGGTGCGCGACGGTGTCGAGGGCGATGGCATGCTGCTGATGACCGTTGACAATCTGCCCTGCGAGCTGCCGTTTGACGCCTCGCGGGAGTTCGGGGTGGCGCTGATGCCGTTCGTGCCCTCGATCGCACGCGCCGATTTCGGTCGGCCGCTGGAGCGGCTCGATCTGCCCGGTCCGATACGCCGGGCCCTGATCCTGCACCAGGGCAGGCTGACGCCCGAATATCGCTACCTTGAGAAGCACGTCCGTGAATGACCGATCTGCCTGGCAGAATCCCGAAGCACGAAACCCGAATGACGATTGAAACCCGAATTCCCCATTCTGTCGCTTGCCTGCATTTGAGCTTGAATCGAGTTTCGAGTTTCGGAATTCGAACTTCCACGACGAAGGAGTGACTGCATGAAGAAGATTCTCGTTCTGGGCGCGGGGCTCGTGTCCCGGCCGATGGTCCGCTATCTGCTCGACGTGCCCGACTTTGAGGTCATCATTGCGAGCCGTACCGTATCCAAGGCGCAGGAGCTGGTCGGCAACCATCCGCGCGGCAAGGCCGTCGCGCTGAACGTTGACAACGATGCCGAACTCGAAAAGCAGGTTGCGGGGGCGGACCTCGCGGTCAGCCTGCTCCCGTACACGTATCACGTAAAGGTGGCCGGGTACTGCCTGAAGTACAAGAAGCCGCTGGTCACCACATCTTACGTGAGCGATGCGATGCGGGCGCTCGACGCGCAGGCAAAGGCGGCCGGCGTCATCTTCCTGAACGAGATTGGCCTCGACCCAGGCATCGACCACATGTCGGCGATGAAGATAATCCACGAGGTGCAGAAGGCGGGCGGCAGGGTCGTTAGCTTCATGTCGTACTGCGGCGGCCTGCCCGCGCCCGAGGCGAACGACAACCCGCTCGGGTACAAATTCTCGTGGAGCCCCAAGGGCGTGGTGATGGCGGGCAGAAACGACGCCCGCTACCTCAAAGACGGCAAGGAAGTGTTCATCCCCGGGCCGGAGCTCTTCGCCAACCGCTGGCTGCTCAAAGTGGCCGACGGCTACGAGTTCGAGGCCTATCCGAACCGCAACTCGCTGTCCTATATCGAGACCTACGGGCTTGCGGGCGTGCAGACCATGCTACGTGGAACCCTGCGGAACCCGGGCTGGTGCGAGACACTCAAGGTGATTGCCGACCTCGGGGTCCTGAAGGACGACGAGGTCAGGACCGGCATCGCCGGCCTGACCCCGGCGGCCTGGCTCCGTGAGTACGTCCCGGCGCGGGACATGACCGAAATGTCCGACATTTCGGATCGTGTCCCAAGCCAAGAAGCGCCTGGGACTGTCCCTGGTTTTCCGGCGGATCGTGTCCCGAGCGCCGCAGACCACGACGCAGCCCTCCGCGCCGACGTAGCGGCCAGGCTCGGGCTGGCGGAGAGTCACCCGATACTCGACCGATTCGCCTGGCTCGGGCTCTTCGACGAGAAGCCCATTGACCTGCAGCAAGGCTCGAACCTCGACATCCTTGCCAAGCAGATGCTCGACCGCATGGCCTACAAGACAGGCGAGCGGGACATGATTGTCCTGCACCACGAGTTTGTCGCAGAGAAAATGGGGACTGTCACTTCGCAGGGCCCTGTGCGACTCCCAGGGACTGTCCCCATTTTCCCCACGCCTCAAGCTGAGAGAATCTACTCCACGCTGATTGCTTTCGGCGAGCCGAACGGCGACTCGGCGATGGCCCGGACCGTGAGCCTGCCCGCCGCCATCGCGGTTCGCATGATTCTGCAGGGTGAGATGAAGCTCGCCGGCGTGCAGGTGCCTGTCGTGCCGCAGATCTACGAACCGGTGCTCGCCGAACTCGCGCGGCTCGGCATCGAGTGCAAGGAGCGCAAGGCTCCGGCCTCCTGACCTGGATTCGCTCTGACTCAAGGGCGGCCTCCCGGCCGCCCTTGTCGTTGACTGGCACTGGTGTAGACCTTGCGTCCGGGCTTGGCTATGATTGCAGCATGACTACAACGGTGTCTCGGGAGAACACGGTTATCATACCGGCCGAGGTAGGGCGCAGAATGGGCATCAAGCCCGGGTCCCGGCTCGACTGGCAACCGGTGGAGGGCAAGGACGAGATTCTCGTCCTGGTTATCCCTGACCGCGGCAGACTCGCGCGTCGGCTTCTGGGTGCAGGGCGAGAGTTCTCGCCTGAGCGCGATGCCGTAGCGGAGCTGGTTGCAGACCGCGCCGCCGAGGGCTGATCCGGTGCGCTACCTCCTCGATACGTCGGCGCTCCGTGCTCGCTATCGTCAGGAGGCCGGCGGGGATGAAGTCCAAGCCCTATTTGAGGCTGAGGAGACAGAGTTGATGATTGCCAGTCTGACCCTGACCGAACTGGGCCGCAGAATGCGGGAACTGGGAGCGGCCGACAGTGAAGCGGAGCGCGTCCTTTCCGAGTACGAACTGCTGTTCAACGAAGTCGTGCCGCTGGACGCCGGCATCGCGAAGGCCGCGTTCGCGATCGGCTGCCGCACGCCACGTCGGCTCCCGCTGGCCGACGCCCTGATCGCGGCGGCCGCGCAGGCAAGAGATGCCGTGCTGGTCCATCGCGACGAGCATATGCGTCCGCTGCCCCCTGAACTCGTGCGCCAGAGAGAGCTGGCGCCCGGTCCTTCGCGCTAGCCGAGCCCGGCAGCAACCCGACGGCCTGACTTCCTGATTGCCGGACAGAAGGACGCGGTTCATTTAGGTGCTTTGCCCTGGGCAGGTGACATCCGATGGCTCAACCGCGTGGCTTGGGAAACTCTCTCCTTGCGGGCGGCTGCAAAGAGCGCAAGGCTCCGGCCTCCTGATTTAGATTCCTGCTGATTCAAGGGCGGCCTCCCGGCCGCCGCTGTTATTGACCGGCGCTGTTGACATCGCGGCGGCGAATACTACAATTCCAACGATGGCCGAGCCCGAAACAACACTCCAGACCGTTCTTTGGTCCCGACGGAGCAATACCCTAACAACAACTATCGTCCTGTCCTGACCGCGCCCGGATTGCCGGGCACCGATGGTTCTTGGTTTCTGGTTGCTGGTTCCTAGTTCGCGGAACAAGCAACCATGAACCAAGAACCAGGAACCATCCGGCGGTTCAGGCGAGTCCGCGAAGTCCTGATAGGAGGTATCAGTGACCGCAGCGAAGACCGCAGGAGTCTGTCTGGTTCTGGCCGGAATTGCCCTGGCCGGACCATCATTCCGCATCGGCACCAAACTCACGTGGCACGATGGCTCTACCACTTCCGAGTTGTCGGATTCGACCGGCACGCCGCTCGCGCTCGTGAGCTACGACAAGACGTTCGTGGGCCCGACAGTCGAGGCCTCTTACGGACCACTGTGGAACGTCCTGTCCGGTCGGATTGACCTTGCCCAGGTCAGCTTCTTCACGTCCGGAGGAAGAGCATTGCGGCTGGCTCCCATGCTCGGCTTGAGCCTGATGGTCGAGCCGCCGACGCAGTGGCGGGTGAAGCCGTACGGGTGGGTTGGCTTGCAGACCACGAGATATGCCGGGATGCCATATTCGTCCCTGCCCGAGTTCCAACATGACGAGGAGACGCACTGGCGCGGCGGGCTCGGCGTCAAGTACAGGCTGACCCCGCAGATTGACCTACTCGCCGAGACGCAGTGGTACGCAGACGATACATGGTGGGATGGCGTCCAGGTGTTCCAGGGCACCTGGATAGCAAGCTGGACCAAGTCTGGGGCAAGCGGCCTCGTCGGCGCCGAGATCGGCGTCCGCTTCGCGCTCGGAAAGTAGCTCTGACCTTTGGACACACGGGAGGATAGAATGAACGCAACAAGGACCGCAGGAGTCTGTCTGTTTCTGGCCGGCATAGCGCTGGCTGAGCCCAGGTTTCGCATCGGAACCAAAGTCACGTGGCACGGCGCTGAGGCGTACTCAGAGTCGTACGATACCACCGGAGCGCTGACCGAAAGAGTCGTCTACGAGCGATTCGCGGTCGGCCCGGCAGTCGAAGCGTCGTACGGGCCGGTGTGGGGAGTATTCACCGGCAGGGCTGACCTGGCCCAGTTGAACATCTTCACGTCGAGTCCGGGTGGGGCGGGGTTCAACCTGTTCCCGCTGCTCGGGCTGGACTTGATGGCCGAACCGGGCACGCAGTGGCGGGTGAAGCCTTATGCCTGGGTGGGCGTGCGGACGGCCGGCTACATGCAGTCGTCACCGGCACACGAGATACGCCCGGAAGCAATGACGGAGTTGCGCGAGGGACTCGGCCTGAAGTTCAGGCTCAATTCCCGGACTGACCTTTTCGCAGAGGCGCAGATGTACCAGCGGTACAACGACTGGGAAGGCCTCCAGAGTTTTGGCGGCGGCTCGGGGCCGGCGGGCGAGCCAATCATGGAGGCGGTGGGCCTCGTCAACGCCGAAATAGGCGCCCGGTTCGCGCTTGGGAAGTAGCATGAAGATTGCGGACACAAAGAGGAGGACATGATGAAAGCAGCAAGGATAGCAGGAATCTGTCTGTTTCTGGCCGGCATAGCTCTGGCCGAAGCTTCGACCAGCACTTGGAGCATGAGCCGAGTCGCAACGCAAGGGTCTCTCTGGGACGCGGCACGCTCGAGTTTTGCCTTGGCGCAGCGGCAGAGTCCCGCGAGGGGCAGCCGACACAATCGGGCGTGGTTCCGCTCGACCCGGAACCGGTCCGGCATCATGGGCGCACAGGTGTGCGGTGCGCGCCCCGCTGACCAGTTCATGGTCGATACGGCGATCAATTACGGTTCGGCATCGACTCAGCAGTGCAACCCCTCAGTTGCCTTTGACGGGAGTAACTACCTGGTGGCATGGACCGACTACCTGGACACGCTTTTCAACGTGGGCGTCCGGGCAGCAAGGGTCACGCCCGAGGGCGCACTTCTGGATCCCGAAGGCATCATGATCGACTCGCTGGACGGGCTCGACCCGGTGATTGGCTTCGATGGCACGAACTACCTGGTCGTCAACTGGGGCTGGGACATCCACGGATTCAGGGTCAGTCCGACCGGTGAGGTCCTTGACTCAATGGCGATTGTTATCTCATCGTCTGGCGGATGGCAGAAGGCACTGGCCTTCGACGGCACGAACTACCTTGTCGTCTGGGAGGACTACCGTGACAGCGTATCTCAGGTCTACGGCGCGCGGGTGACTCCGGCCGGGGCAGTGCTCGACACCGCAGGGATAGCCATCGGCGTCGGCCCGCATCGACTGGCGTGTCCGGCTGTCACGTTCGACGGCACCAACTTCCTTGTCGTCTGGGAAGCGTGCGATTCAGCGAATCCCTATGTTGGTGGCACGCGGGTCAGTCCGGCCGGACAAGTGCTGGATTCTGCCTTCGTGGTCGATTCCGCATCTCAGCTTGACGACTGGTACGGCCCGACGGCGACCTCTGACGGCACGAATTCCCTTGTCGTTTGGCATGATTTCACGCTGGGCATGCGCGCTGCCCTGGTAGCCTCGGATGGGAGCGTGGTGGACAGCGGCATCACCATCGCGCCGGCGGACGTGGGTTACGCCGGCCACGCCGCGCTCTACGACGGGACCGACTTTCTGGTGACCTGGAAAGCATGGTCGCCGGTCGACGGCATCCTGGCCAGTCGGGTCTCGCGCGCCGGCGTCCCGCTCGACACGCCGGGCATGTACGTCAGCGCCCCTGCTCACGCCTTTACCGACAATCCAGCGGTCGCCTTCGATGGGAATCGATACTTCGTGGCATGGGATGACGACCGCACCTACTGCCCCAATATCTATGGCGCTCGGCTGACCCGCCAGTTGGACATGCTCGATACAACTGGCCTCGGCATCAGCCGTGGAGTCAATGCCCAGCGCTGGCCTGCGGCGGCGTTTGACGGTACGAACTACCTCGTCACATGGACCGACAACCGGAACATGACCGGTGCCATCTACGGAGCAAGGGTTTCGTCCACTGGAGCCAACCTCGACCCGGCGGGCATCCCGATCTGTACTCTAGGATTTCGCCGCGACTATTCTGCGGTCGCCTTCGACGGCATGAACTACCTCGTAGCATGGTCTGACGGCCGGCGGAACGACAGCGCCGACATCTACGCAGCCCGAGTGACTCCAGACGGAAACGTACTTGACCCGCAGGGCATCCCAATTGCCGTCGGAGGCGAAACGCACATGCTGCCCGCGGTTGCCTTCAACAGCAGCAACTACCTCGTGGTCTGGAACGACATAAATGACCAGTTCATGGGTACTATTCGCTGCGCGCGGGTCAGCCCGGACGGTCAGGTGCTTGACAGCGCGGGCATCTCCATATGCACCGCCCCTGAAGCCTGCCTGCCGGTCGTCGCTTCAGATGGAGAGGATTGGCTCACCGCCTGGTACGATTGGCGGAGCGGTGATAGCCCGGGCGTGTACGCCGCAAGAGTCACGGCCGCGGGCCAGGTGCTCGATTCCGGCGGCTTTGTGGTGGCGGACGCCGAAGACGGCGAGGGATTACCGGCACTAGCCTCCGACGGTACGAACTACCTCGCGGTGTGGGAGAGAGTGAATGGGTCCGCGCTGGACCTGCGGGGCGCCCTCATCAGTCAGGACGCGATCCTGCTCGACAGCTTCATGGTCCGCCCTCAGGCCGCTCCAATGGGCTGCCCGTCATCCGCCGTCTTTGACGGGACCAACTACGGTGTGGCGTGGCTCGACTCGCCCCCCGGTTCAGACTGGGCTATCTACGGAGCGAGAATCAGTCCTTCGGGGAGCATCCTTGACATGTCCGTGGTCGCGTCCCCGGTCATCATGACCATGGACGTACCCGTAATCGGCCTCGCCTGCGGCGCCGGGAGTCAGTCGCTCTGCGCCTATCCATCATTCACCGATTATTGGCAGGGTCGTGAATACAAAACGACCAGGATTTGGGGAAGAATCGGCGCGCTGGGTGGGATCCAGGAACAGGCCGGGGCGCCGGTGTCACGTCCAGAGGGCACAATAGTGCGGGGCGTTCTCTGGTTGCCGAAGGCCACAGACTGCGAGTCTCAACCCGCATGCCTGCTGGACATCAGCGGGCGAAAGGTGTTGGATTTGCGTCCCGGCGCGAATGACGTGAGCCGGCTGGCGCCGGGAGTGTACTTCGTCAGAGAAGCACGAGCGCAAGCTCAAGCTCAAGCCGGCAGCAGGCCGCAAGTTGTTCGCAAGATTGTCCTGACCAAGTAACAGAAGAGCTCTTTCTCCAGACGGCAGGTTGCGTCTTCGCGGGCTGCTTTCTTCTATCTGATTCGAACATAACCTGTTGATTTTACGGCACAGGGGAGAGGCGTTGCTGTGGCCGGACGCCGCTGCGCGACGTTGTTCTCGGGTCGAATGGGAGGCGGCAAACAGACGCTGCCGTTTGACGCGCGCCGACTGGCGAACGGGGTCTACTTCCTGCGGATGGAAACAACGACCGCGTCCCATTCCGTGCGGCTGGTGATTGCGCGCTAGCAGGTGACAAGGCTCGGGCCGGGCGCGGACGATCTGCGGGGAAAGACAGAGGCGGCGGCAAACAGGTGCCGTACAGCGTCCACTTCTACCGTCTCGACACGCCGGGATTCCGGTCGGTGAAGAAGGCGGTGGTGGCAAGGTAGCGGGAAGAGGTTGAGGCTGAGGTTAAGGTTGAGGTGGAAACCGGAACCAGAACGCAAGCAACCAAGGGGCGGGCGAGAATCCGCCCCTTGCTCAATGGAACCGGGGCAGATGGCAGTCATTCCCGGGAGAGGACTGCACGCGTTGGCCGAGTTTGGGCGGAGTGTTCTGCAGCGGGAAACGGAAACGCGAGTTCTGACCCGAGGGTGTTAGCCAAATCTGCTAACATCCAGCCGACACTCGTCCCGTAACTCACGCCAAGTCAAGGCACAACGGGTAAGATTCCATGTTCCCACCGGCAGCTAACAAGGGTATGCCCGGGGCTTGCCCCCGGACTGTTCCCGGGATTGCCCCCGCTGTCCCTACCGAACACCTCGGCCGGGGTCTCGGTCCGGTCCTGAGTGGTGTTCGACCGGCCTCCACCCGAACAGCCACTGCCGCAGCCATCCGATGCTGTCATCTGCAGGTAGCTCTTGCGTCCAACTGCCGGGTCAAGGCCGGATGAGCGGGAACGACAGGCCCCGCAGCAACACCGCACGCGAGACGCGGGCTTCCCACTGTATGGGGACGCTTCTATGAAGAGCC
>DDXO01000088.1 GCA_002347155.1 Caldifarciminota bacterium UBA2258
TCGCACTCCCATACTCCTTCGGCAGAGCTTTCCACTGGCAGCCGGTGCGCAGTACATACACAATCCCCTCAAACACCCTTCTTGGCGGTATCGGCTTTCGGCCCCCGCCCGGCCGGCGCTTGTACTTGCGTCCTTTGACTCGTTTGGGCTTCGGAATCAGCGTCGCCACACGCTCCCATAGCAGGTCAGGTACGGTCCATGATTTGACTGCGCTCATATGTCATGGTATAGCCACCCTTCACATGAATCAAGAATTATTTACGGATAAGTTCTAAGTCGGCGGCTGGCGCTTGTCAAGCGCGCGGGCCGCAGTTCACCGGCTTTCCTGACTTCGGGCTTGTCTTCGACCTTGGCTTGATGGCCGGCTGTGAGTCGGATGACCTTGCCGAGGAACTGTTCGTAAACCTGGCCGAGCACGTCCGCCATCGGCTTACGGCTCACGGCTAACGGCTCCGGGGCTTGGCTGGTTTGTCAGAGGCGACGAAATCATTCCGGCCGGCGCGGGAGCGGCCGTCAGCGGCCACGAACTCGCGCTTCCGTTCGGTCCGTCGCGAAATGCGGGCCGGCACGGCGCGCAAGCGCTTTGGTGCGTCCTTCGGAACCAGAGCCAACTCCACCCGCGCATCGAGGGCCCGAGCCACCTTCACCATTGTCTCAGCCGTCAGATTGTAGTCGGTTCTGAGGATTCGGGTAACGTATGCCCGCGATGTGCCCAGCCGCTCGGCGAGCCGCGTACGGCTGACGCCCTGCTCGTCCAGCAGGCGGCAAAGCTCCTCGGCAAAAGTGAGCTTCACCTTCTCCAGCAGAAACTCGGGCGTGTTCTCGATGCTCCGAACCCGCTCGCGGTACTTCTCGATTGAACTCTGACTCATCTTCTCTCCTCAAGGTAGCGTTGCCGCAGGACCTTGACCCTGGCGACATGCGACCGCAGTTCCCGGCCACCGGGTTTGCGGTCGGCATGGGTGCAGACCCAGTCCGACCCATGCTGAAAGCAGAACATCCTCAACGGCGGGCGCCACAGCTTCAACTCATACACTCCGGCATCCAACCTTCTGAACTTCTCCTGGTTCGCGATGAACCCATCATTTGCCAGTCTCTCTATCATCCCTTCCAGCTTGCTGAACAGCGGTAGGGGCAGGTCGTTCAGAAAACCCGCGACCTCGTCCCGACCATCCACCACCAAGGCGCATACGGTCCCTCGCCGGCCCCGGCTCAACTCCTCAACACTCAGCACAATGGTAACCTATAAGTAACCACAGTCAAGCTCCGTTTGGTAATCCGTGGGCGCTGTCGTGTCCTCCGCACGCGCGTCTCCGTGACGCCCCACACACTTCGACCCGGTTCACAACGACTTGGACCATGGGCAGGTCGCAGCGGAAGATGGCGCGGGTGTTGGGCCAATTCGACGTCGGCCGGCGATGCGGAAGGTGTAGTCCGGAGCCTTGGTCGCGCCCGCTATCTTGATTGACTCTTCGTGGATGACCTGTTTGAAGGTCTCGGACAGGCCCTGCTTGTTGTCCATGTCCCAGCCGAGCGCGGTGAAGAAGGGGTTGAGGAACTCGAGGCGGAGTTGTTCTTCCTTGTAGTCGCCGGAGAGGAAGACCCTTCGACTTCGTGTGGCTGCGCCACCGTAGGAACGAACAGGGCAGGCCTTGCGGTCTTGGTCGAAGTGGTCTGCCTGTGCGNNAGGAGTCAAGTCAAAGGTCAGAAGCCAAAAGGCAAATCTGCGGGCGGCCGAAGGCAGGCGCGGCGGGAAGTTGCGCTGGAGGTCTTGCTGGTGCAGGTGCAGGACTGAGGGCCAGGGCAGCGGCTGGAGCGGGGACGCGAGCGAGCCGACAGCTTTCAGCTACAGCTTGCAGCCTTTCCGGATTGCAGAGTCTTGACCGCAGATTGCGCCGTTCGCAACCGGGCTGGGGCAAGAGCTGTTGCAGGGACAGGAGCAGGAGCAGTTCCGGGTGCCGAAGCAAGAACGGGGCTTGGGCCAGGGTCAAGAACAGACATTCTCACATTATGGATTCTAGATTGCAGATTCGAGATTCCCGGAGCAAAGCCAGCAGAAACCGGATTCCGGGGAAGATCCGACCTAAGGTCGGCGGGAGGAGCAGGCGTAGGAGCTGGCCATTGAGCTGTACCAAGGTTTGCCGGAAGTCATGGGACCGGAACCGTCCCAAGTTCTGGAGCGGGTGCAAGGACTGGGGCGGCGGCCGGAGCGAGGGCTTGAGCGAGGCCAAGGCAGGGGCCTGGTCCGGACGCAGCGGCCGCGCCAGGAGCAGGCTCTGGTGCGGGACGATGGGCAGAGGCTGGTGCGAGGACTGGTCTCGGGGCTGGAGCGAGGGCCGGGCCAGCGGCAAGGGCAGTGTCTGGCGCCGGCGCTGGTCTCGGGGCCGGAGCGGCGTCAAGACCAGGGGCTGCTCAGGGGCGAAGGGCTCCCCCAGCTATCGGGGGGATAGTGAAAACCGACCAATGCAGAGATCAGAATGCAGATACCAGAAGTCAGAATTCCCTGAAGGGGAAGGACTTAGAACACGAAGACGAGGAGGAAGTCAGAAAGCATAAGCTAGATGCTAGAAGTCAGANNGGATGAGGGATGAAGGCGGAAAGAAGAGGCGCACAGCGCTGCGCCGCCGGCCGTCAATTTGCAGGCCGAACCCGATACACGAGATGGCAGTCTTGAAGGTCCTGCCCAACAGGCTTAACACTCGTATTGCCAGCGAGTTGGGCGATAGTCGACTTCCGGAAAACCAAGGGTAGGGGTCGCCCCCTAGGCAGCTTTCGAGTTAGCTTTCGAAGCAGTCATGAAACAAGCATTGAAAGGAGCTTTGAGTCGAGCTTTCAGATGAGCTTTGACGC
>DDXO01000052.1 GCA_002347155.1 Caldifarciminota bacterium UBA2258
GGTCCCGTCGCGGATCCGAATGTCAGCGCCGTCGGGCTGCGCGACCGCAGGTACGGCAGACGAAAGCAGCAGTCCGGCAACGACCAGTTGCAGGCATCTCATGAGCATCGGTTGTCTCCTTTGGCGGAGATTCTATGGGGGGCGTGGCGGACGGTCAAATCCGGCTGGAGCCTGCAGGGAAGAACCGGGCTATGGACACTTCGCCAGTTTCAGTCCGACGTGCTTCAAGGGCCCGGATACACGCACTGATTCCGCATGCCTGTTTGACGCAGCGCGGCGTGGCCGCGAGGCGGAGGTTGAGGCTGAGGTAGAGGTTGAGGAGAGGAGCGGAGCGGGGCTGTGTCGCTGCAGAATCCGAACCAGCCCCAGCACAAGTGCAGGTGGGCTGACGGCTAACGGCTGACCGCTCGCCCATTTGACACGCCACGCGGCTTCGCCGCGAGTGAGCAGTTAGGAAGGTAGCAGTGAACAGGTGCCGGCTGCCAGCCCGGCAGGCCCCGAATTCCCAACTGTCTATTGCCCCGCGGCCAAGGACGGTGCCTTGATTGACATGCTGCGTGCGCTATACTGATGCGTCATGAGGAGAGTTCTATGACAGCCCGAGTCCGGGAATTGGCAGAGCAGGCTCGCAAGCTGCGGGCAATCGAGCGCGAGCGTCTGGCCGAGCGTCTACTCGCGCCGCTGGCGAATCGCCGCCTGACCAGGGTTGATGAAGCCTGGGTCGCCGAGGCCGAGCGTCGCTTTCGCGCGTGGAAGCGCGGCCGGCGGAGAGCGGTCCCGGCCGCCAAGGCAGTCGCCTCTATCAAGGAAGAACTGGCCGGTTGAGGCTCGTCCTCGACCCGGCCGCTTTTGCGGAGCTACGCGAGGCGGCCAAGTTCTATGAAGAAAGCCGGAAGGGCTTGGGCCACGGCTTCCTGGAAAACGTCGAGGGCGCCTTCGACTCGATAGTGCGGCACCCCACGCTCTGGCGGAAACTCAAGGGCGGATTTCGGCGTTGTCTGGTCCACCGTTTTCCATACGGCATCATCTACGCAGTCGAGAACGACACTATCTACGTCGCGGCTGTGATGCACCTGAGGCGCGAGCCGGGCTACTGGGAACACCGCGAGGGCTAGCCGCGGGGTAGGCGCACAGAGAGCCGGGGATATGATTCTCTGGACAATTCAGTCGGTCGCCGCCTGGTCAAGGCTGCAGAGGGAAGGCGTGTTGCGGGCAGATGGCAGGAGGGTTCACGGGAGATACAGGCAGGCCTACGAGTGGTTGGCCCAACAGATGGCGGAACGCCTCGGATGCCGCCCTTCAGAGAACACGCTGCCGCTCTGGGCATGGTTCCAGTGGAAGGAAGCGACGTGCAGGAGACCCGACCTTCGGTCATGTGGTTACTTGCCGCCGGGCGACAGGGGTGTGCGCATCGAATTCGAAATCAGCAGCCGGCTCGTATTGCTCTCTGACTTTGACCTGTGGCACTACGCGCTGAACCACTGGTACCTGCCGGAGTCGCAGCAGGACGACGAGGACTTCGAGTCTGAGCTGTCACGCCGAGGGCTGTCGTTCTACCAGGACAAACCCCTGCGTGACGCGGCATCCCACAGGAGGATAACCGAAAGCTGGTCTCGCATCTTCGACCTTGACTGGACCGACAGGGACCAAAGCATCGCTCGTCCGCGGGCAAAGAAGTCGATTCAGGCCTCATTCTGGGAACTGCGGGCGGAACAGGTGAGACTCGTTCAGCTCTTCACAGCGAGGTAGAGGGAGGAAACGGGGACATGATACTTGATTCATTACCGCACAGGATTCCGAACCCAGTCAACCGCCATCCGCCTGCCCATTTGACACGCCACGCGCCCTAGGCGTGAGTCCATCGTCCATAGTCCTTGGTCCCAAGTCCCCATCCCGTGTCCCTAGTACCTGCTGCCTATGTCACTCGGTTCATTAAAATGAACTGACTGGGGTCTAGGATTCTAGGATGCCAGCGGTGTAGTGGCGGACGGCCAACGATCTAGCGGCGGGTTCTGCGGCGCGATTTACCCAACGGGGTGACAGGTGCACGTGCGGCGACCAGAGGAAGCCGCGTACACCGCCTTGAGTGGCGAGAACCCCTGAGGTGCGGGGTTTGGGGAAATCGCTGGCGGTCGCGGGCGATGAAGTCCGAGCCGGAGCCGGTCTGGCCGGGTTTGTCGTCATCGGTAACAAACCCGATGCGCTTCTTCTTGGGTTCGGGCGGCGCGATGAGGCTACGGATTGCCGTGAGCAGTGACTGAATGCTGCGGTCGTGGGTTGATACCCGCGCTTCGAGTTCGGCGAGCTTCAGGGCAAGCTGGCGGTGAGATGCCAGCATCCGACTCATGCGCACGAACGCGCGCACCACAAACACGCTGACTTCCACGGCCCGGTCAGAGTTCAGCACGCTTGCTGCCATGACCGCGCCGTGCTCGGTGAAGGCGTAGGGTTGATAGCGTCGTCCACCCCGGCCCGGTCGGACGTTTGAGGTCGCAAATTGCGACCTCAAAGCGGCCCATTCTTCTTCGGTCAGCTCGAAGGCGAAGTCGGGTGGGAACCGTCTGATGTTTCGCTTGACCTGTTCGTTCAGACGTTTGGTGGTAACGCCGTATGCCGCGGCGAGGTCGTGGCTGAGGATGACGCGCTTGCCTCGGATTTCGACGATTGACTGATCAAGTTGCTCGACCGGTATCAGGTGGCCGGAGTCTCTGGGCGCGGGCACGAGCCAAGGATACCGGCGAGGGGTGCTGAGTCAAGGCGCGGTGCGGGAATCGCCGGGGCAACAGCCGGCGATACATGACGCGCGGATGCCCATTTGACACGCCCGCCCGGGGGGCCGAGGTTGAGGTTGAGGTCGAGGTCGAGGTAGAGGTAGAGGTAGAGGTAGAGGTAGGGGAGAGGAATGCGTCGCTGCAGAATCCGAACCATCCGCAGCACAAGTGCAGGTGGGCTGACGGCTAACGGCTGACCGCCCGCCCATTTGACACGCCCGCCCGCGAGTCCTAGAATGCAGCCGATGGCCGAGACCCACAAGGCACGTAGGGAGCGCATGAAGCGGGAGCTTCTGGCAAGGCGCGGAGGCAAGTGTCTCAAGTGCGGATGCCGCCGCAGCATTTCTGCGCTTTGCTTCCATCACAGAAGGCCGGCAGGGAAGAAGTTCAACATAAGTGGCACGCGGTTGACCGGAATGAGCAGAGCGGATTTGGAGGCGGAGGTCGACAAGTGTGACGTCTACTGTCTGAACTGCCACGCGGAGCTCCACGACCGGGAGGGTTGGGTTCACGAGGGAGGTCGTAGAACGCCGAAGTGAATGTGGCACCGCGAAGGAAACTCGCCCATTTGACACGCCCGCCCGCGAGTCGGCTCCGGACATCGGTCACTGCCTCGTGATCTTTGCCGAGCCGGTCGGGTCGTTCTCCAGACCCCTGCGGTTATCCGAGGGGCTGTTTGGAGGGTTGCCGAGAGCGTGATGGAAACCGAGAACACAATCTCCTCGCTCGAGGAACTCGAAGAGAATTGGCAGCGCGTCGACTCGCTGGTGGCAATTCGTGACTGGGTCAATGGGGCCACGCTGCTGGTCCTGGTACTGCTGCTGCGCTGGAGTTATCGGGACCTGGCATGGGCGCTGTGGACGAACGTCATCTGGACCTGCGCGGCCGTCGTGGCGGCGAGCGTCGTCATGCGGCTGGCCGGTGCGGATCGTTCCGGGCACCCGGTCGGCTTCTGGTTCGGCCTCATCTTCGGAGCAGCAGGCGCCGCGTTCGGCGCAGGGATACTGGGAGCCCTGCTCAGTGTCTTCGCGGCAAGTGAGCCGACCGCTCTGCTTGGTCCCAACGGATACATCAACGCCAACACCGTTGACGTCCTCAGGTACACGAGCCGGCGGTACGCGCCCGTCCTGTTGCTCGCGGCCAACGAACTGGTCTTCTCGGTAGGTACGAGTTTGAAGACGCACTCACCGGCGAGTGCCCGCCTCGGAGGCCACGTGGGTAAGATGATCGGGGCCCTGGTCGTAGGCACTGTTGTCGGCGTCGCCCTGGCCGGGTTCTTCTCTCCGATTGTCGCCGAGGTCGGGCTTGGGGTATTCTACCTCCTCTGGTTCGTGTTCCCGTGGCGAATGCTCACAAAGGATGCCATCCAGGACCAGCAGACCGAAGGCAGACCGACCCTCTACGCGGGCCGAGCCTTTCCGTTGAGGTTCTCGGAGCGGGCCGGCCCCGCGCTGGTCATCATTACTTCCGTGCTCACGCTGATGTTTGCCGGCTTCGGTTTCACCATGCTGGCGCTCGGGGCGCGACAGCTTGCGACTCAGGGGCTGGCTCTCGGGCCGGCGCTGCTCGTTCTGTTCAGCCTGCCCATTATCGGGGTCTTCGGCTTCCTGGCTCTGATTACCTTCACACTGGCGGGCTCATCCAGGCGAGTCGTCATCACCGCGGAACGGGTAACGGTTCGAGAGCGGGGATGGGCGAGCTCGGACGAGACGTCGTGGCGCGGGAGGCTGGCCGCGACGTTCCGGTTTCGCAGTTGGCAGGCTGCGCTGCGTGAATACGGCCAGCTCACGCAGCAGATGGAGCACCACACGAGCACCGACGGGCCGGACTATGACGAGTTCATGCTCTTGTTGAAGCATCGCACCGACGCGCTGAAGGATCTCGTGATCTACCGCGCTGTCCACGAGCAGCACCTCGAGCTCTTGAAGCAGCACTACGCCCAACTACTGCGGGTACCAGCAGCATGACCCGTGCGATAGTGCACGAGAAACGGCGACACGGAAAATTAGGGACACCGGGGTTGTTGAAAAACCCCATTCGTGTCACCCTGAACGAAGTGAAGGGTCTTCTAACTCTCGCAGAATCAACATCGCGAAGATTCTTCGCTGCGCTCAGAATGACAAGAGGCGGGTTCTTCAACAGCCCCACACTTCCCCTATTTCCAATCCAAGGTCGAACGCCCCGATTCCGCCCGCCCATTTGACACGCCCGAGATTAGTCCACGGCTGACGGCCGACGGCCAGCTCAAGCACAAGCCCAAGCGAGCTGCCAGCGGTTGGCGTGGCCTGGGGCAGGGCCGGTGTTGATTGTATTGCTGGAATACATACAATGTAACTATGCGCGGTCTGACGTTTGTCTGGGACGAGATGAAGGACCGCGCCAACCAGCGGAAGCACGCAGTTTCGTTTGCCGAGGCCCGTACCGTGTTCTACGACGAGAATGCACGTGAGTACGCCGACCCGGACCACTCGGCGAGCGAGGCGCGGTTCATCTTGCTGGGAATCAGCAGCCGTCTCCGGGTGCTGGTTGTCTGCCACTGCTATCGGGAGAGCGAGTCGGTGATTCGCATCATTTCGGCACGCAGGGCGCAACGGAACGAGGAAGAGACCTATTGGAGCCAAGGATCATGAGAGCGCAGTATGACTTTGCACGGATGAAAGGCCGCAAGAACCCCTACGCCCGACGGCTCAAGCGGTCGGTGACGATACGGCTCGACGACGCCTCGATTGCCTACTTCAAGGAGCTGGCCGCTGAGACGGGTATGGCTTATCAGAGCCTGATCAATCTCTACCTCCGGGACTGCGTCGTGAATCGCCGTCGGCCGGTTCAGCACTGGGTGTCAGATGACCCGGAACGACACGAAGCTGCGCAAGCGGAGTCAGAACATGGCGCGACTGAGTTCAGTGTTACAGACCGACCGGCCGGACACGCCGCGCGACCTCGCCGCAGCTAGAGCCGCAGGTTTCAGGCCGCACGCCCGCTGACCGCCGGCGGTCGGTAACAACAGGGACGCTACACAACTTCCCGCCCGCGGAACTGACTCACTGTCCGTGAAACGCCCGGTCGTCTACCCGCGTCCTATAAGTCGAGAGCACGGCAGCTCGGTATCGATAAACGGCTCGGTCA
>DDXO01000121.1 GCA_002347155.1 Caldifarciminota bacterium UBA2258
ATCGACGAGCGCCCCGAGGAAGTCACGGATATGGAGCGTTCGGTCCAGGCGGAGGTGATATCCTCCACCTTCGACGAGCAAGCCACCAGACACGTGCAGGTGGCAGAGATGGTGCTGGAAAAGGCCAAGCGACTGGTCGAACACGGACGGGACGTGGTTATCCTCTTGGACTCCATCACCAGGCTGGCCAGGGCCTATAACCAGACGGTGCCCACATCGGGCAAGATCTTATCCGGCGGCGTGGATTCCAATGCCCTGCACAAGCCGAAGCGCTTTTTCGGTGCGGCCCGCAATATCGAGGAGGGAGGCTCACTTACCATCATTGCCACCGCCCTGGTGGATACGGGCAGCAAGATGGACGAGGTGATTTTCGAAGAATTCAAGGGCACCGGCAACATGGAACTCATCCTCGACCGGAAGCTGGCCGACCGCCGCATCTTCCCTGCCTTTGACTTGCAGCGCTCCGGCACCCGCAAGGAAGAGCTGCTCCTCTCCGAGTTCGAACTCAACCGCATCTGGGTTATGCGGAAGCTCCTGGCCGAGTTGAACCCGGTCGAGATGATGGAGTTCGTGCTTGACAAGATGCGCCTGACCCGCAACAATAAGGAATTCCTGGAAGCGATGAGCGAAAGTTGATGTAAGATGAAAGCGAAAATACACCCCAAGTACGTCGAGTCGACCATCACCTGCGCCTGCGGCAACGTGGTGAAGACCCGTTCGACCAAGCCCAAGATGAACGTCGACCTCTGCTCTGCCTGCCACCCATTCTTCACCGGCAAGCAGAAGCTCGTGGATACCGCGGGCCGGGTCGAGAAGTTCCGCCGCAAGTACGGCGAGGTGGTTCCCGGCAAACCGGCCAAGGTCGCCAAACCGGCTGCGGCTCCCAAGCCCCCGAAACCGCCGAAGGCCCGGAAGCCCAGGGCCGCCAAACCCAAGCCCGAGACCCCGCCGGCCGAGGCCGAACCGAAACCCGAGTAGGAAACTACCACCAAGGCACCAAGAGGGAGAGATGAATCCGGAAAGGCTGAAGACCGGAATCTCATCCCTCGTCCGTCACGCGGGAATCTGCGTCATCGGCGCAATCTGCAGTTCATGCTCTCCTCTTCCTGACCATGCGTGATCTGTGTAATCTGCGCAATCTGCGGATGTCTCTCTCCGAACCCAGGCGCTGATGGCCGGAGAGACGCGCGGCTCAACGCCCGAGCTGGCGCAGTTGTCCGAACGCCTGCACAAGCTCCAGGAGTTTCTTTGACCTGCCCGCTCGCCGGACCGAACTAACCGAACTCACCAAGCAAAGCTCCCAGCCCGACTTCTGGAGCGTGGCCGCGCGCGCCCAGACCACCATGCGCCGTATCGCGGAACTGAACGACACGCTCAGCCGCGTGGACAAGCTCGCCGCCGAAATCAGAGACACGACTGAAATGCTCGGGCTCTTTGAAGAGTCGGACGAGTCGGCCCGCAAAGAACTGGCCGGACAGACCGAAGTCATGGGCCACGAACTCGAAGCGCTCGAAGAGCGGGCGATGTTCCGATCCGAGGAAGACTCCCGCGCCGCCATCGTCTCGATCCACCCCGGCGCGGGCGGCACCGAGTCCTGCGACTGGACCGAGATGCTCTACCGAATGCTCACCCGCTACATCGAACTCCAGGGCCTCAAGTGCGACGTGCTCGACCTCCAGCCCAACGAGGAAGCCGGCATCAAGGGCGCGACGCTCGAAGTCAGCGGCACTTACGCCTACGGCCTGCTCAAGTCCGAAATCGGCGTCCACCGCCTGGTCCGGGTCTCGCCGTTCGACGCCAACAAACGAAGGCACACGAGCTTCGCCGCGGTCTCGGTCTACCCTGAGGTCGAAGACATCGAGGTCGAAATCAACCCCAGCGACCTGAAGTTCGACACCTTCCGCGCCGGCGGCCACGGCGGCCAGAACGTCAACAAGGTCAGCTCGGCCGTGCGCATCACCCACATCCCGACCAACATCGTAGTCGTCTGCCAGAACGAACGCTCCCAGTTCCAGAACAAGACCAACGCTTTGAAGATTCTCCGCTCCCGGCTCTACGACCTCCACAAACGCGAACAGGACGAAAAGCGCGAGAAACTGGAAGCGGCCAAGACCGAAATCGCCTGGGGTCACCAGATTCGCTCCTACGTCTTCTTCCCCTACCAGCAGGTCAAAGACCACCGGACCGACTACACCTCGCACGACCTCGCCGGCGTGATGGACGGCCACATCAACGCCTTTGTCCACGCCTTTCTCACGCGGCCCGAAGCCGCCGAAGGCGGAGGACCGGAACGGAACTCACCACCAAGACACAAAGACACAAAGGCGAATTCCGGCCCGGAGGTCTGAGACCTTTGGTGACCTGGTGCCTTCGCGAAAACGGGGACTGTACCGCGCGTCCGCGCGCTCCGTGGGACTGTCCCCGCTTTCGCGCCAAACAAGTCTTGACAAACCGGCTAGAGCAACTAGATTACACCGCTGAACAGAACTAACTGCGCCGGCCGGGCGACACCAGCCGGCCTTGAATGGAGGTCTCGATGAAAGCATCAATCGACAAAGAGCTCTGCACCGGCTGCGAGCTGTGTGTCAGCAGTTGCCCGGACATCTTCGAAATCGACGGCGACATCGCCAAAGTCAAGGTCGATGTCGTTCCCGAAGGGGCCGAAGAGTGCGTGCAGCAGGCGGCCGAAGACTGCCCGTCCAGCGCCATCAAAGTCGAAGACTAGCTCTTCCCGAACAGCGCCCGCCGGCACAACCTGCCGGCGGGCGACTGCTTTCTCCAGCCACCCGACCGCTGAACCAGATGGAACCACATCCGAGGCCGGTCAGTGGAGCCCTGCCCCGCTCCTGAATACGCCCGGCTGCGTCTAATAATGTATGCCGATACTAACCGAACCCCTACAGAAGAAGAGTGCCGAGATGGTCGCCAAGGTGGCTAACCCGGTGAAGCTGGTGTTGTTCACGCAGGAGATGGAATGCCAGTTCTGCCGCGAGGCCCGGTCGGTTGTTGAGGAGCTTGCCGCCCTGTCCGACAAGCTCTCGGTAGAAGTCTATGACATCGTGAAGGACAGCGCCAAGGCAGCGGAGTATCGCGTGGACAAGGTACCGGCCATCTGCGTGACCGGGGAAAAGGACTATGGTATCAGGTACTACGGCGTACCGGCCGGGTACGAATTCACCACGCTGCTCTCGCTGGTCGAACTGGTGGGAAACCGGGAAAGTGGACTGAAGCCGGAAAGCAAGGCAAAGCTCAGCAGCGTGCCGTCCCCGGCGGACATCCAGATGTTTGTCACCCTTACCTGCCCGGTCTGTCCCGGCGCCGCACTGACTGCCGCACGCTTCGCCATCGAGAGCGACAAGGTCTCGCTGAGTATCATCGACGCAGCCGAATTCCCGCAGCTCGCCGGCTTGTACAACGTTATGGCCGTACCGAGAACCGTGGTCAACCGCGGCCACGCGTTCGAGGGCGCCCTGCCCGAGGAACGATTCCTCGAAGAAGTTCTGAAGGGCGCGTCGCCGCTGGTCGCGCCATGAAGTCCTCAGTCCGCCTCGGCCGCGTCTTCGGCATTTCGATCAGTCTGCATCTGACCTTCATCCTGTTCGTCGCGTTCCTGGGAATGGTGTACGCCTTCCAGGGAGGAGCGAGGGCCGCGGTCACCGGGGTGAGCTTCATTCTGGCGCTCTTTCTTTCGGTCACTCTCCACGAGCTCGGCCACAGCATGGTAGCGCGCGGCTTCGGCGTCAAGGTGAACGGCATAGTCCTCCTGCCCATCGGCGGTGTCTCCCAGATGGAAGAGATGCCGGAGAAACCGAGCCGGGAATTCCTGATTGCCCTGGCCGGACCGGCCACGAGCATTTTGCTGGGCCTGCTGCTCGGCGCTGTAAGCCTGCTGCTCTACGGCCCGGCGGCTACCTTCAAGACCAGTATCACCGGCGGCATGTTCATCCCGAATCTCGCCCGTGTGAACCTGCTGCTGGCCATCTTCAATCTGCTGCCCGGTTTTCCCATGGATGGAGGCAGGATATTCCGGGCCGTGCTCGCCAATGCCATGCCTTTCGACCGGGCGACGGCCATCGCCGCCGCGGTCGGCCGCGTCTTCGCCATCGGCCTCGGCCTGGTCGGCCTGTTCACCAACATCTGGCTGGTCTTCATCGCGGTCTTCATCTACTTCGGCGCGAGTTCGGAGGCGAGTCGCGTGCACATCAAGACCGCTCTTCGCGACGTACCGGTCAACCGGGTCATGGCCACGTCGTTCCAGACGCTGAACCCGGATGACCGCCTGAGCCAGGTTGTCGAGCACGCCTATCACGGGTTCCAGGAGGACTTCCCGGTCGTTCTGGACAGCAAGCTGGTCGGCGTGCTGATGAAGCAGGATATCCTGGCAGCGCTGCACGAATACGGCCCCGGCGCACTGGTCGGGAAAGTGATGAGGAAGGAGTTCACGACCGTTCCGGCGAACTCGACCCTCGAACAGGTCTATGCAGCCATCCAGACCTGCGGCTGTTCGTCGCTGCCTGTGCTGGATTCGGGCCGAATTATCGGAGTGGTCACGCTCGAGGCGCTGGGCCGGTACCTTGTATTTGCCGGCGCCGGTCCGGGCCGCGTCTAGTTCCCAGTCGGCCGAAGTCAGAAGCCGGAACGGACATCGGCAGATGACGCAGATTCAGGAACTGGATAGACGCGAAACTCGGTTCCGGATCAGGGCGGCTATGCCTTGAGCGCGGCGCTCACACGGGTCCGGGCGCGCGCGAGGGCCGGTCTGAAGCCGATGACGCTGAGTTTCACCTTGTCCCTGGTCGCCTGCTCTTTCACCACCCGACCCGCGTCGTGCAGCAGGCTGACGAGGTCATAGCGGTGGACCGGGACTGTGAATGTCCGGGTCACCATTTCCTTTTCCACCCGGCGCAGTAGTTCGGCTCTGAGTTCGTCGATTCCCTCGCCGGTCTGTCCGGACACAAAGACCGACCGGGCATAGCTCCGTTTCATACGCTTCACGACCGCGTCGTCGAACACGCGGTCGACCTTGGTGAACACCATCAGGACGGGTTTGTCGCCTGCCCCGATGGCGCCGAGCGTGTCGTTCACCGCGTCGATCTTGCGGTCAACCTGCTCGTCGCTTGCATCAACGACGTGCAGCACCAGGCTCGCGTCGAGCACCTCGGACAGGGTGGAGCGGAAGCTGGCGACCAGTTGGGTAGGCAGGTTGCGGATGAACCCGACCGTGTCGGTCACGAGTACGCTCACGTTGCGCGCGAGCGAAAGCGGCTTGGTGTTCGGGTCAAGCGTCGCGAACAACTGGTCCGACACCTTCACGTCGGCGCGGGTCATGCGGTTGAGCAGGGTGGACTTGCCGGCGTTGGTATAGCCCGCGAGCACGAGCTTGAACATGTCGCTCCGGCGCTCACGCTGGACCGCCCGCTCGCGGTCGATCTTCTTCAGGTCCTTGCGCAGAGCCGCAATCCGTTGTTCTATCTTTCTGCGGTCTACCTCAAGCTTGGTCTCGCCCGGCCCGCGGGTGCCGATGCCGCCGCCGAGCCGGGACATTTCCACACCGAACCCGGTCAGCCTGGTGCGCCGGTACTCGAGTTGGGCCAGTTCGACCTGAATCTTCGCCTCGGAGGTACGGGCGTGCAGCGCGAAGATGTCGAGGATGAGCGCGGCCCGGTCTATGACCCGGACCCTGACCTGGTCTTCGAGGTTGCGTTGCTGTGTCGGTGTGAGTTCCTCGTCGAGAATCAGCAGGTCGATGTGGTGCCGGCGGCAGGTTGAGTGGAGATTCTCCACCATGCCTCTGCCCACGAGCGTGGCCGGGTCCAGCTTCGGCCTCACCTGAATAAGCCGCTCGACCACGTCGCCGCCGGCAGTCGCGGTCAGAGCCGCCAGCTCTTCCAGCGAGTCGGCCTTGGACCAGCGCGCCCGGCTTGAAGTCGCGACCCCGCACAGGAGGATACGCCAGGCCATCAGAAAAGGTCTCCAGGGGTCAAGGAATCGAGGATTCGAGTCCGGAACACTGGACTCCTTGAGTCCTTGAGTCCTCGGGTCCTCACGCCGGACCGGCTTTCTGCGCGAGCACGTGGATGATGCGGTGGATGACGGTGATGAGACTGCCGAGCGCGATGACGCCGAGAGCGACGGGCATCCAGGCGTGGCCGAGCACGAACGCGCCGAACAGCAGCACGAGCACACGTATCGGCCGCTCGAAGAATCCGACCCTGCAATCCCGGCCCACGCCTTCGGCCCGTGCCCGGACATAGCTCACCATGAGCGAAAACACGAGCGCGGCCACGGCAAGCAGGCCGTACCACGAGTCACGGTAGAACCAGTAGAACCCGACCAGCACGAATGACTCGCTGAGCCGGTCAACGGTCGAGTCGACAAACGCACCCAGGGCGCTGGCCGTTCCGGTCCGGCGCGAGAGCTCGCCGTCGAGCGTATCGCAGAGCCCCACGAGCGCCGCGAGCACGCCGCCCCAGACAAACCGGCCCGTGGCAAAAAGGTACCCGGCGGCCGCGCTCAAAGGCAGCCCGGCAACAGTCACGGCCGCGGCCGACACGCGCATCGTCGCGAGCATGCCGACAAGCGGCCTGAGCAGCCTACGCCCGTGCTGCTTCGTCTTCTCGTTCATCTTCCTTTTCTCCGGCGCCGGCCACCACGACCACGGTCTCGCCCTTCAGTTCCCGGTCGCCAATCTGGGCCAGCACCTCGGTCAACTTCCCGCGCAGGACCTCTTCGAACCGCTTGGTCAGCTCCCGGCAGACCACAACGTCCCGGTCTCCCCAGAGTTCGAGCATCTCTTCGAGCAGGCGTTTGACACGGCGCGCCGCTTCACAATACACGGTCGTGCGTTCCTCGTCCTTGAGCGCGGCCAGACGTTTGCGGCGCCGGCCGTCACGCTTGGGCAGAAACCCCTCGAACGCGAACCGGTCCGACGGCAGGCCGGATACGACCAGCCCGGCAAGCAGCGCCGAAGCTCCCGGCACCGGGATGACCGGGAGACCCTCCCGAACCGCAGCCCGAATCAGGTAGAAACCAGGGTCGGAAATCCCGGGAGTTCCCGCGTCGGTAATGAGCGCGATGCGTCTCCCCTGTTGCAGTTGCGCTATCAGTTCCGGAGTACGACTGACCTTATTGTACTCGTGGTAGGAAGTCAGCCGGTTACGGATGTGGTAGTGCTGCAGCAAGAGGCCGCTGTGCCTCGTATCCTCGCACGCGATGAGGTCGACAGCCCTGAGGACATCGACCGCGCGCTGGGTCATGTCCCCGAGGTTGCCGATGGGCGTTGAAACGATGTACAGCCCGGGAGCGATGCCGCCGGTCTGCGCTTCTCCTGCCTGCCGGTTCAACCGCTCCACCTACAGGTCAAAGAACTCAACCTCAGATGTCTCCGTATCCAGCAACGCAGCCGTGGCCTGCCCCGACAACCAGCCGCAACACTCGCCCGGATTGATGACGACCGGCCGGCCGGTCTCATGCAGCAGCTTGTGGGTGTGGCCGTGGAGGTAGAAATCGCACTCCGGCGCAGGGCCCAGCGGCTTGTGGGATACCACGATACGCTTTCCACCCAGCTCGAAGCCAAGCGGGCCTTCCTGCAGAGAGAATCCCAGTTCCTCCGCGTGCTTCCGCAATGCCGGTTTGTCGCCGTCGCAGTTGCCAAAGACGGCGACGACCGGCATGCTCAGACCGCCCATCTCCCGGAGCACGAACGGCGCGACCACGTCCCCGCAGTGGACGACTCGGTCGGGCTTGAGCCGGTTGAACAAGGCCACGGCCTGGCGCACCTTGTCCAACCGGTCGTGCGTATCCGAGATGATGCCTATTTGTGCCATTCACGAGTCCTGTTCGCAACCCGGAGGTCGGGAACTTCTGACCTCTAGCATCTAGCTTCTGACTTCTGCTTTCGCCCGATCCCCACGCCGGCTCATTGCAGCAGGTCGCGCAGCGGCTCAAACCTCCGGAGCCGCACCGGGTGGCGCAGCTTCTTCAATGCCTTGGCCTCAATCTGCCTGACCCGTTCGCGCGTGATGTTGAATATCTGGCCTACCTCCTCCAGGGTTCTCGGGCAGCCGTCGCCGAGCCCGAACCGGAGCCGGAGCACCTTCTCCTCGCGCTTGGTCAGTACCGCGAGCGCCTCCTCGAGCTTCTCGCCAAGCAGAGAAACGCCGGCAGCGTGCGACGGCGATGCGGTCTTCTCGTCGTAGATGAAGTCGCCGATGAAGCTCGTCTCGTCGTCATCCACCGGCTTGTCCAGGGACACGCCGAACTGCGATATCTTGGACAAGGCCTCGATCTTCTCCTTGGGCGTCGAGAGCCGCTGGGCCAGCTCGGCCACGGTCGCCTCCCGGCCCGACTTCTGCATAAACTGGCGCTGGATCTTCGCCACCTTGTTGATGGCGTCAATGATGTGCGCCGGCACGCGGACGGTCCGCGACTGGTCGGCAATCGCGCGGGTAATCGCCTGCTTGATCCACCACGTGGCATAGGTCGAGAACTTGAAGCCCTTGCGGTAGTTGAACTTCTCGACCGCCTTGATGAGCCCGACGTTCCCCTCTTCGAGCAGGTCGGCGAACTCGAGGCCGCGGTTCGCGTACCGCTTGGCAATGGAGATGACCAGCCGCACGTTGCCTTCGATCATCTTGTCGCGCGCCGCGAGAATCCGGCTCTCGCACGAAGCGATCTCAGTCAGCACCTTGCGCACGTCGGCCGTGTTCCGGTCAAGGAACTCGTGGGTCTCACGCAGCTTGCGCCTGACTTCCGTGATCTCGGGCGTGGCTTCGCGGCCCTCGGCCTTTGCCACCAGCAACTCATGCGCGAGCCCGAGCGCCTCCATACCCCTGAGCTTGAACTCGTCTATCAGGTTGTTGATCAAGTGATGCTGCAGCGACAGGGTCTGGACCCGGCTGAACACAATCTTCTTCGCGTCGGCAATCTGCTTGCGCACCGACGGCGACGACTTCCGCTGCTTCAGTTTCTCTATCTTGTCCGCTTCACGCCGGATGTCACGCAGGCAGCGGATGAACCGCTGCCGATCGCGCCAGAGCGCCTTCTTGTCGAACAGGCACTCGAACTCGACGCGCGCAATCTGGTCCAGCGACTTGGTGCCTTCCTCTATCGACCAGCACTCCTCAACCAGCCGCCGCATCATCGATACCGGGTCGAACAGGTACTTGATGATGCTCTTGTACCCCTCTTCCATCTCTTTCGAGTAGCGGATCTCCTCCTCGCGCGTGAGGAGCGGCAGCTTGGAGAGTTCGCGGAAGTACGACTTGGTCGGGTCTTCGGTCCGCTGGATTATCGGCTTGGGTCCCTTCTGGATTACCGTCTCCGGCTCTTCCGCCCGGCTTTCCGTCATCATGATGCCACTGCGGATGAGCCCGGACACGACCTCTTCCAGCCGGTCGGTCGACATCAGCACGTCATCGGGAACCAGGTCCTCCAGCTCGTCGTACGTAATCCGCTTGTCGCCCGCCGCCTTTTCGTAGACGCTGTCGAGCCACGGCTCGCGCTCCGTCGCCCCCCGCGCCTTGCGTCCGCGGCCGGGCGGGCGACCGGGCCCGCGCTTTCCGACCACCGAACGTTTGCCGCCGGCCTTCTGAGCAGCCGCAGGCCGGCCCGGGCGCTTGCGCTCCTTTTCTGTCTTCATTGGCGCGCACTCCTTTCTCGCGTAACTTCCTGCAACAACTTACATCTCTCTTTCTGCAATACCTCGACTGCCGCATCGTCGCCTCGGGCATCGGCCTCCTTCAGCCGGCGGTGCAGCCAGTCCGCACGGAAACGTCTCACTCGCTCGCGGAACTCGCCCGGGGTCGGCAGGTCGGCGAAGGTCCACGCCGCCACCAGCTTCCGCACATCATCGTCATCAACCAGGCCGAGCACAAGCCCGGCGTTGAAACCCGGGTCATCGCAGTGGTCAGCGGCCAGCCGGGCAATCGGCCGCAGCTTCTCGTCCTGGAGGATATCCGCCAGTCCCAGGTCGCGGGCAATCTGCGCCAGTTCCCGGGTCTGGATCGCGGAACCCAGAAGCTTCTCCTCCACGCCGCGGTTCACGACCGCCCGGGCCGCCCCCGGCTTCTCCTGCCCGGCGCTGCGCAGAAGCACCAGCTTGTTTACCCGGAACCGGTCGGCAATCCGGTTCGCGTACAGCTCGCGCGTGGCTTCATCGCCGATCAGGCGCAGCAGCCCGACCAGTTCACCCAGGGCCGCCCGCTGCTCCGCCACCCGTGACAGGTCACGCCCGGCTAAGGCAAACTCCACCCAGTCCTGACTCGTGCCAAGAAGCCCGAGCAGCTTCTCCTTGCCGAACTGGCGCACGAACGAGTCCGGGTCCGCGCCGTCAGGCAGCAGGGCAATCTGCGGTTCCATCCCGGCCGCCAGCAGGATGTCAAGCACCCTGCGGCCCGCCTTGCGCCCGGCCGCGTCGCCGTCAAAGCAGACCGTGATGCGCGCATTGTACCGCCGCAGCAACTGGGCCTGGCTCGGAGTGAAAGCCGTACCGAGCGGCGCCACCACGTTGTTGATGCCGGCGTTCACCAGCGACAGCATGTCGAAGTTGCCCTCGACCAGTATCGGTATCTGCTCCCGGATGTATCCCTTGGCCTGGAACATCCCGTACAGGCTCTCGCCCTTCCGGAATATCGCGGTCTCGGGCGAGTTCAGATATTTCGGCTCGCTGTCGTCCAGTACCCGGCCGCCGAAACCGACGACCTTGCCCGACAGGGAGAATATCGGGAACACCAGCCGGCCGTGAAACCAGTCCACCAGCCCCTCGCCGCCTGTCCCTCGCCCCTCGACCGCTCGCAACAGCCCGGCCTGAACCAGCGATTCCTCCGACCATCCGCGTCGCTTGGCCTGGCCGCGCAGAATGTTGCCGGCCGGCGCAAACCCCAGCCTGAACCTGCGTACGGTCTCCGCGCTCAATCCCCTGCGCTCGACATAGGCAGCCGCTGCCGGCGTCTTCAAGAGCTGCTGTTCGAAGAACTGGCAGACCTGCTCGCAGATATTGTACAGCGCCTGGTTCTTGCCCGACGCCTGCTCGGTCTCGACCGTGATGCCGAGCCGCTTGGCCAGGAACCGCACTGCCTCCGGGAACTCAAGCTTCTCCGTCACCATCACAAAGTTGATAGCCGTGCCGCCCACCCCGCAGCCGAAGCAATGGTAAGTCTGCCGCTCCGGGTTCACATGAAACGACGGCGTCCGCTCCGAATGGAACGGGCACAGCCCCTTATAGTAGCGGCCGGCCTTCTTGAGCGGCACATACCCGCCGATCAACTGCACGATATCGGTCTGGGTCCGCACCTGCTCGATGACTTCCTGCTTAATCACGCTTCTCTGCCGCTCCCTGGGCCGCGGCGAACTTCACCACGGTCACGCCGCTGCCGCCGGCTGCCGGCTCAGCCAGGTTGATCGACTCCACCCGCGCGTCCCGGCGCAACCTGTCCCACAGGGCCCGCCGCAACACGCCTCCGCCCTTGCCGTGGACAATGGTCAGCTCGGGTGAACCTGCCATCACCGCCTCGTCAAGGAACTTCGCCACCGCGTCGTCTGCTTCCTCTCGGGTCATTCCCCGAACGCTCAACCTGGTATCGAACAGGTACGGCTCAGGCTGAACCGGTTCGGGCTCCGGCTTCACTTCCGCGGGTTTGACCAACCGCAGGTCTGCCGCCGCCAGTTCCACCTTGATCTGACCGAAGGCAACCGTCGCCTGGTTTTCTCTCACCTCGACGACGACCCCCTGCCTGCGGAACGTGTGCGACTCTACATAATCCCCGGGCTTCAACTCCTCCGGCAACGAACCGGGCAGCTCCGGTTCCTCCGGCTCGGCGTTGACCTCGGCCAGTTCCTGTTCGACCTGCCTCTTTGCCGCGACCACGCTCTCGTGGCTGGCCTTCTGCTCCCGTATCTCCCTGACCAGGTTCTCTATCTCGCGCCGCTTCTCGCGCAGGAACCGGTCCTGCTCGCTCCGCAGCCGCTCTGCTCCGGCTTTGGCCTCGTCCTTCACCTCGCGCAGCCGGGTCTCGTACTCCTGACGCAGCTTTGCTGCCTGCCGTTGCTCGGTCTCGGCCGCTGAGCGCACCACCCTGGCCTTGTGGAGTTCCCCATCCAGTGCCTTGAGCTTGGCGCCCATGTCCAGCCACTCGCGGCCGATGCGGGTTCGCGCCCTCTCGATAACGCCGGCCGGCATACCGGCGCCGGCCGCGATCTCGAATGCGCTCGACTCACCCGGAAAACCCATCTTCAGCCGATACGTCGGCCCCGGCGATTGGCGATTCCCTGACATTCCGTCATTCGCCACTCGGCATTCTTCATTCGTCACTTCCTTCCGTCCCCACTCCATCGCGGCATTGGCCATCCCCGGCTCGTCCTGCGCAAACATCTTCAGCGCGCCGAAGTGGGTCGTCACCACGCTCTTCACGCCGCGGTCGCGCAGGGATTCAAGCACCGCGACTGCCAAAGCAGCGCCTTCCTCCGGCGCGGTAGAGGAGCCGATTTCGTCAATCAACACAAGGCTCTCGGCATCGGCCTTGTCCAGAATCTCCTTCAGCCTGCCCACGTGCGCGGTGAATGACGACAGGTCGGAGTCGAGCGACTGCTCGTCGCCGATATCTGCAAAGACCCGCTTGAACAGCGGCAGCCGGGTACCGGCCGCTGCCGACACGTACATACCGGCGTTGAGCATAAGCGACAGCAGCCCGATGGTCTTCAGCACCACGGTCTTGCCGCCCGCGTTCGGCCCGGAGATGAGTACGACCTGCGCCACATCCGGGAACCGCATGTCGAGCGACACCACATTCACCTTCCGCTGCACGAGCAGCGGGTGCCTGGCCCGGACGAACTCAATCCCGCCATCAACAGCCAGGTCCGGCCTCCGGCAGTCGAACCGCACGGCGAACCTCCGCTTGGCAACCAGCACGTCCAGCGCTGCGGTCACATCCAGGGCGCCGGACAGTACCGGCACGTGCCGGGCCACGAGCAGCGACAGACTGCGCAGGATTCGCGCCACCTCTTCGGCCTCGGCGTCCGCAAGCTCCTGCAGCTCATTGCCGTCCGACACCACGGCCAGCGGCTCGACGAACAAGGTTGAGCCGCTGCCCGAACTGCCGTGAATCACGCCCGGCACCGATGTCCGATGCTCGAGCAGCAGCGGCAGCACGAACCTGCCGCCTCTTACCGTGGGTATGCCGCCGAACCGGCCCGGATTGTCGGCCGCCATGCGCTCGAGCTTCCGGACCAGTGCGTTGCGCAGGCTCCGGAGCCGGCGCCTGATATCGGCGAGCTCCGGCGTCGCCGAGTCCCGGACCGCGCCCGACTCGTCGATCGCGTCGTCAATCCCGCGTTCGAGTTGCGGTTGCGGCACGAGTTCCTGCACCAACGGCCGGATGCTGCCTCCGCTCCCGGCTCCCGACTCCCGATCCCCAACTCCCGACTCCCGAAAGAACTCGCGGCACTTCCGGATGCCGGAGCACGCCAGCCTGACGCGCAGCAACTCCTCGCCGGTCAGGAGGCCGGACGCGCGCACCTGCTCAAGCAGCGGCCGCACGTCCTTCACCTCGGCCAGCGGTGGCTCCTCGCCGAGCCGCACGACCTCGTCCAGCCGGTCCAGCTCTGCCATGACCTGCCGGCCGTCCGACACCGGCTCGAGGGCCAGCGCACGCTCGCGGCCCATCTCGGTCGAGCAGAGCCCGGCCAGGATTTCACGCACGCGCGTGAAACCCAGCACCTCAAGGGTGTGTCTATCCAGATGCGGCTCCGTCAGGGCACTGGTCCTTACTCCGTGTCCGCACTTCCTGCCTCTGCCTTCTGCCTTCGGACTTACGACCCGGCCCGATGCAGACGGCGTCTATTAATCGTCCTGCTGCCTGCGGCGGTACGCCCGACGCCGCGACTCGGCCTGCTTCCGCTTCTTCTTCTCGCTTGGCTTCTCAAAGAACTCGCGGCGCTTCACTTCCCGCAGAATCCCGGCATTCTCACATGCCCGCCGGAACCGACGGATGAAGCTCTCGTAGGATTCGCCTTCCTTGACCGTAATACCTACCATGACTCGATCGCACCTCCTTTCAAGTCGTTTGCTGCCTTGCGGAAAAACACCCGACTCTCAAGCCCCAATGACCAGCTCAGAGGGGATAAAGAGATGGAGGCACAAAGGGATAGAGTGCCGGACACTAGATCCCTCGAGCTCCTGATCCCTCGATCCCTGTCTCTCTGCCTGTTCACTGGCGGCCTGGTCATTACTGCGTCTATCCCAGGTCTCCCAGCAGGCCCAGGGCCATTGTCACGGCCGCAATGGCCGCGGTCTCAGCCCTCAGCCTCCTCGGCCCCAGACTGAACGGAACGGCACCGGCGCCCTTAAGAACACCAATCTCCTCCGGCTCGAATCCACCCTCGGGCCCGACCACGATGAGCACCGACTCGGCATCGCGCTTCAATGCAGTGCCCAGCCCGGCACCGGTCTCATCCTCGTACGCCACGAGGACCTGGTCAAACTCACGCGCCCGGTTCGCGAGTTCCCCGAATCCGACCGGCGCATCAATCGTCGGCAGAACCGTCCGGGTCGAGGACTTGAGGGCAGCCAAAGACACGCCGCGGAGCCGTTCGAGTTTGGCAGGACTCAGACGGCCAACCGTTCTCGCGCTCAGGAACGGAATGACGCGGCTCACTCCCAGTTCGGTCGCCTGGGCGCAGACCTGGGCCAGATGGTCGCCCTTCAGCACTGCCTGCGCGATGGCCACGCGGTGCCCGGGCTCGCGCGCGCGCTTCGTATCGGCCAGCACGCATCCTGCCACGCGGTCGGCTCTGACCGCGGTCAGCTCCACCTGATGCTCGCCGCCGGCCCCATCAACCACACCGATAACGCTCCCCACCTCGTGCCGCATCACCCGGCTGATATGCCGCGCCTCCGGCCCGGTGATCGTCAGCATTCCGTCCGCCGGCGGCTCCGGCCAGAAGTAAGACTCCCGGTGCCCGCCCTTGCCCTCACTTCTGGACTCCGACTTCGTCTTCATCCGGGCTTTCGCGCCCCCGGTATCGGTTCGCTCTTCGACTCATCCAGCTTCTTCAGCAGATTCTTCTCCTCGCGCGACAAGTGCCTCGGCACATGAATCACTACTCGCACCAGCTCATCCCCCACACCGCCATCCAGATGTTTTATCCCGGCCCCGCGGATACGCAGGACCGTGCCCGACTGGGTACCGGCCGGGACTTCCAGCTCCTTCTCGCCGCCAAGGGTCGGCACCTTCAGCTTGCCGCCCATGACCGCGGTCGGAATGCCGACCGGCAGTTCGACCTCGATATCGTCGCCCTGCCGCCGGAAAAGCTGGTGCTCCTTCTCCTCGAACTGCACCAGCACGTCGCCGTTGCCGCCCGGCCCGAAGTGGCCTTCGCCGTGCAGCGGCAGGTAATTGCCTGCCGATACGCCGGCCGGAATCCTCACCTTCAGGGTCCGCGGCTTCCGCACGCGCCCCACGCCCGAACAGACCTTGCACGTCTCCTTCACCCGTTCACCTGCGCCGCCGCAGTCCGGACAAGGCTGCACCTGGACGAACTGGCCCAAGAAAGAGCTCGCCCGGCGCTGGACCTGTCCCCTGCCGCCGCACGTTGCGCAGCTCTCCCTGCCTTTGCCGCCGGCGCCGCCGCACTCCGGACAGCGCTCGAACCGGTTGAAACTCAACTCCTTGGTAACCGAATTGGCAATCTCATCAAGGCTCAGCCGCACCGCTATCCTGATATCGCCGCCGCGCGTCCGGCGCCGGGACTGGGGCCTGCCGCCCACGAGCAGGTCGAACAACCCGCCGCCACCGGCCATGCCGAACCCCTGCAGCAGGTCGCCGAACAAGTCCGAGATATCGTCCACGTGCGTGAAGTCCCGGCGGAAATCGAACCCGCCCGGCCCGAACTGCCGCGATACACCCTCGTGCCCGTATGTATCGTACATCCTCCGCTTGCCGGCGTCGGCCAGGACCTCGTAAGCCTCGGACAGCTCCTTGAACTTCTCCTCGGCCTCGGCCCGATTGTCGGGGTTGCGGTCCGGGTGATGTTCCTTGGCCAGCCGGCGGTAGGCAGCCTTCACCTCGTCTGCGGAAGCGCCGCGCTGGAGGCCGAGGACCTCGTAGTAATCGCGCCTGGTGGTGGACATGCAGGGGCTAGAAGCGAGAAAGAGACCGGAGCAGACGCCCCGGGCACGGCAACCGGAAGCCAGCGTCCCCGACTGGACGCGGCCCCGGCGTCTGGGCTAAAGCGTGCAGCGTCCGGCTCGCCCCGCTACTTCTTATCCTCGTCGATGACGGTATAGTCGGCGTCGACCTTTTTGTCGGCGTCTGCTTCCGGCTGCGGGCCGGACGCGGACGCCTCGGGCTGGGGCCCGGATTCCTTCTGACGGTACATCTCTTCGGCCAGCTTGTAGCTCACCTTCTGCAGTTTCTCTATCGCCTTGTCAATCGCCGCCTTATCGTCGTTTCGCATCACCTGGCGCAGTTCCGACGTGGCCTCTTCAATCGCGCGCCGGTCCACGGCCGGAACCTTGTCGCCGAACTCTTTCAGGGTCTTGTCGGACTGGTAGATAAGCGTATCCGCACGGTTACGGCTGTCAACAAGTTCCCGCCGCTTCCGGTCGTCTGCCGCATGCGACTGCGCGTCCGACACCATCCGGTCCACCTCATCCTTGGCCAGGCCGCTGGAAGCCGTAATCCGGATCGACTGCTCCTTCGCCGTCGCCTTGTCCTTGGCGGTAACGTGCAGGATGCCGTCCGCGTCGATGTCGAAAGTCACCTCAATCTGAGGCGTTCCTCTCGGCGCCGGCGGAATCCCGGACAGCTCAAACCTCCCCAGGGTCCGATTGTCGGCCGCCAGCTCGCGCTCTCCCTGCAGCACGTGAACGGTAACTGCAGGCTGTCCGTCCTCGGCCGTCGTGAAGACCTGGCTCTTCCGCGTCGGAATCGTGGTATTCCGGTCGATGACCTTGGTCATCACCCCGCCCAGAGTCTCGATCCCGAGTGACAGCGGCGTCACGTCGAGCAGTACCACGTCCTTCACCTCACCCGCGAGCACCGCGCCCTGGATGGCCGCGCCGATTGCCACAACCTCGTCCGGGTTGATGCCCTTGTGCGGCTCCTTGCCGAAGAACTCGCGCACCATGAACTGCACCCGCGGCATCCGGGTCTGGCCGCCGACCAGGATCACCTCGTCGATATCGCCCGTCGTTACCTTGGCATCGGTCAGCGCCTGCTTCACCGGGCCGAAACTCCTCTGCACCAGGTCCTCGACCAGCGTCTCGAGCTTGGAACGGGTCAGGCGCATGTCGATGTGCATCGGCCCCTTCTTCTCGTCCGACCAGATGAAGGGCAGATTGATGGACGTCTCCATCGAACTCGAGAGCTCGCACTTCGCCTTCTCGGCGGCTTCTTTGACACGCTGCAGCGCGGTCTTATCCACCGCCAGGTCGATGCCGTGCTCGCGCTTGAACTCGTCGATGACCCAGTCCATTATCCGCTGGTCGAAATCGTCGCCGCCGAGGTGGGTGTCGCCGTTGGTCGACTTCACCTCGAACACGCCCTCGCCGATTTCCAGCACCGAGATATCGAACGTGCCGCCGCCCAGGTCGTAGATGGCGATCCGCTCCGACTTCTTCTTATCCAGCCCGTAGGCCAGCGCGGCCGCGGTCGGCTCGTTGATGATGCGGAGCACGTCGAGACCGGCGATCTTGCCCGCGTCCTTGGTCGCCTGGCGCTGCGAATCATTGAAGTAAGCCGGGACCGTGATGACCGCCTTGGTCACCACCTCGCCCAGGTACGCCTCGGCCGACTTCTTCAGATACTGCAGAATCATGGCCGAAACCTCGGGCGGAGAAAGCCGCTTACCCTCAACGTCCACCCAGGCGTCGCCGTTCGCCGCCTCGACCACGCGGAACGGCACGCGCTTCTGGTCCTCGGCCGCCTCGGAAAAACGCCGGCCCATGAACCGCTTGATTGAATAGACCGTCTGCTCGGGATTGATGACCGCCTGACGCTTGGCCAGAGTGCCGACCAGCCGCTCCCGGCCGAGGGCAACCACCGAAGGCGTGGTCCTGCCGCCCTCCGGGTTAGGAACCACTACCGGTTGTCCGCGCTCCATCACCGCCACGCACGAAAAAGTAGTCCCGAGATCTATACCAATGACCTTTGCCACTATTACCTCCTCGATTCCGAGCCCCGGGCCTCACTGGAACAGCCGCCTGCAGGCGGCTCAACTTTCAAAACGCCAATGCTCAAGATGCTAACCATTAGACTCGCTGCCGGACTTCCCGGCTTCACTCTCTGAAATCCTGCTCTCTTCCCCCTCCGCCACTTCTGAATCCTGGTTTCCAGTCTCTGGTCTGTGGTTTGCAGTTTCTGGTTTCCGGTTTCCGGATTCCGGATTCCGGACTCTGGATTCTGGACTCTGACCTCCCTGCGGTTCCTTCGCCACCACCACCTTCGCCGGCCGCAGCACCCGCTCGCCTGCCGCATATCCCTTGGCAACCTCGCTCACAACAATGCCGGGCTTACACTCATCGGTGTGCACGAAACTGATCGCCTCGGCCCGGCGCGGGTCGAACTCGGCCCCGGCGCAACTGTATTGCTCGACTCCGTGCCTGCAGAGCGCTTCCCGCAACTGGCGGTGAATCAACTCCATACCCTTTTTCATCCCCTCGGCGCTCACGCCGGCCTCAGAACTCTGCACGGCCCGCTCGAAACTATCCAGCACCGGCAGCAGGTCCATGACCAACGCCTCCAGAGCCACGCGCCGACTCACCTCAATATCCCGCTGTGTCCGCTTCCGCAGATTGTCGAAATCGGCAACAGCGCGTAAGTATTCTTCCTGCAAATCCTTACAGGACTTCGCCTTCGCGTCGAACTGCTCCAGCAGTTGAGATACCGGGCCTTTCTTATCTTGCGCCATGGAAACTCATAAGATTAGACATTCTAATGCCATACAGGGATTCTACCTTGACGAGACAACCTCCGACCAGCGCTGTCCGCCAGTGGCCACCGAAACCAATCCAGATTAACGAAGGACCAAGGGATGACCGACGATGGGACGAATGTCCGCAGACGACGCCGACTCGTGCGAGCCAAACCACGGATGGACACAGATTGGAGGCAGGCAGTTTCCCAATCTGGTCATATCTACAGATTACCCAGATGATGCATATTCAGGAACCGGATAGACCGCGTCGGAGCTCGCGGAAAACGGGAACTGTATCGCGTTGAGTCCGACGCAGGCGCCGGGGACACATCCGTGACGCGTTCCTCGCGTCGCTCCGTGGACGTGTCCCCTTCTCCGGGACTGTCACCGGTTTTCCGGACACGCGCTTTCATATCGGAACCCAAGATAGCCGCAGGCACGGAACAGGCCAAGAAGATTGGAAGTCAATGCTCGACTCGGAGCCGCCTTGTCCGCCACACTTTGTGCCTTCGTGCTCTTGTGGCGCGAGTCCGACGTCCGGACCTCCGACTTCTAGCTTCTAGCCTCCAGCCTCTGACTTCGCCTGCCCCCAAAAACTCGGAGCCGCCTTGTCCGCCATGCTTTGTGTCTTTGTGCCTTTCTGGTGAGAATCCGGCATCCTGACTTCTGAATTCTAGCTTCTAGCTTCTGACTTCTGACTTCGCCCGGAGTCTGTAACTACTCCCTCACGTTAATCAGCTCGAACCGCAGCTTCTTCAGGATATCCTCGTCAAGCTGCCGCGCCTTCCACTTGGCAATCAGGGCGTCGGTCTCGTTCTTCAACACCGCACCGCCATAAGTGTTCGACTTCTTCCATATCTCGCGGCAGTAGTTGAGGTATGACACATACAGCGTCGATGGAACTCCGGTCGGGTCGATGGCCTCCTTGGCCTGTATCTCGAACGCGGCGAGTGCGGTCTGCTTGTCGAGGTGGCGCTGCACGGACCTCTCGCGAATAGCCTCGCTGGTCTGCTTCACGCGCTCCGGCGTGGTCTTGACGCGATAGGCGAAGTCACGGTCAGCGTTGTCGTGAAATCTACCAGGCATATTACTCCTTCCGCGCCTTCAATCGATGCCGGCGACATCCGGACGCTCGCACCGGCAAGCACTCAGGCGCGTAGTCTTGTTACGTCCTGATTATAGCTCGCTATGGCCAACGGAGCAAGCGCTACTACGACCCAAAGCTAACGCTCATACACGCGGTATTACTACTACACCTACTACTTCCGCTGGAACCCTAGGTAGGAATTGACTTACGTCCCCAGTGCCCTGCCCCGGGGCTAGCCCCCGGCCACCCGGAGGTAGGCCCGGTGGTATGCAGTCAGGTATAACTATATCTAGTAGTGGGTCTACTACCACAACTAATACCGGTCAAACTATGACCACGAGTATGATAGATTGTACCGTACATTCACAGGTTGCATCTATGACAAGTAGCAGCTCTCATCATACCCGACCATCCTGATCCAGGGAATGATGCCAGGCGCAGTCCGCTGTCGGCCGGCAACAGCAACGCCTCTCCCCTGTGTCGTAAAATCAACAGGTTAGGCTCGACTCAGATAGAAGAAAGCAGCCCGCTAGGACGCGAACTGCCGTCTGGAGAGAGAACTCTTCTGTTACTCTGTCAGGACAATCTTCCGAACGGCTGCAGCCGGTCTTCCGTCCTCGGTCATCGGTCTCCTGACGAAGTACACCCCCGGCGCCAGCCGGCTCACATCATTCGCGCCCTCACGCCATAGAGAGGCTGCCCGCGCCTCCGCGGGCAGTCTTTTGTGATGCGCTGTTTCAACCTATTCGGTCAGGATCACCTTTCTGCTGAAGCGCTGGTCCTCGGCAGTCATGGTGCAGAAGTACACGCCGTTGGCCAAGCGCCGGCCTTTCGCATCAGTCCCGCTCCAGACGCTTGTGTACGTACCCGGCCTGGTCCTGCCGACTGCAAGCACGTCTACCAGTTGCCCGGCGGTGTTGTACACGCTCAGCGACACGTCCACCTCGACCGGCACCTGCCAGCGAATCACCGCTCGGTCCAGGACGGGGTTCGGCGAGATGGTGACGTCCCACGTTGTCGGGAATTGCCGCCGGCGCTCGGCCACACCGGTCGTGTCATCGGCCAGCACGTAGATAGTCGAGTCTCCGCAACTGACGAACACCCGGCCATTCACCGAGTCGTATGCCAGGAACCTCGCGCCCCGCCCTGACTCGAAGCCCGGACCGAGCAGCGTATCCGCCCGGCAATCCAGCACCATGACGAGGTTGACAGGATCGGGTATCGTGAAATAGAGCCGGTCCGTGCGACTGGCCATCGCCATATCGAGGACATGGTACGGAAGTGGCGTCCGTTTGATGACGGAATCGGTGCGGCAGTCGATGGTGCAGAGCGTGTCTCTTGTGGCGCCGTTGTTCGCAAGATACAGCTTGCCTCTCGCTGCATCGTAGCCGGCGTAGCCGTAGCTGTGGCTTTCGTACCTGAGCGGGAGTTCACGTATGACCGAGTCATGCTCACAGTCATAGGATACTACTTTGTCTGTACTCCAGTCCGAGCCGAGATACGCCTTGTGCAGCGGTGGGTAGTACGCGAGCACCATTGGGCGGTAGATGCCGGTGCTGACTGAGGCCACCGGCGAGTCGTTGGCGCATGAGTACGCGAGCAGCACATCCTCGGTCGGCGCATTGTACGCAGTGGCGTACAGCTTATCTCCCACCGAGTCCCACGAAACCGCCCCCCAGGGGGTATACACGCCATGCGGTACAGCCCCGACAAACGAATCGGTCCCGCAATCGAGTGCCCTGATCACGGTGTCGTCGCACACGTAGACGCGGTCGTGCTTGGCTGCGTAGCACAGCCTGCGGTCGCAGACAACGGGCAGCCGACGGGTGAGAGAATCGCACGCGGGGTCGAAGATCATCAGCTCAGCCGGCGTGATAGTAACCATGTAGTACTTGTCCCGCCGCCAGTTGTAGGCCCAATAGACGCCAGCGGGGAAATGCCCATTGAGCGGGATGACCTTGTCGATTGAGTAGTCGCCGCAGTCGAGAACGTAGAGCGACTCGTGGGCGTCACTGATAGCCAGCAGCCTGTTGGCCGAACCGACGTACACGATCTCGCCCGGCTTGAACGCAAGTGGCACCACAGTATCAACGTGCACCTGACCGGTCAAGAGTGCAACAATCGACAGAGCCGTCACGCTACAGAACCAGCAAAACCAAGGCCCCTAGAACAGAACGACCTTGGCCCGCTCGGTCGTGGTGCCATGGCTAAGCCTGAGCAGGAGGATTCCTGTGTGTACGCCGAGTTCGGCTTGTGTGACTCGCTCGCGACATATATGTTGTCAGTCGAACTACCGAAAGCCAGATTATAGCCCAGCCGCAACGGCCCAAGCGAATCCGGCAAAAGGATGGTATCAGGAACCGGCGGGTTCCACCCAAGACCAATGCCCAGCCCCACCGTCAGTAGGCACAGCAATACCTTGGCCTTCGCGGCCCGGTTGCGGGCGGCTGAGTTCCGGACTAACAGTCGGTTATCTCCGATTGACAAGCACTGCCTCCTCATGATTCCAGAACTTGCACGAATCGGCGTCGAGGGCAACGTTTCGGCAGGCCCTTTCGTCTGCCTTGCCCCGAGTCGCCTTCATTCTAGACGGGACCGTCAGGCGAGTCAAGGAGAACTCCCGTCCGCGTGGAAGCCCGCCGGCATTCCGCGAAAGAGGCGGGGAATCTGCCCCTTCTCCCTGTTACTTTCCCGACATCCTGCAACTTCTGTCAGTCCAGGGGCGGTCCCGTGGAAAACAGGGACACTTCCCGATTTTAAGTCCGAAGCGCGTCAAGTGACGCGGCCGTGGACCGCGGGTTTGCAGTTCAGGGTTCATAGTTGTGGTTCGTGGTCCCTGATCTCCAATCCCCAGCCCCCAGTCCCTCTCCCCCATCCGAGAGTGCTACATCATGCGGTTGACTCAAGTGAACCGCATCCTGCCGCCCCGGCCCCAATCACTCTTGTCATTGACACCTCCCGCTTCGAGCTATACAATCGTGCATGTCTGAGAGTCCGCGGGCTCCGCGACCATCCTACAGGAGGAAACATGCGCAGCGTAACCGTGTCCGCAGTGGTCTGCTGTCTGGTCTTCGCGTTCTTCGCCGGCTGTAAGCAGAACCAGCCGCCGGCAACTCCGCAGCTCGACGGCCCGGAAGCGGGCGTACCGGGCAAGTCCATAGTTTTCACTTTCTCGACCACCGACCCCGAAAAGCAGAGCCTCGCCTACCTGGTATCGTGGGGCGATGGGAGCCAGGTGGATTGGGATGAGGGGTACGCGAGCGGAGAGGAGGTCTCCAAGTCGCACAAGTTCACGGATTCCGGCGAATACGTCGTGAGGGTGAAGGCGCGGGACGCGGAGCTCGCCGAATCCGACTGGTCGGGCTCGATTCTCGTTGCGGTAGCGTTCTGGCCGCCGGACCAGCCTGAACAGCCGACCGGACCGGCAGCCTGCACGACCGGAGTCGCCGCCAGGTTCGTAACCAAGACGACCCACCCGCTGGGCGACAGCGTCTGGTTCCAGTTCGATTGGGGCGATACGGTCGGGGACTGGAGAGGGCCGGTCGCACCTGAGTCGGTGTACGACGAGGAGCACTACTTCGCCGCCGCCGGCGCGTTTGGCGTCAAGGTACGCGCCAAGGATGTCCGCAACCACATGTCGACCTGGTCAGACCCGCTCGCGGTCTCGGTCGTATACGTCGAGGCACCGGCCAAGCCCGATGTCGTTTGTGAGCCGCTCAGCATGGGAGCAGCGCTGCGCCTGACCTGGGGTAAGGTGGCCAACGCCGACTTCTACGAGGTCATGACTGACGATTCCGTCCACAAGACCACGGACACGACCTACGACGTCACCAAGGCGTGCGCGACCCTCGAAGTCAGAGCGGCGAAGGGCAGCCGCAAGAGCGACCCGGCGGTAGTTCCGGTCGGCATGGTCGAGACCACGCCGGTCGTCATCTACGGCATCGGCGACCCGGATACGTCTCACCACAAGGGGTTCGGTATCGACTCCGCGGGCAAGGTGACCACGTACCCGTTTTACGGCTACGAGTCCAAGCTCGATTTCTACGCCGACAACCTGACCCACCGTGATTCAATGTTCCTGGTCAGCGTGAGCAAACGGGACAGCACCAGAGGCAACGTGCTCAAGGACGCCGGCACGGGCGTGTACGACGATGCGAAGCTCGCCGACACGACCGGCTACGCGGACGAAACCCTGCTGGTCGTGGACCGGGTATACTATCTCTGGCTCGACCCCACGAACAACGGTTGGAGCGCGGACGACCACTTTGCCAAGGTGAAAACCAGCCAGGTGTCGGGAGTACTGGTCAGTATGCAACTCGGCTATCAGCGAGTCGGCGGACTCCGCTGGCTGACCAAGTAGGCCGGAGGCAGTAACTCGAACAGGAAAGTCGCGCTGCCGGAGGCAGCCGGCTCGTCGGTCAGGCAAACCTTGACCAGACCTTTCCGACTGCTACAATCCGGTCAGCATGAGAGGAATGGCGCGGCGCGGGCCAGACCCGTTGCCGTCACTCACAGGCCGATGGAGTCCGGAAACACCCGAGCACAAGGAGGCTCAATGCTGAAGAGGACCGTACTGCTCGCGCTCGTGGTCGCCGCGGTGGCGTTCATGGGCAGTTGCACCAAACCGACCAAGTTGATCGGCGCTCTGATACTGCAGACCGGCCAGTCCGGAGACGTCCAGAACTGCAAAGTCCAGCTCTTCGTGTCATCGGACCTCACCGGCAGCCCGGTAATGGAGGTCGCATCCAAGCAGAACACCACCGTCAACTCACCGTTTGAGTTCAACGACCCGGTTGAGGGTTACTACTACCTGATTGCCTGGAAAGACCTGAATGGCGACGGCGTGGTGAGCGACAAGGACATCGTAGGTATCCACGGCGGCACCTACCGGCCCGGCTACGGCGGGTCTCAGGTCACGGTGAAGGACGGGCAGACCACCGACGTCGGCGAAATCGTGATGCTCATCTACAAGGAGCTGAAGATCTCCGCCTCAGGCGTGCGCGTCAATGGCGGGACTCAGACCAACTTCACCTACTCATTCAACTATGACGTCACCATCACGTCGCTGACGATCACTTTCCCGGGATACACGCCGATTGCCGACCCGGACGCTCCCGGGGCAAAGACCGCCGGAACCAACTACCAGTCTGAAGGCTGGAACACCGGCGGCGGCCAGATGCCGACCGGGGCTCACACGCTTGAGTTCATCGGGACATGGGAAGGCAACGCCTTCGACATAGTCGTCACCGTTAACGTCGGTTAGTTCGCAGCCGCAGCAGTACTGAAGGAGGAGCCTCGGCTCCTCCTTCTCTTTACGGTCGGTCGGCGGGGACCGAATCAGGCGGCGGGAGGACGGCGGCCGTCCGCACGCCGCCGGACCAGCTTGAACAACTCGATGGACCAGAAGACCAAGGTGCTCACGGCCAGGCTGACCGCCAGCTCAAGCGGCGAGAGCCCGGCAGTGTAGAAGACCCGCTGGAAGAACGGCACGTAGGTGACCATCAGTTGCAGCCCGAGCGTCAACACCACGGTTCCGTACAGAAAGTAGTTCGCCTTGCGGCCCCGCATGAAGAGGGAGTCGCATTCCGACCGCGTCGCCAGTGCATTGCCCATCTGCCCCATCGTCAGCGTCGTGAATATCATCGTCTGCCAGTGACCCTGGTGATTCACCAGCCACGACGCAAAGCCGACTGCGAGCGACGTGACTCCCATCAGCAGGCCGACCCAGACGACGTCGATTGCCAGACCGCGGCCGAAGATGTTGTCCGACGGATGGTACGGCTTGCGCCGCATCGTGTTCCGCTCGGCCGGTTCGACCGTCAGGGCCAGACCGGGCAAGCCATCGGTTACCAGGTTCACCCAGAGAATCTGCACCGGCAACAAAGCCATCGGCATGCCCAGGAAAGGCGCGAGCAGCATTACCCAGATCTCCCCCGCGTTCGAGGTCAGGGTGTACTTGAGGAACTTGCGGATGTTGTCATAGATGACCCGGCCTTCCTCGACCGCGGCCACGATGGTCGCGAAGTTGTCGTCGAGCAGCACCATGTCCGCGGCCTCCTTCGAGACGTCGGTGCCGGTGATGCCCATGGCTACGCCGATGTCGGCCCGGCGCAGGGCCGGAGCGTCGTTCACACCATCACCGGTCATGGCCACGACGTGCCCCTCTTTCTGCAGCGCCTCGACGATTGCCAGCTTGTGCTCGGGCGCGACCCGGGCGTACACCGATGTCTCGCCGACAACGCCCGCCAGCCTGCCGTCGTCCATCTGCGAAAGCTCGGTCCCGGTCACCACCGGCGCATCATTGCCGATGCCCAGTTCAGCGGCGATGTAGCGGGCGGTCAGCGGGTGGTCACCGGTTATCATCATCGGCCGGATGCCGGCCGTGCGGCAGGTCGCCACGGCCGCTTTCACTTCGGCCCGGGCCGGGTCGATCATCGCAACAATCCCGACAAACACCATGCCGCGTTCGACTGCGGCCTCGTCCACTGTCTTCGGCAGCTCTACCAGGGGCTTGACCGCCAGACCCAGTACACGCATCCCGCTCTGGGCCAGCCGATTGTTCGCGGCTTCAGCCCGGTCGCGCAGCTCGCCGCTCATCGGCACGACCGTATTACCGTCAAGCACGTCGACGGCGTCGGCGAGAATCACGTCTACGGCGCCTTTGGTGATTGCCACAAACGGCGCGGCGAACCCGGCGTTCCTGAGCAGCTCGGCCGACTCGCCGCCCGCTATCCGATGTACGGTGGTCATGCGTTTCCGTTCGGAACTGAACGGCACTTCGGCGACGCGCGGCAGCGCCTGCTCCAGCTCCGGCTTGTTGAGACCGAAGCGCCCGGCCGCCACGACCATGGCTCCTTCGGTCGGGTCGCCGATTGCCCGGTGCCGGCCGTCCTCGCCGACCTCAAGCACGGCGTCGTTGCACAAGGCTCCGCCCGCCACCAGCAGCTCAACGGCCGGCAACCGCTCTCCGGCCGCGGCCACGGCTCTGCGGTCCGTTTCCGGCGTAACCTCGAGCCTGTGCCCGGCCACGTCAAGCACGGTCACGGTCATCCGGTTCTCGGTCAGGGTGCCGGTCTTGTCCGAGCAGATGACGTCGACCGAACCCAGGGTCTCGACCGCGGGCAGCTTGCGCAGCAGGGCCCGCCGCTTGAGCATCCGCTGCGCGCCCAATGCCAGGGCGATGGTCACGACCGCAGGCAGAGCCTCAGGCACGGCCGCGACCGCCATGCTGATTGCCGTCAGCACGAGCACCCTGATGTCGGCCTTGTGGTGCAGCAGTCCGACAAGGAACACGACCACGACCAACGCCAGCACCGCGTAGAGCAGGCCCCGGCTGAGCTGGACCATCCTCCGCTGGAGCGGGGTCGGCTCGCGCTCGACCGACTGAAGCATATCGGCGATGCGGCCGAGCTCCGTCTTCATGCCGGTGCTGGTTATGACCATGGCGCCGCGGCCGGCCACCACCGCCGTCCCCATGTAGGCCATGTTGCGGCGGTCGCCCAAAGCCCGGTCGCCCTCAGGCAGAGGCTTTGCCATCTTCTCGACCGGTTCAGACTCGCCGGTCAGGGTTGCTTCCTGTATGCGCAGGTTGACCGTGTCGATCAGGCGGCCGTCGGCCGGGACGGAACTCCCGGCATCGAGCAAGACTATGTCACCGGGTACGAGGTCTCGCGCCGATATCTCCGCTACGTGACCGCCGCGTCGGACTCGAACCGTCGGCACCGCGAGTGACTTGAGCGCCTGCATCGCCCGCTCGGCGCGATACTCCTGCACGAAGCCCAGAACGGCGTTAAGGATGACAATCGCCAGTATCGCGATGGCGTCGGTGTACTCCCCAAGCAGGACGGAGATGAGGCCGGCACCGATGAGCAGCAGCACCATCACCGATACAAACTGGTCCTTGAGAATGGCCAGCGGGTTCTTCCCGCCGCGCTCGACCAGTGCGTTGGGCCCGTGCTCGGTCAGACGTGCCTCTGCTTCGCCCGCGCCGAGCCCTTCCAAGCGCGACGCGATACGACTCAGGGCGGCATCCGTGCCCAACCGGTGCCACTCGACGGGTGAACTGCCCGGCTTCATCTGTACCATGAGGCCGTTATTCTGCCGACCGGCGGCGCGGGGTCAAGCCCTGTCGCCGCCGGTCGGAATGTCCGGTCGCTACCCCTTGGCCGGGGCGGCCGGTTCCTCTTTCTTCTCCTTGAGCACCTCGGCAATCATGCCGAGACTGCCCATTACCCCCGAAGCCTCGTAGGGCACGAACAGCTTGGTCGCCTTGCCGTCGGCCATTTTCGCCAACGCCTCGAGGTACTTGATAGTGATCAGATCCTTGGTCGGATTGCCTTTGTGAATGGCGCTATAGACCCGCTCAACCGCCTGGCCTTCGCCCTCGGCCACAGTCAGCAGGCGGTACTTGTCGGCTTCCGCCACCTTCTGTATCGCGGCCGCATGCCCCTCGGCTTCCAGAATCTTGGCCTGCTTTTCACCATCGGCCCTGAGAATCGCCGCCGTCTTGAAACCTTCGGCCTCGAGCACCACCGCTCGCCGTTCACGTTCGGCCTTCATCTGCCGGTGCATCGCCTGGGTCACGTCCTCTGGCGGTTCGATGCGCTGTAGCTCAACCCGGGTGACGCGAGCGCCCCACTTGTCGGTCGCTTCGTCCAGGACGTCCCGCAGCTTGGAATTGATGCGCTCGCGTGACGTCAGCGACTCGTCCAGGCTCAGGTCGCCGACGACGTTGCGCAGGTTCGTCTGGGCCAGCTTGACGGTCGCCAGCCGGAACTGGGCGACGTTGTAGAGCACCTTTACGGGGTCGGTGACTTCGTAGTAGATGATGGCATCGACCGTCACCGTCGCATTGTCCTTGGTAATGACTTCCTGCGGCGGCACGTCGACGACCTGCTCGCGCATATCGACCTTGATCAGCCGCTCGATGAACGGCACGATGAAGTTGAGGCCGGGCGGGACAGTCCGCTGGTACTTGCCAAGCCGCTCGACACAGGCACGTTCATAGGGGCGAATCGTCTTGATGCCCATGAGGGCCATCAGGAAAAGGAAAACCAGTATGACTATCAGCAGTGTTCCGCTCATCTAGTGACTCCCTTCTTCTTTTGCTGCCTCGACTATCAAGCGGGTACCGGCGACCGCAACCACCCGGACCGAACCGCCTGCCGGGATCTCGCGCGTCGCGGACGCCCGCCACTCGTCACCGTTCACTTTGACCCTGCCGAGTTCCGGCGGAACGATAGGCCGTACGACGATGCCCGTCACTCCGACCATCCGGTTTGCGCCGACCTGCTCCGGTTCACGGTGTGTTATCCTCCGCGCAATCCGCTGCGAGAAAACGACCATGAACCCCGACAGCACGACGAAAACCCCGAACTGGATGTAGGAGTTGTGCACGAATATCGACAGGATGCCGGTGATGACACCAGCCACGCCGAACCAGATGATAACGAACCCCGGCACGACCATCTCCAAGGCAGCCAGAACCAGACCCGCGATTATCCAGACTGCCGGCTTCAGCTCAAACAACGCAACCTCCAGTTACAATCGATTGCTGTCCTCGGCAGGGACGGCACGCGCCGCGCTGCCGACAGTCATATCATGGCGCACCGCAGCCCGTTGTCAACAATAGGGCTCAGTGAATCTGCAGGGGGTATTCGGACAAACGGCTGTACACGGGACCGCCCGGACCGAGGACGCTGCGGAACAGCACAACCCGGTCGACCGTGAACAGCTCGGATTCGAACTGAGTCGCCGTCACGCGGCTGACATCACCCGCAACCCGCAACCGTCCGATTGTCAGGTGCGGACTGAACCGCCGCCGCTCCGGCTGGTACCCGACCGAACTGAGTGCCGTTTCCACGTCTCTCTGCAACGCGCAGATATTGGTCCGGCCTTTGTCGGTGCCGACCCATACGACCCGGGCCAGCGAGGAGATTGGAAACGCTCCCAACCCCTTCAATTGCACGTCAAAGGCGTCGTGCCGCCCGGCGACCTGAGCGAGTTGAGCATTTGCCCTGTCCAGGAAATCCTGCGATACCTCCCCCAGAAATGCCAGCGTCAGATGCGTCAGCTCAGGCTTGACCCATCGTACGTCCGCGCCCGACTCGCACCGAATCCTGTCCAGCAACTCCGCGACCTGGCGCCGCGCACCGTCGGAAATGCTGACCGCAGCAAAGGCCCGAATCGCCTCGCTCATTCTTCTTCCTCAAGCAGCCGGCTGCAGAGTTGCAGAGCCGCGGCGACCGATTGCTCCTTCACCGCGCGTCGGCCGCCCCGGAACCGGTAATGCTCAGCCTCGACACGCCTCCCAGCTCGCACACAGATGTGCACGAGACCGACCGGCTTTGCTTTGGTCCCGCCGCCCGGGCCGGCGATGCCGGAAACAGCTATTCCGACCTGCGACCCGAATCGCCGGCAGACGCCGGTCACCATCTCCCTGACCGTCTGCTCGCTCACGGCCCCCCATCTGGCAAGCGTCTGCTGCTTCACACCGAGTAGCCTCGCCTTGGCCGCGTCTGAGTAGGCAATCACGCCGCCGGAGAAGTACCGCGAGCTGCCCGGGACATCGGTTAGCCGGTCGCCAATCAGACCGCCGGTACACGACTCGGCCACCGCCAGAGTAAGGCCCTTGCTGAGCAGTGATTCTCCCAGGGTACGCAGAGTCGTACCCATCAGTGGAACCGCAGGACCGGAAAGACTACGAGCCCGAGGCGCAGGACGAGGTTGGCGCAGACCCCGGCGAGCACGTCGTCTATCATGATTCCCCAACCACCGGGCAGTCGCTGCGATTTGTCGATGAACGGGAGCTTGACGATATCGAAGAACCGCCAGAGCACAAACCCGGCCCCGAGCCCCCAGAGGGAAACAGGGTTGAGGAAGAAAGTGACGAGCGTGCCCACGACCTCGTCAATGGTGACTCTGCCCGGGTCCTTCCCCCACACTCTTTCCAGGTCCGTGGCAACCGGGACTCCGACAAAGAAGATGACGACCGCGGCGAGCGCATGCCATAGCGGGAATCGCGCAAGAAAGAAGGCCGGCAACAGAACAAACAGGCTCGTTACTGTCGCCGGCGCTATCGGGAAGTAGCCGGTGAAGAGACCGCTGCCGACCAGCGCCTCCAGTGAGAAACGCAGTGATGCTCTACGCACTACGCTTCACGCCGGCGCAGTACGTCCGGCATCAGGTGTGCCGCGTCTCAGCGACGGCGCTTGCTCGGGAACTTCTGCTCCCACTCGACCACGGCGTTCGCCACGACGAAAATCGAGGAGTACGTACCCAGTACCATACCGACGAGCATTATCGCGGCGAAGTCCTTGATACTGGCGGCACCCAGAACGAGCAGAGCGAGCAGTACGAAGAACACCGATAGACCGGTGATGACCGTGCGGCTGAGCGTCTCGTTCAGTGCCCGGTTCACGATCTGCGTGAAGGTCTCCTTGCGGATCTTGCGCAGGTCCTCGCGGATGCGGTCGGATACGACTATCGAGTCATTCACCGCGTAGCCGATGACCGTCAACAAGGCGGCGATGACCGTCATGGTTATCTCCATGCCGACAAGCGACAGGAACCCGAGTTCGATCAGAGTCACGAAGACAAGCGAGAAGACCGCGGCGACACCGAACTGCAGGTTGAACCGGAAGCTCACGTAGATGAGGATGCCGACCAGGCCCAGCGCCACCGCCAGCAACACCTTGCCCTGCAGCTCCTTCGACACCTGCGGGCCAACCGTCTCCTCACGCAGGACTTCGAACGGATTGTCGGGGAACTGCCTGGTCAATTCGCGACCGAGGACCGAACCAAAGGTCTCCCGGCCGCCGAAATCCCTGGGCTTGACCCGCACGAGGAAGTCCCCGCGCTCATCCTGCTGGATGGAAGCGCCGCCCTCGCCCACGCCGGCCAACAAGGACCGCATGGCGTCAATCGTAACCCGGTTCTCGAATCTGATCTGGAGCAGGCTGCCGCCGGTGAAGTCCACGCCGTATCTGAAACCGCGGAAAACGAGGCTGCCGACGCTGACCAGCACCAGCAGAGCGGAAATGCCAAAGAAGACCCGGCGCTTGCCGGCGAAGTCAATGTGCGTCTCTGGAATAAGTCTCATGTGCTAGACCCTCAGTTTGCTCACGTGGAAGCGGCTCAACCACCAGTCGAATATCCACCTGGTTACGAACACCGCCGTTATCACGTTGATCACCAGACCGGCAGCCAGGGTGATGGCGAACCCTCGAATGGCTCCTGTGCCGACGAAGTAGAGCGCGATGGCGGTAATGATTGTTGTCGCGTTGGAATCGACGATCGTAACGAAGGCCCGGCCATAGCCGGTGTCCACGGCGGCGAGGTTGGTTTTGCCCGAACGCATCTCCTCTCTGATTCGCTCGAACACCAGTACGTTTGCATCCACGGCCATGCCGATGGTCAGAGCCATCGCGGCCAGGCCCGGCAACGTCAGGGTGGCGCGCAGGCCGGCAAGTACCGCGAGCAGGAAGAGGATATTGAGCACCAGCGCGAAGACGGCGAGCGCCCCTCCGACCGAGTAATAGATGACCATGAACACTACCACGGCCAGCGAGCCGACTATCGCCGCCAGGATTCCGCGGCGGATCGAGTCGCTGCCGAGCGAGGCGCCGACCGAGCGTTCCTCCACGATGTTCACCGGTGCCGGCAGCGCGCCCGTCCTGAGCACAATAGCCAGGTCGCGCGATTCGTCCGGATTCACATCATTCGTGGTTATCATCGCGTTCCCGTCAGGGATCCGCGACTGTATCACCGGCGCCGATTTGACGACGTTGTCAAGCACGATGGCGAGCCGCCGCCCGATGTTGCGGCCGGTGACCTGCGCGAAGACCGCCGCGTCTTTGCGCGCGAGCTTGAGACTGACGATCCAGGTGTTCGCAAGCCCGGGTTCGGACCCCTGATAGGGAGCAGGCCTGGCGTCCTGGATGGCCGAGCCCAGCATCTCCGGCTCGGCCTTGAGCAGGTAGAGGCGACGCACCGGGCTGCCCTCGACGGCCTCGGAAGGCCCGAACAAGAACTCGTATCCTGCAGGCCAGAAGGGCCTGGCCCGCTCCAGCAGCGCCCTGAACTCGAGGTATTCGCGGTCATCCACGCCGAAGTCGCCGCCGACGGTTCGAACATAACTGAGCAGGGCTCCTTCCTCAGGTTGCACGGACGTCGCCAGGCCGGTATCCATCCGAGCCGTGTCGAGCAGGGCCGGAAGTCGCGACGTGTCCGCTTTGGCCTTCGCGGAGTCGGGCTTCGACTGGCCGGCATCGGCGGCCGGCGCCGACTTAAGCTTGTCATCCAGTGTCTTCAGCGCATCATAGGTCGCGCGCTCCTCCTGCACGAGCTGGAACTTAAGCTGGGCCGTCTGCCCGATCAGGGTCTTGGCGCGCTCGCGGTCAACGCCGGGCAACTGGATCAAGATGCGGTCTCGTCCCGCCTTCTGGATGATCGGCTCAAATACGCCAAATTGGTCCACTCGGTTCCGGATGACCTCCAGAGCCCGGTCCCCGGCGTCCCTGGCCTCTTCCGCCGACAGTTTGCTCTTGTCGACTTCCAGCGTCAGATGCATGCCGCCGACGATATCCAGACCCAGGTTCAGCGAGCGCTTGTGGACGTCGGCCTTCACGTTCTGAAGCTGCGCAATCTCCACGCCGACCCGAGCGCTGTCGTCGCTGTTGGTTGCCCGGGCGAGCCGTTCGCCGAGCGCCCTCTCCTGGCTCGGGATTGCGGAGTACAGCCTGTAGGTCGGCCACAGCGCCCATATGCTGAGTGCGACTACAATCAGCAACCCGATGAACTTCACCCTAGTGCCCTTCAAGAGTAGACCTCCATAGTCCGCTTCATTTCCTCGACCGCACGCTGCAGCCCCACGAAGACAGCCCGCGCGACTATAGCAAAACCGATGCTGTAGCCGGCAGCACTCCGTTCCTTCAGCACCGGCACGACATTGCGGTAGCCAAGCCCATGACCAACGTGAACCACCAACCCTGCCTTATCTGCGGTGCGGCCGGCGGTGACGATCTCGTCCAGCAACCGCCTCCCTCGTGTCCAGCCCCGGCTGTACCGGTCGGTGTTCAATTCGACAACATCCGCCCCGAGTCGCGCTGCTGCTTCGACCTGCGCGATGTCCGGCTCGATGAAAGTGCTTACCCGGATTCTCGCTTTCTTCAGGCGCTGTACGACGGACCCGAGCCGGCTCCGCTCCTTCAGGAGATCGATGCCGCTCATGGTTGTCACCTCGCCCTTCAGTTCCGGCACCAGAGTGACTTGGTCGGGCCGCATGCGAACCATCAGCCTCACCAGGTCGTCAGCCGCCGCCATCTCCACCGTGAGCTCGGTCTTCACCGTCGCACGCAGCAACTGGACGTCACGGTCGGTTATGTGCCTGCGGTCATGCCGCACATGGACCGTGATACCATCGGCCCCGCCCAGCTCCACGGCTGCCGCAGCCTGCACCGGGTCTGGAAAGGACTCAAGCCGGGCTTGCCGCAGCGTTGCGACGTGGTCAATGTTCACGGAGAGACTGGGCATGGTGGCCGGGATTCTAAGCCAGAAAGCCACCAGAGTCAAGGCAAGCGGGGCGACAGCTCAACATCTTGACGTCCAGTTACTTAGGGCCGAGAACCCCGGTCGGCTCGGCTCACGCGCACGCTGCCCGCAGCGGCCCGGTGGCCGTCGGGCCGCAAAGGCATGGCCCTGATCGCGCTGGGCGTACTGGCGTCATCGAACCTTGACCCTTCCTCTGTGTCAGTTGACATGCACGCGTTTTGCCCTAGAATGGCCGTGCTTTGCCGGGATAGCTCAGTTGGTAGAGCACGGGACTGAAAATCCCGGTGTCCACAGTTCAATTCTGTGTCCCGGCACCTTGCTTCATCACACGGAGGAGTATTGGCGAAGAGAATCGCATCGGCCCAGAAGCAGGCTCGCAAGAGCAGAAAACGTCGTGAGTTCCACCGCGGCAAGCGGCAGGCGCTGAAATCCGCCCTCAAGAACCTGGCTGCTGCCAAGACAAAGGAAGAAGCGCAGAAGCTGCTACCCGGAGTCCAGTCGCTTGTCGACAAGTCGGCCAAACGGCGGATGGTCCATCGCAAGACCGCAAGCCGACTCAAGTCCCGGCTCGCCCGCGAGGCGGCCGACCTCAAGTAGCCTACGCGGTCGACGCGTCCCGTCGGCCTACCGGTTGGCAGCGCACACACGTTGCAGTCAACGGCGCAGCCAACTGCCCGCGACCCGGCCCAGACAAGCAAATCTCCCATGACCAACGTCGCGCCGCTGCAACGTGCAGACTGAACCGCGAGCGGTATCCGGCGCGCGCGACCGCGCGCGACGACGGCTTTCGTGGCTGAAGATAGCCGCCGGCAGCATCATCGTGCTGGCGAGCTTCTACTTCCTCGCCAGCCGGCTCGTTCGTGACTGGCACGAAATCCCGTTCGCGCGGCTCCGCTTCTCGCCGCTCCAACTGGCCGGTGCGTTTGCCATCCTGCTGCTGCTCCACTTCCCGCTGTACGGCTGGCTGTGGCGGACCATCCTTGCCACGCTCGGCGCGAACATCAGGACCTCGACGGCGACGGCGATAACTGCGGTCTCGGCACTCGGGAAGTACGCGCCCGGCAAAGTCTGGTTTACGCTGGGACGCATGTCCCTGGTGAGAAAGGAAGGAGTCGCGGAAGACAAAGTGCTGGTGAGCGTGGTACTGGAGATTGCCTTCACGCTTTTGGCCGGCCTCATGTTGCTCGGTTCGGCGGTCGCGTTCGTCCCGCGCGGGCAGGTCCCGACGCCGGTCTACCTGATTTTCCTCTTGGCCCCGCTCTGCCTGCTCGTCCTCTACCCGCCGGTGATGAACCGTCTGCTCGGCGTCGGACTCAAGCGGCTGAAGCGGCCGCGCATCGAACTGCGGCTCAGCTACGGCCGGCTGCTGGCGATACTCGGTATCTGCCTGCTGGACTGGATCGCGCAGGGCGTCGGCAGCTTCGTATTGATCGCCTCGTTCTGCCCGCTGTCCATCCGCCAACTGCCGGTGCTGCTCGGCGGCTACGCGATATCGTGGATGACCGGTTTTCTCGTTCTCGTATCGCCGGCCGGACTCGGCGTCAGGGAAGGAGTATTCACCCTTATACTGAAGACGGTCGTGCCGGAACCGCTGGCAATCATAGCCGCGCTGGTCACGCGCGTCTGGATGACGCTCGGTGAGCTTGCGGCGGCGCTCGCCGGATTCGCATATCTGCGAATAAGATCTGCAAGGAGGAAAAGTGCCTAGAAACCAGAAGTCCAAGCACCCGAATGTCCCGGCTCGGCCGTTGCAGGTTTCGTCACCGCCCCCCTCGGAAGCGGCGCTGAAGCGGGCGGCGATCATCGCGCTCTTTCTGCTCCCGCTCCTTTTCTACTGGAAATACCTCATCGGCTCACCGATGCTCTACGGCACTGACTGGCTCGGGGCTGGTTCGCTGGTGATGCGCGAATTCATGGCGCAATTCGTCCGGAGCCACGGCGTGATTGCCTATTGGATGCCGGCGATGCTCTGCGGGCAGCCGACCGGCGCTGCCTTCTTCGCGGACATGTTCTACCCCACCTCCCTGTTCCGCCTGTTCATGCCGGTGCAGGTAGTCTGGACCTGGACATTCGTGGTCCACATCTTCCTGGCCGGTCTCGGCACCTACCTATTCCTCAAAGAACTCAAGGTCGCAGTCCTGCCTGCCGCTCTCGGCGGTGTCGGGTACGCCATTGCCGGGAGCCTGATCAGCCTCACCTTTGCCGGACACGACGGCCGGCTCATCGGCTCCGCGCTCATGCCGATGGCGCTTTTCTTTTTGCACCGGGGCATGACCCGGCGCCGGTTCTTCTACTTCCCGCTGGTCGGTCTGGTCGTCGCCCTGCAGCTCCTGTCCGGCCACCTTCAGAAGGTGTACTACACCGGCCTGATACTCGCCGCCTATTTCCTGTTCATGCTGATCTGGACCGCGCGCCGCGAACGTTCGGCCGGACTGGCGGCAAGGCTCTGCATCTACCTCCTCATCGGCCTCGGCCTCGGCCTGGCCATCTCCGCGGTCCAGTACCTGCCCATCTACGGCAACCTGCCCTGGGCCTCGCGCGGCAGCGAGCGCGGCTATGCGTATGCAACGTCCTGGTCGATGCCGATCATCGAGACGTTTGACCTGCTGACCCCGAAGTTCTCCGGCGGTCTTGCCAGCTATTGGAGCAGAAACGTATTCAAACTGCACAGCGAGTATCTGGGAATCATCCCGCTGCTCTTCGCCTGCGTCGCGGTGCTCCGGCGCTGGAAGGACCGGAACACGAAGTTCTTCACGTTCTCCTTTCTCGGAGCTCTGCTGATGGCCTGGGGCGGCAACACCCCGCTCTACTACATTCCTTACTACCTGCTTCCCGGCATCAGCAAGTTCCGCGGCCCCGCCATGATATTCTTCCTTGCCGCCTTCTCCCTCGTCGCGCTCGCCGGACTCGGCCTCGACCATCTACACAGAGGACTGAAGGAAGACGAAGCCCGGAAAACGGTGCGAGTAGTCACGGCCGGCGGCGCGATACCGCTCGTGCTGCTAGTGCTGCTTATCGCCCTCAAAGGACCGGCCATGGCGGTGCTGCGCTCGACCACCATCCCGACGCCTGAGAAGCTCGCCGCCCTGGAAGCCAACTACCCGAACATGGCGGGCGGTCTGCTCATCGCCACCGCGGTTGCCGCGCTCGGTCTGCTGCTGGTGAAGCTGTTCCTTGACCGCAAGCTGAAGCCTGTCGCCTTTTCCGCCTGCCTCGCCGCCCTGATGGTCCTCGACATCGGAATCTCGCTCAGCCTCTGGGACGAACAGCGGGGATACATCCGTGGCGTCCCGCCGCCGAACGAGTATTTCGCTCCGGACGAGGCCACGGCCTTTCTCAAACCGGACACCTCGCTCTACCGCGTGCTGCCCTGGCAGTTCGAGCGCAGCGACGAAGGCGTTCTCTTCTACAACGGAGTCTCAAGCACCGGCGGGCAGTTGCCCAACCCGTTGCAGACATACCAGGATTTCATCGGCTCCGGCACGAGCGTGTTCTTCCGGCCGGACCGACTCCTCCACCCCAACTTCATGAACCTCGCAAACATCAAGTATGTCATCAGCGTCACGCTGCCGACCGACGTGTCGAGTTATGACGCCCGCACCCAGCAGCAGATCGCCCGCATCCGCAACTACTTCAGCCAGCCCCAATTCGAACTGGCGCTTGCCGGAAAGCAGTACTCTGTCTACCGGAACGCGGACTTCCTTCCCCGCATGTTCGTTGCGAGCCGGTACGAGCTGGTCAGGAACAAGGACGAGGTGGTCTCGCGGCTGGAGATGCCGGACTTCAACCCCGGCCGGACCGCGTTGCTCTACTCCAACCCGGGGATACCCGTCGGCGCCGATTCGAGCGCAGGCACGGTGACGATAACCCGGTTCGACTGCAACAAGATAACCGCCGGCGTCGACATGACCTCACCCGGCCTGCTTGTCCTGACCGAGAACTACCTCCCCGAGTGGAGGGCTTACGACAACGGCAGACCGGTCCCGGTGCTGCAGGCATACCACACTTTCCGCGCAGTCGCACTCCAGCCCGGACACCACGACATCGTATTCAGGTATGACCCGAAATACTACGTGGCGGGCGGGGCGCTGACCCTTGCCGGCCTGCTCTTCCTCCTCGGGACTCTGGTCGTCGGCTTCGTCCGGACGCGACGCGACCAGAAGTTGCCGGAACGTCAGGAGTAGGACTTGGCCAAGACAGCCGAACGAATAGACCCGGAGCGGTTCGATACGCGCGAGGAATATCTCCTCTACCTCAGACACAGTTTCGCGTACGAATACGCGAAGTCACGCATCAGGCCAACCGACGAGGTCATCGAGGTCGGTTCCGGCGAGGGTTACGGCACGAGTCTGCTGTCCCAGGCAGCGGCGCGAGTAGTCGGACTCGACATTGACAAAGCCACGGTCGAGCACGCTTCGCAGAAGTACGCCTCGAACAAGGTACGCTTCGCCTTGTACGACGGAAGCACCATACCGTCCCCGGACAGCACTTTCGACCTGGCGGTCTCATTCCAGGTCATCGAGCACATCCGCGACGATGCCGGCCATGTCGCAGAGATCTGCCGGATACTGAAGCCGGACGGCATCCTCGTGCTCACGACCCCGAACCGCGGCTACCGGCTGCATCCCGGACAGAAACCGTGGAACCGGTTCCACATCAGGGAGTACGACCCGCAGCAATTGGAGGCCACGCTGCGCAAGAGCTTCGCGGACGTGCTGGTCCTGGGCATCCGGGGCAGCGAAGAAGTGCAGGCGATCGAGCGGGCCCGCGTCGCCTGGGCGCTGAAAGGCGGACCCTTGAGCGCCATCCGCCGGTCCCTGCCCGAACCCCTGAAGCTGTTTCTGGGAGGCGTCCTCGGAACCTTGCGCAAGGTCACACACCCCGATTCGTCAACCAGGGACTTCATCAACGCCTACAGCCTGAATGACTTCCACGTCATCAACGACGGCGTGGGAGAGAGTCTTGACTTGCTGGCCGTCTGCCACAAGCCGGCCTGACCCGGCGGGCCGCGTGGCAATAAAGGCAGCCGCGAGGCTGCCTCGACTTCACTCTCCCGGCTGGCTTTGACAAGTCACCGAACAGGGCTAGAATCGACAGCGGAGATGAAGATAGTCTTCCACGCAGTCTACTACCTGCCCGAGTTCGGCGGGATGGAAAGCCACATCCAGAGCCTGGCCTGGGAGCTGCGCGACCGGGGGCACGACGTCCACGTCGTCTGCGGCAAATCCCTGCCCGGCCTCGCGGGCTATGAGCTGCTCGACGGCATCCACGTCCACCGCACCGCCTGGTTCGGCCGCAACCCGGTCGGCTGGTTTCTGTACACGGGCTGGTCCCTATTCAAGCTGCTCAAGGTCGCCCGCGGCGCCGACATCGTTCACGGCGAGAGCTTCCCGTCCGGCTGGCCCGTGACCATCACCAAGTGGTTCTACGGCATGCCGGTACTGATTACGCTCCACGAGACGCGATTCCAGAAGTTCGTCAAGAAGGCGTTGCTGCGCCCGGGCCTGCGGCTCCTCTACCTGGGCGTGGACCACATCTTCGCCAACAGCTTCCCGCAGGCCGAAGCCGCACGCCGGGTTGCCGCCCCGCACAAGGTCGAGCCCTACGTCAACGCCTGCGACACCAAGGTCTTCCACCGTACCGCACCGGCATTCACGCAGCCGGGCAAGAAGATACTCGTCTGCGCGGCGCGGCTCATTCCCAAGAAGGGCGTACGCCACGCGCTCGAAGCAATGCCTGCCATCCTCTCCCGCTACCCGGCGCATCTCTACATTGTGGGCGAAGGCGTGCTCCAGTCGGAACTGGAGCAACTCGTTCAGGAACTCAGACTGCAGGACGCGGTTACGTTCCTCGGCAAGCGGCCGAACACCAACATGCCGCCGTTCCTCAGCTCCGGCGATGTGGCCCTTGTCCCGTCCTTCTACGAGGAAACCTCAATCGCCGCTTTGGAGGCAATGGCGTGCGAGACGCCGGTCGCGGCATCACGCGTCGGCGGCCTGCCCCAGATTGTCGAAGACCGCGTCAGCGGGGCGCTCTTCGAGGCGGGAGATGCCGCGGACATCGCCGAGAAGGTCATCTGGTTGCTCGGTCAGGACCGTGAGCAGATGGGCAAGGCGGCCCGCCAGCGCGTGATGGACAAGTGGGACGTCCGGCATCTTGCCGACCGCCATCTCGCCGTGTACGAGGAACTGCTCAGCCGCAAGAAGAAAACCCGCTAGTCCCGGCCCGCCGTGAGCATCACAGACAATCTAGTCGCGCTCGAACAGAGAATCGGCTCGGCCTGCACGCGCGCCGGTCGCAACCGCTCCGAGATTACGCTCGTGGCCGTGACCAAGACCCGGACCGCGGCCGAAATCGACGAAGCCATCAAGGCCGGCATCACCCAGGTTGGCGAGAACCGCGTGCAGGAAGCGGCTGCCAAGAAGCCGCAGGTAGCCGGGAAGGCAGCGTGGCACCTCGTCGGCAGCCTCCAGACCAACAAAGCCAGGAAGGCGATCGAGCTCTTCGACTCTATTCAGAGCGTCGATTCGCTCCACCTCGCCGAGGAATTGCAGCGCCGCTGCCAGCAGTTGGACAGACGCATCAGCGCACTGATAGAGGTGAACACCTCGGCCGAGGCGTCCAAGCATGGAGTCCAGCCCGCAGCGGTCCTGGACCTGGTCTCGGAAGTGCTGAAGCTCGACCGGTTGAACCTTGCCGGCCTGATGACCATCGGTCCAGGTCTTGCCGTTGACGACCCCGAGGCCTCCCGCCCCTGCTTCAAGATGCTGTGCGCTCTGGCCGAGGACTGCCGCCAACGCTTCTCTGTGCCCCTGCTCCATCTCTCTATGGGCATGAGTTCGGACTTCGAGGTCGGGATTGAAGAAGGCGCAACGATGATAAGGGTAGGTACGGCCATCTTTGGTGCGCGGAACCAGCACTGAGGCTACGAGATCACAGATTGCCCGCACTCAGAAGAGCGAATGACGAAGCTCAAAGTTCGAATACCGATTGAAGCCCGAATCACGAATGGCGAAACAGGGATTCGGACTTCGGCATTGAATCGTCATTCGAGCTTCGGGTTTCGAGCTTGTTATTGGCCCTGATGGACCTTGAGCGCTTCAGCGAGCTGGTTGACGAGGCCATTGCCTCGATACCAGAGGACTTCCGCTCCAGGCTCGAGAACATCGCCGTTCAGATCCAGCCCATCGCCTCACTCGATGTTTATCGCGGGCTCAGCCGCAATCCCTGGGGGCTGCTCGGCGTGTACCAGGGCGTGCCCTACAAGCAGCGCGGTCCATGGTACGGCAACGTGCTACCTGACCGCATCCTCATCTTCCAGAAGCCGATAGAGCGGGAGGCGCGCACCGCCGCTGAAATCCGCAAACTCGTCCGCGAGGTCGTCATCCACGAGGTCGGCCACTACTTCGGCCTGTCCGACGAAGAACTGCGCCGACTCGAGGCCGAAGCCGACAAAGCAGAAGCAGCGGGCTCGGGAGATTCCCCGAGCCCGCTATAGGTCCTATTGGTCCTGTAGGTCCTATTACCGTCCTACCGCAGCCACGGCAGGTAGGACGACACCTTCAAGACCAGCCCCAGCACGACAATCGATACCATCGACTGTAGCTTCAGCAGGATATTGAGCGACGGGCCGGAAGCGTCCTTCAGCGGGTCGCCGACCGTGTCGCCGACCACCGCGGCATGGTGCGCGGGCGAGCCCTTGCCGCCGAAGTTGCCCTTCTCGATGAACTTCTTGGCATTGTCCCAGGCGCCGCCGGCGTTGGCCGAGAAGACGGCAAGGCAGAACCCGGCCGCCAGGCCGCCGGCCAGGAAACCGGCCACACCTTCGACGCCAAGCACGAGCCCGGTCACGATTGGGGCGATGATTGCCAGCAGCGACGGCGCAATCATCTCTCTCTGGGCCGCCTTGGTGCAGATGGCGACCGCGTGGGCGTAGTCCGGCTTGCCGGTGCCCTCCATCAGGCCCGGTATCGTCTTGAACTGGCGTCTGACCTCTTCGACTATCTTCGACGCGGCGCGGCCGACCGCCCGCATTATCATCGAGGAAACGCCCATCGGCAACATCGCACCGAGGAACAACCCCGCAACCAGGCGCGGGTTCAGCAGAGTGAGGTCCATGTCCTTGACATGGCCCAGCACCCTCTCGCTCATGTGTACTGCCTCGCCGCGATAAGCCGCTATCAGGGCCAGCGCGGTCAGGGCGGCCGAAGCGATGGCGAAACCCTTACCCGTGGCCGCAGTCGTGTTGCCGAGCGAGTCGAGCGCGTCGGTCCGCTCGCGCACAATCGGCTCCTGGTGCGTCATCTCGGCGTTGCCGCCCGCGTTGTCCGCCACCGGCCCGTACGCGTCGGTCGCCAGCGTGATACCCAGGGTAGAAAGCATGCCGACCGCCGAGATACCGATGCCATAGAGCCCGAGCCCCGGGTTCGAGGCGCCGCCCGCCATGTAGTAACTCGTGATGATGGCTACCGCGACGGTGATTACGATCGGGATGGTCGAGTTCATGCCCACGGCCAGGCCCTCGATGATGACCGTGGCCGGTGAGGTCTTTGCCTCGGCCGCGATGCTCTGCACGGGCTTGTAGCTGTCGGAAGTGAACCGCTCGGTGAAGTAGCCGACGATTACGCCCGCCAGCAGACCGGACAGAATCGACCAGAAGACCTGGATGTGCCCGGGCAGCAGCCACTTGACCATGAGGAACCCGAGCACGCCCGATAGGATCGTCGCGCCGTAGGTTCCGCGCCGCAGGGCCGCGAGCAGCACCTTCTGCTCTGCCTTCTCACCGGCCCGGACGAGGAAGCTCGCCAATATCGCGCCAACGATACCCACACCGGACAGCACCATCGGCAGCAGCAGGCCGTTAACGCTGGTGGTATCCCCGAACGAAGCGAAAGCCACTACCGACAGCGCCATCGACGCGACGATTGAATCAACATAGGACTCGTACAGGTCTGCGCCCATGCCCGCGATGTCGCCGACATTATCCCCGACGTTGTCGGCAATCACCGCCGGGTTGCGCGGGTCGTCCTCGGGAATCCCGGCCTCGACCTTGCCCACGAGGTCTGCTCCGACGTCAGCCGCCTTCGTGAAGATGCCGCCGCCGACGCGGGCGAACAAAGCCTGCGAGGATGCGCCGATGCCGAACGCAATCATCGCGGAAGTGATGGCGGTCAGCCGCTCGACGGTCGGCAGGTTGGCGTACACGGCATTCAGAATGATGTACCAGACCGACAGGTCAATCAGTCCGAGCCCGACCACGGTCAAGCCCATGACCATGCCCGAATTGAATGCCACCCGCAGGCCGGAGTTCAAGCTCGTCTTGCATGCATGCGTCGTGCGCGCGCTCGAACGCACGCCGACCGACATCCCGATGTAACCGGAGAGCCCGGAAAAGAAGCCGCCGGTCAGGAACGCGAACGGCACGAACCACGTCTGCAGCCCGAGCGCTGCCAGCACGCAGAGCAGCACGAATACGATACCGAAGAACAAGATGACGCCCTTGTACTGCTGCTTCAGGTAGGCCATCGCGCCGATGCGCACCGCCTTGGCCACTTCCTTCATCGGCTCGGTCCCCTCGCTCCGCTTCATATTCTGCAGTGCGAGGATGAGCGCGGTTACCAGCGCGATGACCGCGCCGCCGGGCGCTATCCAGAATATCGGACTGACGTTCATAGAAGCTCCTTTTTGAGGTACTGCGAAATCCTGACCGGCTGGTCGGTTGGCCTCGTGCCGGCCCGCATCTGCGGGCGCTTAGTCTAGGCAACTCTTTCCGGTTGTCAATATGCCGAGCGTCCAGGCTCGGCAACGCGTCACAACCGACACCGTGCGCCTACCGCTTCGGCCGAGGGGCAGGCGGGAGTGTCCTGGCCAGTTCGCGGAACCGCACAAGCATGGTGCCGGCAAGCCGCTGCGCCAGGGCGGTATCCAACCCAAGCCGAATCCGATGCGGTTCGAGAATGTACTCGTCGAGTTGCCGCCGCTCCTGCTCGCTTCCCGGCTCGCTGTTCAGAGCGGCAGCGAAGCAGTACCCGGTAAGCGGACGATAGACCGCCCTCCGCTCCTTCGGCACGCCCGCCTCATCCAGCAACAACTGCAACTCCTGCCAGACCTTCTCGACCGCTGCCCGGCGCGCTACTTCGTACTCCTCAATCCTGCGCGAGAACTCGCGGCGCTGCTCTTCCCGCAGTTCCCGCCTGCCTGCCGGCTTGAGCAGACTCGCCTCGTATTCATCGAGGCTCAGGGCAGGCAGCCAGTCCAGGTCTCCCTTCCGCTCCATCTCGCCGAAGTGCTCCTTCACCGCATCCTGCACGTAGCGGATTTGCGGAAGCGGCAACCCGCTCGCCTCTGCGAACCTGGCCTCAGACTCAGCCAGCCGCTTGTCGCGCGCTGCGGGCCTGCTCTTACGCGTGGCATAGAGAATCGAAAACCACTGCAGCCCATGGTTGAAAAAGTGTGTCCGGTCGTTCAAGGAGACATCCGGGCCTGCCTTGCCTACCACGTCCTTCAGGAACTGACCATAGAGGAACCTTCGTCGCGCCGCCGCAGCCATCTTCTTGGCCCGCTCCAGCCGCTTGGACAGGTCGGGCTTTGCCTGCACCGGAGTCTTCTCCGGAGCCGTCTTGGGAATGTCGATTCGCTGGTCGTACTTCGTCACCTGAGCCTGCCACTTCGCGGGCACGCTCGCTGCGACCCTTTCCAGTGCCTTGCCGAACACCTGCTGCCTGGTTGTCGGTAGCTCGGTGTAGAGATCGAGGAGATCGAGGATGTCCTTGAAGCCCGCCCGGCATCCGCGCAGGAAATCGGCAACCAGCCCGAGCGACGGGTATCGCACCCTGCCCTTCTCCATCCGGCTGACTATGCAGGCCCGGCCTTTGCCGGCCCGGCCCATGGCCTGAGCCAACTCAGCCTGGGTCAGCCCGGCCCGAAGCCTCAAGTCCCTGAGCCGTTTGCCGAGCTCAGGCGGGAAGCGGAATGTATCAGTCGGTCTTCTCATGCGCGGCGTCCGCCGAGGTGAATTATACAAAGTAGTATACTCACGGTCAAACGGAGAAATCACGCAAGTTATTCACCCGCAGACGATTGTGCCGTATCTGGACCAATACACCCCTGCGCGGGGTAGGCAGCGGTGACCGTAGCGGTGAAGGTAGCGGTGACCGTAACGGTGAAAGTAACTGTGACCGTAATGGCGAAGGTAGCGGTGACCGTAACGGTGAAAGTAGCGGTGACCGTAACGGTGAGAGTACCGGTGACCGTAATGGTGAAGGTAGCGGTGACCGTAATGGTGAAGGTAGCGGTGACCGTAATGGTGAAAGCACCGGTGATGGTTACGGTGGAAGTACCCGGGATCGTATGCGGCAACGAACTGACTTCAGCACTCGCTCCGAACCGCTCGCCGTACCGGACAACGACCACGCCTCTCGGCCGACTCGATTCCCTATTGACACAACGCCCTGCGGGCCTTAGCATGTCCGCGATGAGGATACGGCTTCCGGTCAACGGTTGCCTTCTGCTGTCCGTTGTTTGCCTTTCCTCAATTGCCTCTGCCCAGACGAACTGGGAGAGAACCTATGGCGGGGCAGGGAATGACTATGGCTACTCGGTCCAACAAACCTCCGATGGTGGCTACGTCATTGCAGGCCACACTAGGCCTCTCGGCAGTGGAGAAGCGTATCTCGTCAAGACCAATGCTCAAGGTGATACCCTCTGGACCAGAACCTATGGTAGTAGTGGGGGGGCGGTCGCCCGCTCGGTCCGGCAGACCTCAGACGGCGGCTACATCATCGCTGGTATTAGCTCAGGGACTCCCAATGCCTATCTCATCAAGACCGATGCTCAAGGTGATACACTGTGGACCAGAGCCTATGGCGATACACATTATTCATATATCGACGACGCCTACTCCGCAGCCCAGACCTCGGACGGTGGCTACATCATCGCAGGCAAGGGCTTTCGTGGTATCTGTCTCCTGAAGACCGACGCCGCGGGCGAAACGCTCTGGACCAGAACCTATGGCGGAACGGTACTTGAATTTACCTCAGTGCAGCAGACCGCAGACGGCGGCTACGTCACCGTCGGCCTCAACGACGGTATCTGGCTCATCAAGACAAACGCAACGGGCGATACGCTCTGGACCAGAATCTATGGTGACGGTCGGGCTTGCTCGGCTCAGCAGACTACCGACGGCGGCTACATCGTCTCAGGCGAGACTGCATCCGATGCCTGTTTGATCAAGACCGATGCTCAGGGTAATGTGCTCTGGGCCAGGACCTACAGCAGCCCGGGGTATAGTGTTGTTTACTCAGTCCAGCAGACCGCTGATGGAGGCTACATCGGCGTGGGCTTTGTCAATCCCGGTGGCGCAGGCGCAGTAGACGTCTATCTCATCAAGACCGATGCGCGGGGCGACACGCTCTGGACCAGAACCTATGGCGGGACAGGTAGCGAGCGATGCATGTCGGTTCAACAGACCACTGATGGCAGTTACATCGTGGTGGGCGAGACCGAGTCCTTCGGCGCCGGGGATTACGACGTCTACGTCATCAAGACCAATCCAGATCCTGACGTTGGTCGGGTCGCGATTCTATCGCCTCCGGGAATCGTAGACTCCGGCCAAGTGTACGTGCCGAGCGTGGTTGTCCGCAACTTCGGCTTGGGCCGGGTGGCGTTCCCGGTCACCATTAGCATCGGGACGGCGTATGCCCAGACGGTTCAAGAGACACTGGCTTCGGAGGTCTCTGACACGGTGGTGTTTCCTGCATGGATTGCGGAGCCGGTCGGCTCACTAGCCGTCACGTGTTTCACGTCGCTGCCGGGCGACATGAACCCGGCCAATGACACCATCAGAGATACAATTCAGGTGCTCCCGCCGCCCTTCCACGACGTCGGGGCGGTTGCGATTGTCTTACCGTCAGGCAGCGTGCGGGCCGGCGATACTGTCATGCCGAGAGCGCGAGTCAGGAACTATGGAAACCGAGTGGAACGGTACTTCGACGTACGGTTCCGCATCGGCACGAGCTACAATGAGAAGGTGAATGTGGCAGTCGCACTGCCCGCAGATTCGGCGGCAGAGCTTACCTTTCCGCCCTGGGTGGCGGAAACGGGCGACTGGGCAGTCAGTTGCTCGACGATGCTGGCGATTGACGAAGATAGCTCCAACGATGAGGTTGGTTCTTCGGTGCACGTGTCCGCGCAGACGCTCCGGATTGAGCCGGACCAGTCACACGTGCTTCAGGCCGGTGAGAACGGAACCTATCAGTTCTACGCCCTGCTTGCGGGCGACACCGGCGGCGTGGTGGCGGTGCCGAAGCCCTCGTCTCCCCCGGGCTGGAGCGCGAGGCTCTGTGACGCGACCGGCGCGAACGACCTCACCGACACCGATGGGGATGGAGTGCCTGACCTTGGCTACGTGGCACCGGGAGAGTCAGGCTGGTTCTCGCTGGATGTGACCGCTCCGTCCGGGACGCAGGGAGACACAGCGTCGCTCGGTCAGGGCGTATTCTTCGTGGCGGGACACGTGGGTGGTCGCCCGGATATCGCCGACACGGCCGTCCTGAGTCTCACTCTCTTGCCCGCATTCTCCGTGCACAACTTCCCGAACCCATTCAGCGACCATACGGCGTTTGTGGTCGGCCTGCCGGATGAGGGCAAGGTGAATCTGACCATCTACACCCGAACTGGAGAGCGGGTCTGCCGCGTCATGGAAAACAGAGACATGCCGGCTGGAGTTCACCTCATCCGCTGGGACGGAGTGAATGACAACGGCCGTAGAATCGCGCCCGGGACCTATGAGTACCTGCTCGACTACGTGCACGCCGGCAAGACCGACCGCATCCGCAAACGGCTCGTACTGACGAGGCAGTAGGTCAAGGGTTTCCGGGAGCCAGCGCCCAATTCCGCCCGCCGATGCGCGACTGCGTCGCAGCTCAAGCACAAGCTCAAGCCTCCAGCCCCAAACCTCAGGCCGCGAGCCGTTGCTTGTGAGCCGCACGCCGTAGGCCGTCTGCCGTCTGCCGTCCCGGCCCGCCGCCTTGACATCCCGGCTCGTATGGACATACTATCTCGATATGGTCCGGGCGACCGGTGTCACCCGGTCGTTCCCTGTCATGAAAGGACGTAGATGAGCGAGACCGACGAACAGAAGATGAGTACGACGCGCAGCCTGCCCTCCCCGGCCGAATGGGCGGAACAGGTCTGCGCCGGCGTGCGGGCCGAGCGGGTCGAGCTCGACGTTTCCGAGCTGGCTCTGCGCACGGTGGCCGGGTCGGACGCAGTACGGCGGATCGCATCTGAGGCCACCCAGGCGACCGGACACGGACTGGTGTTGGACGGCCATCTTCTGGCGGTCGGGCTGGAGCGAGGAGCGCGCGACCCTAAGCACGGGTTCCATGACCTCGGCGCCGAGTTCGCCTATCCTCTGGCTCCTCTGCTGAACGAACTGCGGGTTCAGGGCGGGTTTCTGCTGGTGCTGGCCGACGCGCTGAATACTCCCGACGAGCGGCAGGGACCTCAGCCGGATGCCTCGCTGCACCCGCGCTGGGCCGAGACACGCGAGCTTTACGCCGAAGGCTGTGCCAAGGCCGCGGAACTGCTCTTCCCCGAGGCGATTGAATGGCTGAGCAAAGCCGAAGATCGCTACCCGACCGACTTCTCGGTCCAGTTCGAACTGGGCTGGATCTATCTCTACGGGGTGTCCCGCGAGGACAGCGTGTTCAACCCGGTTGATGCTGAGGTGCACCTGCGACGGGCGGTGCGCTACGGGCAAGGCGCGGTCCGGCGCCGGCCGGAAATGGCCGCGCCCGCAGCCGAGGCGATGCTGCACCTGTCGATTGCCTGCCGCCTGCTGGGCCGGACCGAGGAAGCGCTCGAGCTCTGCGCCGAGGCGTGCAAGATCAACCCCAAGCTATCCCAGGCCTATTACCACCGGGCCAAGTATGCGGCACTGCTCGGCCGCGGGGACGAGGCGGTGGCCGCGGCACGCGCGGCTTTGGCGCTTGACCGGCGATTCGCCCTGACGCTCGACACGGACCGCGACCTGGCTTCGGCGACGACGCAACTGCATCAGATGCTGAACGAGATGAGAGCCGAGTCAAGGCAACAGGGCGAACGGGCCATGGCCGCCGGCGCGGATCTGGGCAGCATGAAGGCCGAGACCGCCCTGTTCAAGACCCGGCTGACCGAGCTGGAAACGCGACTGCGCAACGTCGAGGCCCGCGGCTCGGGCTATCCGGCTGACTACGGCGAGATGCCGGGCGTCTGCACCGACGTCCGGCGGTCGTTCGATGAGGAGGGCCGGAACGCGCGCCGCGCGCTGGACAAGCTCGGCCGGGTCGTGGCCCGGGCCGAGTCTTCGCTGGCCGAGGCCGAGAGCATGTTTCAGCGGTGCCGGACGCTTGCGGCCGAGGACACCCTTTTCGCGCTGCAGGACGTGCTGCTGCTGGCAGTCGACGCGGCCACGCCGCTGCGCCGGGCCACCGCCAACCTGTCTGACGCGGCCGAGTATTCACGGGCCGGCGAGGAGCACATCCCCCGGATGGAAGCGCGGCTCGGCGCTCTGGCGATTGAGGCGGACAAGAACCGCGTGGCGCGGCGAAACTGGGGAGTGTGGGACTTCGCGTCGCGGGTTGCGACCCGGCTGCCCGGATTCGTGATTGCCGGGGCCATCGCCGGCGTTCTTATTCGGGTCGGCATCTGCTTCGCGGCCGGCCAGTTTCGCGAGCTGGGTTTCTCCGGACTGCTGAACGCCTCGCTGGTCTTTGCCGGGCTGGGCGCGGCCGCGGGCGTGGTCGCCGCGGCGTTCCGGGCAGTGCGCCGGTTCGGACCGGCCGGCAAGTGAGCGCATGCCGGGTCTTGCCGGCGCTGCACATAACTAAGGAGAGCAATGGTTGAAGACCAATCCGCAGTGAAGTTCGTCAACGACCTGCTGGCGCGGGCCGTCATGGAGAACGCATCCGATATTCACATCGAACCGCAGGAAAACCAGGTGCGGGTTCGGATCCGCGTGGACGGGATGCTGCGCGACACCGACCGTCCGCCAACCGCAATGGGCCCGGCGATTACCGCCCACCTCAAGGTGCTCGCGGACCTCGACATTTCCGAGAAGCGCCTGGCCCAGGACGGAAGGCTCGACCTGCGCGTCGCGGCCCGCACCATCGACGTCCGGATGTCAACGTTTCCGACCATCTACGGAGAAGCGGTGGTGCTGCGGATTCTGGACCGGGCGCAGAAACCCCTCTCCCTGACCGAGCTGGGGATGAGCGCGGGCATCGCGACCGAGTTCGAAAGGCAGTTCCGCCAGCCGCACGGGATTCTGCTCGTGACCGGACCGACCGGGTCGGGAAAGACCACGACCCTGAACACGGTGCTCCATGAAATCCGCTGTGAGGAGAAGAACATCGTTACGATCGAGGACCCGGTCGAGTACCGGCAGGCGGGAATCCGCCAATGCCAGGTCAACCGCAAGGCCGGCATAACCTTTGCCGACGGGCTGCGTTCCATTCTCCGCCAGGACCCGGACATCATCATGGTCGGGGAAATCCGCGACTCAGAAACCGCGGAGATCGCCTTCCAGGCCGCGCTTACCGGCCACCTGGTGCTCTCGACCCTGCACACCAATGACGCACCCGGCGCCCTGACCCGTTTGGTGGACATGAAGGTCGAGCCGTTCCTCATTTCGTCCAGCGTGATCGGCGTGTTGGCCCAGCGGCTCATGCGCCGTGTCTGCAAGCGGTGCGCTGAGTCGTACGAGCCGCCCGAGCCGATCTTGCGCCGGCTGGGGGCCCAGCCGGGCGCCAAGTTCAAGCGCGGGGTCGGCTGCCCGGAATGCAACGACCTGGGCTACCGGGGCCGAGTCGGAGCATTCGAGCTGCTCATGCTGGATTCGACCGTTCGCCGGATGGTTATGGAAGGCAAGTCGGCCGACGAAGTCAGGCAGATTGCCGTCAAATTGGGGATGGTTCCGCTGCGCGAAGACGCGGCGGCCAAGGCTCGGGCCGGTCTGACGTCAGCCGAGGAAGTAATCCGCGTCACCCAGGACGCGGCCGTCTAGGCCGGGAGTCACGAAGTCGTGCGCCGCACGTTGAACTACCCTTGACGCACAGTCGCCCGTTCAGCCGTCCCTCCCGCGGATGACCGGGTGCGGGCCGATACCAACGCACCGGCGCTTCTGATACCCGGCCTCGGCTCTACATGTCAAACCACAGCGGGAATGTCATGAAAAACCGGCACACTTCCCAGATTCATAGGCTGAAGCGCGTCAAGGATACGCGGCCGGAGGCCGCGAGCCTCACGCTTCAAGCTGCAAGCCCACAGCCAGCCCAGGCGCAAGCCGAGTAGCCGAAAGCTGCCGGCCTCAGTCACACCGCCAGCCCGGGTGCGATCCCGGCACTTGATCTCCATCTTGTCCTGAACAGCCGCGACCGCACGACGGTGGCACTCGACACCACTCCCGAGCAGACCAGGAAGCTGTCAATCGGTCGGAAAAGAGAAGCGGGTGCGGACCGCTCGAGTTGTTGAGGGCTCGGTCGGGAAGAAACTCCGCACCCGTAGGTACTGCCGGGCTTGGTTGGACGGCAGGGCCAGCGGTACCAACTGCCATCCGCCGCGGCCGTACTCGTGTCCCTGGCTGCCCCAGGGACGACGGATTATAGACCCCCCGTGCAGCAATGCAAGCATGAATCTAAAGATGAACAGGAGATGACTTTGCAGCCTTTACCTCAGCGCGGCCAAGCATACACGGCGTATGCGAGCGTGAAGTCACTATCTGCGTGTCATTAGTACGCGAGCGGGTTCACGGCCGCCGGACGTCGGCTCCCGCCGCTGGTCGCCCTTGTTCCCTCGTCCCGATATTGAAGGCCACGCAGACGCGAAGTCGAAGGAAAAGGAACTTCATTTTGCGTACCCATCGATTTCGTGTCCTTCGTGGTTCCCATGTCGGATTCAGGGTTGTTCTGTACATTTGACATAGTCACCAGCCGGCGTTAGAATAGAGTGACGTGTCAAGGACTCCACGCTTACGTGCTACCAGGACCGTTACCCAAGATAAGGAGGACTGGATGAAAGCAGCCGCGTATCGCATTATGCTCGCGCTCGCCGTCGGCGGGCTGGTCGTCCTGGGCTGCGAGCAGGCGACACACCCGAATCGTGCCCCGACAATCACAGCGCTGGACATACCGACCGAGATAGACGCCTCGCTTGACGCAACGCTCCGCTGCACTGCCACGGACCCGGATACGGACGCCCTTGCCTACAACTGGACGTGCAGCGCCGGCGACCTGCAGTCAACGACCGGCAGTGCGGTCGTCTGGACCGCGCCCGAATCCTCCGGGACCGCGACGATAACGGTCACGGTGCGAGACGACAGCGGCGCGGCCGACACCATGAGCGGAACGGTGGCCATCAACGCTGTCACCACGACTCTCGTCGACTGGACTGGCGAGGTCGCCGGAGGCGACTACAGGTTCTGGAGCAGCAGCTACATACCGGCGCGTTACACCGTATCCGGCTCGTTCTCGGCTCAGCCTTTGGATATCACTTTCCTCATGCTGGACTCGGCCAACTACCAGAAATGGCGGTTCCTCCAACCCTATGACGCTGTGATCAAAGTGGAGCAGTCGACAGGATCGAACTTCTCGGCCGTGGTTACCGTTGGAACCGGATACCACTTCATCCTGGACAACATGCATAACACAGGCGCGGACACATCTGTCCACCTTGTCGTGCAGCAGACGTCGCCATAGGCATCCGGACGCGGGAACCCCGCAGGGAGTATACACGGTTCAGTCCCGCGGCCTGCCGGCAAGTGGTTCCGGAGCAAACCATTCGGCGCCGGGCACGACAGAACCAGTTGACAGCACGGTAGTCTGGTATCATCAAAACGGCTCGGTCAGACACAGTGCCGCGATGCTGGGCTGCCTGTGACCCTCTCTTCTGACGTTCCGGTGGAGTGGTTCATCTCCCACCAGTCGTCGTCGGTCGTGCTGCTGCCGGTCAGGCGCAAGCGCTCTTCAGTCCGTCCATGACTTGCTCCTCCGCCGCGCGCCGGGGAATCCGCCTCGGGTTGCAGCAAGTCCAACAACTAATGGAAGAAGAAACGGCCCAGTTGCCACCCCGCAATACGCCATGATGCCAATCTCCAGCCCGGAAGACAAGGACGAGCTGTGATCTACACGGTAACACTCAACCCCGCCCTGGACCGGACTCTGCACGTGGAGTCGCTCGTTCCAGGTCAGAGCACCCGCATACGCAGCGAGGCGCGCTACGCCGGCGGCAAGGGAATTGACGTATCGCGTGCGCTCCGCGAGATGGGCAGCGACAACGTCGCGCTCGGGCTCGTCGGCGGGTTTGACGGCAAGGAACTCGAAGGCCGGCTCCTTCTCTCCGGTGTAGCCTGCAGGTTCACGCACATTGCCAACGAAACCCGCACCAACATCATCATCCAGGACGCGTCGAACGGCGCCGAGACCGCACTCCTGGCCCGCGGACCCGAGGTGCAGCCGGCAGAGTTGATGGACTTCCTCGACGCACTGGAACGGTCGCCGGACATGGACTTCCTGGTCGTCTCCGGCTCGCTGCCGCCCGGACTCACGCCTGAGGTCTATTCCCGCATGATGGCCATCGGCAATGAGCGTGGAGCCAAGGTCGTGCTCGATACGGCGGGCGCGGCCTTGCGCCAGTCGATACGCGCCCGCCCGGCCGTCATCAAGCCCAATCGTTCCGAGCTCGCCGAGCTGGCCGGCAGACCGCTGCCGGACGTCAAGGCCATATCCGAATATACCCGGGGACTTCTCGACCTCGTGAGCATTGTACTCGCCTCGCTCGGACCTGACGGAATAGTGATGGTCACGAAGAGCGAGGTCGTACACGCGCGGCCCCCGAAGGTCCCGGTCAAGAGCACGGTCGGTGCCGGCGACTGCGCGGTGGCGGGCTTTGTACACGGGATGGCGCTGGGTGAGTCGAACCTCGACGCGCTGCGCCGGGCGGTCGCGGCCGGCACCGCCGCGACCCTGAACGCGGGCACCGGCCTTTGCCGCTGCGCGGACATCGATGAGCTATTGCCACAGGTGACGTTCGAGGAGGTCGGAAGATGAGTCTTGTTCCCGGCCGGGAGCTGCTCGCAGCGGCCGGTGCGCGCGGCCATGCGGTCGGCGCGTTCAATTTCAGCAATCTGGAGTTTCTCCGCGCGATCGTGGCGGCGGCGGACGCAAAGCAGACGCCGGTCTTTCTCGCCACGAGTGAAGGCGCAATCAACTATGCCGGCATCGAGTACATCATCGCTATGGCCCGGGCAGCAGCCGAGACAACGAAGGTCCCCCTCAGCCTTCACCTCGACCATGGCAAAGACCTTGCGCTCATCCAGCGCTGCATCAAAGCCGGGTACACGTCGGTGATGATTGACGCCTCGCACCTGCCGTTCGAAGAGAACCTCAGGCAGACGCGGGCAGTCGTCGCCATGGCGCACCCAACCGGCGTTTCGGTCGAAGCCGAGCTGGGACGGCTGGTCGGCCGCGAGGACAGCGTGGTCGTCGCCGAGCGTGATGCTCTGCTTGTGGATCCGGCCGAGGCGGCCCGGTTCGTGGCTGAAACCGGCGTGGATTCGCTGGCTCCTGCCATTGGGACGGCACACGGCGCCTTCAAGTTCAAGGGGAAACCGAAGCTCGACTTCGAACGCCTGGCGAAGGTGAAGCACGTCACGGGCGGGCTGCCGCTGGTCCTGCACGGCGCTTCATCCGTACCTCCGGAGCTCGTCGAGAAGTGCGAGCACTACGGCCTGGACGTCAAAGGGGCGCGCGGCGTGCCGGAACCGGACTTGACACGAGCGATAGAGCTGGGCGTGAACAAGGTCAACGTTGACACCGACCTCCGCCTTGCGTTTGCAGCCGAGGTGAGACGCGCCTTTGCCGAGCAGCCCAGGGACTTTGACCCGCGCCACTACCTGGGCCGGGCCCGCGACGCTGTCACCAGGCTGGTGGAACAGAAGATCGAGCTGTTCCGCCGGGCCGGCTAGCCACTGGTCCGGCCTCACGTGGCTTCCTGCTGCCTCTCCGCGCCGATTCCTTGACACTTCTGTGCTCGACTGGTATTGTTAGTTGGAGCGGAACGCCACCAGATGCGTTCGTGCGCGCTCGTCCGGCTCCAAACTCAGGGCGTCACATGAGCGCATCTGAGGCACGTTAGTCTTGGTAGTGACCTTTCGCCATCCTGAGGAGGTTTGATGCGAACTCGCAGGTTCTTGCTCGCCCTCGCGCTGCTGGCGGCAGTTGTGGCTGCCGGTGGTGTCAATCCGGCCTGGATAAAGCACTACACCGGCCCGACCCAGACCCAGTTCAACGAAGCAGCCGACAGCTACCTCGATACACTGACCGGCAACCTGTACGTCTGCGGTGCCGGCGAACTGGCTGCCAATCCCGGCGGCACCGACCTCTTGGTCATGAAGTACCGCCCGAACGGAACCCGGGCCTGGGTCAACGGATTCAGCGGCACGGGCACAAGCAACGGCGACATGGCACAGGCGGTAACTGTTGACTCAGTCGGCAACATCTACATTGCGGGCAAGGCAGATAACACTGACTTTGACGACGCGGCCTGGGCCAAGTACGACTCAAACGGCGTGGAGCTTTGGCGCAGGACCTCCGGGCTGCAAGGAAACGACGAAGCCTTCGGCATCGCCATCGGGAACGCCGGCGATGTCTACATCTGCGGGGCTGACTCCGGCTACGGCTATCTGACCGGGTACCTGGTGGCCCGGATCGACCCGGCCAACGGCGATACGCTCTGGACGCGCACCTATGTGCTCGACACAACGGCCATCGCCCGCCGAGACCCGAGCGACGTCCACCCCGACTACTTCGAGAACTACGACCTCTATGACAACGTCGCTTCTGCGATTGCCCGGTCACCTGACAGCGGGGTCGTCACCACCGGCCACGGGTTGGACTTCAACCGCGAACGCGAGTGGTGGACCATGAAGTTCACACCTTCGGGCAACCGACTCTGGGCGGCCACGTACCGCAATCCTCAGACAAGCTATGATGATGACGATGTCGCCTTTGACCTGGCGGTTGCCAGCAATGGCGACATATACGTCGTTGGTTTTGACTACTACGAGAGGACCAACTCACAGGGCTACAACTACGCTGTGGTTCGTTACAGCCCATCCGGCAGCCGGCTCAACTACCGCAGCCTTAACGTGGCGTCCGAAAACGGCGACGATTACGCTTTCTCGGTCGCTCTCGACGATTCCAACCCGCAGAATGTCTACGTAACCGGTGTGCTGGCGTATCCCTGGCCTTTGAACGAACAGGTGGCGACGATGAAGTTCAACAACACACTCACGTCGCTGTGGGGTACGGCCGGCGCCACTTACGGTGTGAGCGACGAAGACGACCGCGGGTACTCGGTCTGCTACGCCAGAGGCCGGGTCTATGTCACCGGCCGGAGTGCGAACGACCTCTTTGTACTCGGCTACAGTGCAGCCAACGCCGCCCCCAAGGACACGCTGTGGAGCTATCGCTACGATGGCCCGGACCGCATGATCGACTTCGGCGCCACCGTCTGCGCGTCCGACTCCGACCACGTGTTCGTGTCCGGCGAGGTCTCCTATACCGGTCCCTGGAGCAGCGCCTCTACCGCGCGACTCCGGTACGGCCACCCCGACCTGGCGGTGACGGCGATCGTCGCTCCGCAGGGGAGCTACGACCACTACGACACCGTCATCCCGCGGGCCACCATCAAGAACAACGGCGACGTCATACCGATGTTCAACGCCTTCATGTACATCGGGTTGTCGTACGGCGACACGGTCCAGGTCTATGACGGCCCGGAACCGGGTCAGTCGGCGGACGTCACCTTCAAGCCGTGGGCGGCACACCCGACCGGACTCGTAGCCGAACGCTGTAGTCTTGAAGTCGAGGGTGACACCAACCCGAGCAACGACTTTCTCTCCGATACCGTGCGGGTCTTTGTCGTCGACGTCGGCTGCCGGACGATAGTCTCGCCGGTGGGAGAGATTGACTCAGGCACGGACGTCACGCCGGTCGCACGCTTCCGGAACTTCGGTGCATCAACGCAGACCTTTCCCGTCTGGTTCCAGATTGAGACAGCAGCTCTGGTCGCAACCCGGGGACCGGGCTTCTCTGCGATACTGCAGGTCTACGAAGACTCGGTGACGATTACACTGCCCCCGCAGGAAAGCACTGATGTCGCCTTCGACAACTGGCTGGCCTCACCGCCCGGCACCTACGACATGAAAGCATTCACCGGACGCCGCGGTGACGACAACCCGGCCAACGACACGGCCCGAGCGCAGTTCATGGTGCGTCCCGGCCCCGGTATCGAGGGTCCCGACGACCTTGCCGGCATTCCGCACGACTACTCGCTGGGCTCTGCCCGACCCAATCCCTCTGTCGGTCGCGTGCTTGTGCCGTTTGCGGTGCCGGTCCGTGCACGCGTCTCAGTCCAGGTATACGACGCCGCCGGCGCGCTGGTCCGCACGCTGGTGAAAGCCGAACTGCCGGCCGGTTACCACCGTGCCCTGTGGGACGGAACCGATGAGCGCGGCCTCCGGGTGAACCGCGGAACCTACTTCTGCCGACTGCAGGCTCGGGGATTCGCCCGCATAGTCAAGCTCATTATGTCCGACTAGGCCCGGCCGCACCGGACACACGCAGGCAACCCAGCACACCCGAGTCGCCTGCTTCTGCTACTCCGCAGCAGTCTGTCACAATCAGCGGCACTAACCGGCACCGGGCCACAGTCTGCCTGCTGAATAATGCAGCAATGAGGAGCGAACCGCCTTGGCGACCTGCGACAGGTGCGACATCGCTGAACGCCAAAAACGGTGTAATCAACTATCTGACAATACTTTATGGGACGTGTCTCTGTCCCGCACTTTCTGGCACGAGTGCTGCAAAGATATGCGCATATGGGCATCCCTGACACGCAAGAGGACAAGATCTCGACCTCCCTGCCGAACTACGAGATAGCGTCGCCCGAATCTCGACGCTGGACTCCGCGCCGAATCGGGCCTCGCTTCGCATGGCTCGACCATGACAACATCCTGATAATAGACGGCCCGCTGTCGGAACGCCGGTTCCAGGTTGGCATCGACGTCCTGCCAGACAACGCCGTCGTGCGGCTGCGCGAGGACGGCAACCTCGCCGGTACCGTCCACATCGAGCGCAGTCCCTCGGGCAGAGGCATCGTCCTGTCGAACGCCGCTGTCAGCCCGCGCTATAGACGGGGCGGGCTGGCAGCGGTAATGACGTGGTGTGTTTTCCGCGAACTGCTCGCCATCCAGGAAACGGCTACGTTCCGCATTCGGATGACGCGCTCGGTCAAGCCCCTGGCCACCGACAACCTGGTACGCAATCTCGGCATCGGAATAATCGCCACGAGACTGGGCCTGCGGCCGGAGCTGCCGGTCGAGATGCTGGTGCGCGAGGACAATATCATCGGTACGTCGGCAGTTCCGGGCGGCGGCGACCGACCGCCCGCCCTTCGGATCTCGCTGCGGAGCTACCCGTTCGTGCTGGTCGCGGTCGCACTGGACCCGCGAACCATGAAACCGCTGCTGGACAGTCACCCGTACGAGCAGCTCGGGCAAGATGGCCATCAGATCCGGAGCTGGCTGCGGCAGGGTGTGCTGCTCGTCGGCGAGGACTACTGCCTCGACGCGCTGGGGATTGACCGGTTCGTGAACGCCCTGGCAACGGACGATGAGGAGGCCGTCCAGTTCAGGAACAGAATCCGCCCGCTCTAGGAGGCCGGACGTCGTTCCGCCTCATCCTCTGAAATCTCCGGCACCGCGCAGCCGGCTGCGCGGTGCCCCATTTCCACTATGAACTCGGGGCTGCCAGCCCGGCTTGCGGCCCTCTGACGATCAGCTACAATCGGTCCATGAGCAGGACGTGCGCGGACGCCGTGGCACAGGACGCCGTATCGAGTCGGATTGCCCGAAGCTGCGTCTTCCGCTTCCGCGGTCCGGTTCGGTTCGAAGAGGATGCGGTCCGGGAGCTGTGCCGGCTGGCCCGTGATGGCTATGAAGCGAGCTTCAAGAGGGAGACCTACGGTTTTCTGTTCGGCCGCCTCGACCGCAAGCGCCGGCTGACCATCCGCCGGTCCTGTTTCTATCGGGGTGGCATCAGGACACGGACCGGTGTCACCTTCAAGGACTCGGCCACGATTGCACGACTTGCCCGCCGCCGCCGCGAACTGGCCCGCATCATGCGGCTGCGCTTCGCGGGCAGCTTCCATTCACACGTCGAAATCGCCGGCAGCGTGTTCAAAGGCCTGTCCAGGTCAGACAGCGAGTCCTTCTGTGCCGACCCGATGTCCACGATCGAGGTGATCGTATTCGTGAGCGCGGGAACGGCCCGCCGGCTGATGTGGTCGCCCCGTGACATAGTCACATTCGAACCCGCAACCGGATACAACTACCGCATCCGGTGCTACGCCAAACGTGACGGCAGCATCCGTCAGGTAACGCTCCGGCTTACAAGCTCCGGCGTCGTGATCGTCTACTGACTGGAACTGCGTCCCGTCAAGTCCACGGCAGGCGAGGCTGCGGGAGTGTCAATCCGCTATGTTGTTAATGTTCAGCGATTTGGGTGATACTGAAAACCGGATTCCCACGCCTGGGCTCGCGGCCAGGGTGTCGTAACAGAGACCGGGGATCGAGGATAGTCCAGACCGTCAGGAGACCTGCAGAATGAACCCGCGCAGGTACTCGGACTCGGGCATGGAGAGCAGGACCTGGTGGTCAGGACCCTGGGTCGTGCGGTCGAGAATGGTGAAGCTGCGCCCAACGTCCTGCGACGCGGCCACCAGCATGTCGAGCATGTCCTGCCAGAACAGGTAGTGCGAGCAGGACGAAGAGACGAGTATGCCGCCCTCGGGCAGGAGCTTCATCGCCATCGCGTTTATCTGGCGGTACCCCCGCAAGCCTGCCGTCTTGTCCTTCTGCGCCTTGATGAAGGCGGGTGGGTCGAGATTGATGAGGTCGAACTTCCTGCCCTGCGTGTCAAGCTCGGCCAAAGCCGTGAACGCGTTGTCGGTGGCAAACTGGCATTTGTCCGCGACGCCGTTCAGGACCGAGTTGTCGGTGGCAATGGTCGCGGCCGCGGCCGAGGCATCGACCGCCAGCACACTCTCAGCCCCGCCCAAGGCTGCATTGATGGCGAACGAACCGGTGTAGGAGAAGACATCGAGCACATTGCGCCCGGATGAGAGCTGCCTCACCCTGCGGCGGGTCAGACGGTGGTCAAAGTAGTACCCGGTCTTCTGCCCCCCGGCAACGTCCACGTAGAACCTCGCCCCGCTCTCGGAAATCACGATTCGCGGCTCGGGCGCGCCGAACAGGACGCCTGCCCTGCGCGGCAGACCCTCTGGGTCGCGGAGCCGGAAGTCGTTCTTCTCGATGACCGAGGCCACCTCGAAGACCTCACGCAAGGCGTTGACTACCAGTTCATGCCTCATGTCCATTCCCATCGCATAGGTCTGAACCACGAAGTGGTTGCCGTATTTGTCCATCACCAGGCCGGGCACGCGGTCGCTCTCGCTGAACATCAGCCGGAAGTCGTTCTCCCCCGGCAGCATCGCCTTCCGGTATTGGAGCGCCGCCTCAATCCGGTGCCTGAGGAAAGCCGTATCCAGCTCCTCGTTCTGCTCCGAATAGAGCCGCACGCGGATGAGCGAATGCGGGTTGTAGATACCGGAACCGAGCAGCCGCTTCCGGTCCAGAACCTGAACCGTGTCCCCCGGCCCGGGATTGCCTTCGGTTCTCGTGACTTCGTTGGAAAAGACCCAGGCATGCTGCCCTCGGCTCTTCTTCCGGACGACGTGAACGACCTTGTCAGGCACGAGGAGAAACCAGGTTCCAGTGACCAGTAACCAGAGTCCAGTGTCCGGAGTTCAGCCTGACTCGGAACCCGCCCTCGTCCGGTTTGTCACTGGAAACTTGTAACTGGTAACTGGTCATTGCTCCACGGGCTTTGCTTCAAGTATCGTCAGCCGTCCGAAGTCGTCGAGGGTGTACAGCAGTCGGTAGGTCAGCCGCGTGTCGATCTGGACTCCATTGCCGGCCGCCCGCAGCACGAGGTCGGGCCGGTCGACCACGGACCAGCCGTCATCGGCGAATCCGAGCTCGGTCGGGCCGGTCGCAAACACCGGCTGCGGATTGCCCTCGCCGAACGGTGCGAGCCCGACCACGTCGCGGTCGAATTCCGCCAGCGGCAGGAACGCATCGGCCCTGAGCACATTCTCGGGCTGAATCCGGCCTGCGAAATGCTCGTGCGCATACGCCTCGGCGCAGCGCATGAACTCCTCGACCTTCTCGTCCTTGATTGAGAAGCCGGCCGCCTTCTTGTGCCCGCCGTAGTCAATGAAGAACCGCCCGCACGACGACAGGACATCCATAAGGTTGACGCCCTCGATTCCGCGGCCTTCAGCCACCCAGGCGTCGCCGCGCCAGCCCATCACGATGGCCGGCAACTGGTAGCTGTCCTTCAGCCGTACCGCGCATGAACCGAGTGCACGCAGAGAGAGGTCCCGGTGACGCGCGAAGATGATGCCATCCCCTACCGAGAGGTTCTGGCGGGCGAGCTCGTAGGTCTGGTCGACCTGCTCGTGCCACTCCTCGCGGCGCCGGGCCAGTTCCGCTACCCAGGTCCGCGCCTCCTCGATGTCGGCGGTCAGGAACTTCCGCACGCCTTCGTTCCCGTCGGCCGCTGCGAACAACGGCAGCAACTCGGTGACAAACCGCCGCATGGTCAGCTTCTCCCCTGCGTTCAGGTAGTCGAAGACCGCGCGCACCGCGACGACCGGGATTTCCCTGAGCCGGCCGAGGCTGGCGGCAACAATGGTCCGGTTCTCGCCGGTGAGCGGAACCCGGTCGGCCAGTGTGCCCAGCACGGCCATCGCGAATTGCTGCGGCTGAACCGAGATGAACTCGGACACCGAAAGTCCGAGTGCCTCGCGCGCGACTCCCATCGCCAGTTTGAGCGTCACCCCGGCGCTTGCCAGTCCACGATACGGGTACTTCGAGTCCGGTCGCTTGGGGTCAACGTTGGCGACCGCCTCCGGCATCGACTCAGTCACCTCGTGGTGGTCGGTGACGACCACATCTATACCCCTAGAACGCAGGAAGGCAACCTGCTCCCGGTTGGTAATGCCGCAGTCAACGGTAACGACCAGTCCGGCGCCGCCGAGCAGCTCCACGGCAAGCTCCCCGTTCAGCCCGTGCCGCTCCCTGCCCTTCTGCGGAATGTAGTACAGAGCCGTTCCCTGCAGGTCGGTCAGCAGTCGGTAGAGAATCACGACCGACGTGATGCCGTCGAGGTCGTCGTGTCCCCAGATGAGGACTTTCTCGCGTCGGGCAATGGCGCGTTGGAGGCGCGCGACCGCCGGCTCGAAGTCGGGCAGCAACTCGGGCGGGTAGAGATGTCCGAGTTCCGGCGCAAGCCAGCGATGAACGGCATCGGCGTCGCGCGCTCCCCGCAGCCAGAGCAGCCGCGCGACAAGGTTGCTGATGCCGGCGTCCGCGCTCAGCCGCGCGACCGCAGACTCGTCGACTTCACGCAAAGGCCACATGTCAGAAGCAAACCCGAATGACGAAGTCCGAATGACGAATGAAGGGCCAGGAATCCGACACCCGGGCCGCGCAAGGAGACATTGCCTGCCCATTCTACCGGCTCGACACGGACAGTCAAACCGCAACCGCCTACCCTGAATCCGAACCAGACATCCGCGACAGGACGCGAAAAGCAATCTGTACCCTAGAAGTCCGGCCGGAAACCG